>NZ_CP064655.1:3000830-3370274 GCF_018141525.1 Miltoncostaea marina
GTTCGACCCGGGCCTGACGAAGGCGCAGGCCTCCGCCCGCATCGACGAGCTGCAGGAGCGCACCGGCCGGGGCCGCTGACCCCTCCCGGCACCCGGCGGGGTCGACTGCCACGCCCCCCGCGGGCAGAATGGCCCGAGCGGCGCCTCCGCACGCCGCCCCCACGAGGAGCCTCCCCCTTGGACTGGTACTTCGACGCCCGCGACCCGGGCGCGATCCGCGCGCTCAGGGACGAGTTCGGCCGCTACCTGCGCCGCCACGCCGAGCCGGGGTCGGACGTCGAGGGCTCGGAGATCGCCTTCAGCGAGCTGGTGACCAACGCCGTGCGCCACGCGCCCGGGCCCGCCTGGGTGCACATGGACTGGTCGGGGCGAAGTCCCCTCGTGGAGGTCCACGACCTCGGGCCCGGGTTCGAGCTGCGCCCCCGGCTGCCCGACGACCCCCTCGAGCGCGGGGGCCGCGGCCTGTTCATGGTCAACCATCTCGCCGAGGACCTGGCGGTCGCGGCCAAGCGCGGCGGCGGCTCGCGCGTGAGCGCCGTGCTGCCGGTGGCCCGTCCGCCCGAGGACGACCACGATCCGCCGCGCGCAGCCACGGCGGCGCTGCCGGCGCCCGAGGAGGCGTCGGACGACGGCACGTTCACCAGGGAGCCGTTCCTGCGCGCGCTCGTGGTCGAGCTCGCGCGCACGGTCGAGGCGCTCCAGGGGCCGGGCGTGACCGAGGCGGTCGTGGCGCAGGTCGGCGCGAACATCGGCGGGCGCATGGAGGAGGAGTACCGGCGCGCCCGGGGCATCGTGGGGCGGCTGGACCACGAGCAGATCGCCGACCTCTACCTGCGCCTCAAGCGCGCCATCGACGGCGACTTCTACGTCGTCGAGGCCACCGACGAGCGCATCGTGCTCGGCAACCGCGCCTGCCCCTTCGGCGACGTGGTGCGCCGCGCCCCGGGCCTGTGCCGCATGACCTCGAGCGTCTTCGGCGGCATCGCGGCCCGCAACGCCGACGGCGCGGCGGTGGTGCCGGAGGAGCGCATCGCCCTGGGCGACCCGGAGTGCCGGGTGGTCGTGCGGCTGGGCGGGGAGCCCGACGGCGGGCCCCGGGTCGGCCACGCGTACGCCCGCCGCGACGGCGACATGGCGGCGACCTAGCCGGGGGTCAGCCGCCCGGGGGCGCCGGCGCCCATGGCGAGGGGGCGCCCCTCGCGGGCGACCGCCAGGGCCAGCAGCACCAGCCCGGGGATCTGGGCGAGGTGGTAGAGCGAGACCGGGTCGAGCCCGCTCAGGTCGGTGACGTCGTCCGGCGCCGCCCGCGCGCCCGCCGCCGCGCCGCTGGCCAGCAGCGCGGCGATCACCGGCCAGGCCAGCGGCAGGCGCCGGCGCGCCGCGTACGCCCACAGGCCGAGCACCGCGAGCATGGTGAGCCCCTCGCAGATGAGGATCGACTCCACCCCGGCCCGGCCGGCCACCGCCAGCGCGGCGTACGCGACCAGGCCGGCCGACCGCAGCACCCAGAAGACCCGGCCCCGGCCCGGCCCGAGCACCTCGTCGACCGTCGCGGCGAGCAGGTACGAGACGGCCACGACGACCATCACGCTGATGACCGCCCAGCTCGGGCCGGCCCAGCGCTCGGAGCAGGTCACCCAGCCGTGGTGGGCCGCCCCGGCGAGCGCCGCCGCGCCGGTCCACAGGAACACCCGCCGCCAGTGGGGGCTGCGCGCGGGCTTCGGCGGCAGCAGCACGGCGAGCGCCACGGCCGCGAGCCCCAGGACGAGGTCGGTGATCGATTCGGCCGGCTCGCAGAGCACAACGGGACACGGTAGCCGCCCCATGGACAGGTCTCACACCGCGCCGCACGGCGCGGGCGGCGGCGGACGATGACGTCTCGAGCGCCGGGGACGGTCCCCTCCCCTCCGACGACGAGGATCGCCATGCCGTCCCGCCCTTCCGGCCTGCGCCTGCGCACGAGGCTGCTCGGGGCCTTCGGCGCCATCGCTCGGCATCGGCGCCGCCATCGCGCTGCTGCTCACCCGCTCGATCGGCGCGTCGCTGGGCCGAGTGCGCGAGGCCGCCGCCCGCGCCGCCGACGGCGACCCGACCGTCGCGATCGGGGCGACGGGCGGGGACGACCTCGCGACCTCGCCCGGCGTTCGACCCCGAGGTCGGGTCCATGCGCGAGGTGGTCGGCGAGGTGGTCGAGCGCCCACCGCCGGGCGGACGGCCGTGGAGATGGCGACCGGGGCCCCAGGGGCCGGCGCCGCGGTGGCCCGGATCGCCTCGACGGTCGACGGCGTCGCGCAGGGCTCCGGTCGACCAGGCGCGGTCCACCCAGGACGCCACCGGGGCGATGGGCCGCATCGAGCACGCCGTGGACGGCGTCGCCGAGGTGGTCGGCGGCCTGGGCGTGAGGTCGCGGGAGATCGGCCAGATCGTCGGCACGATCACCCAGATCGCCGACCAGACCAACCTGCTGGCCCTGAACGCGGCCATCGAGGCCGCCCGCGCGGGCGAGCAGGGGCGCGGCTTCGCCGTCGTCGCCGACGAGGTGCGCAAGCTGGCCGAGGAGTCGCAGGCGGCCGCCGGCTCGATCGAGACGATCATCCGCGACATCCAGCGCGAGACCGAGCGGGCCGTGTCCGCCATGGACGAGGGCCGCCGCGAGGTCGGCGAGGGCTCGGCGAAGGTCACCGCCGCGGGCGGCGCCTTCGAGGCGATCCGTCAGCGCGTCGCCGACGTCGCGAGCGAGGTCTCGCAGGTCGCCGCCGCGGCCCAGCAGCTCGAGGCCGGCGCCGTGCAGGTGCAGGACTCGATCGGCGCCGTCGCCGCGGTCTCGGAGGAGAACGCCGCCTCGGCCGAGGAGCTGTCGGCCTCCGCGGCGGCCGTCGCCGCCCAGGCCCGCGGGCTCAGCGAGCTCGTGGGGCGCTTCCGCGTGTGACGCCGCCCCGGGCGCCGGCGGGCCCGGGGCGCGGCGTCGTGCCGCGCCGCCGGCGGTGGCATGATGGCCCCATGGCCGGCGATCCACGCCAGCGGTTGTCCGGGTGGCGCGTCGGGGACGTGATGTCCTCGCCCATCCGCGCCTGCGCGGCCGACATGCCGCTGGCCGACGCGGCCGAGCTCATGGCGGCCGAGCGGATCCACTGCCTGGCGGTGGTCGCCCACACCCCCGACGACGACGAGCCGCGGTTCGTGGGCGTGCTGTCCGACCTCGACCTGATCGCGGCCCTCGACGGTCCCGGCGCCGGCGGCACGGTGGCCGAGCACGCGAGCGCGCCACTCGAGAGCGTCGCCGCCGACGCCCCGCTCGGCACCGCCGTCCACCAGATGCGCGAGGCGCGCACCCAGCACCTGGTGGTCGTCGCGGAGGGGTCGGGGCGCCCCGTGGGCGTGCTCTCGACGCTCGACGTGGCCCAGGCGCTCGCCGGCGCGGCCGGCGCCCGACCGGGGGATTGAGCGGCACCGCTCGCCGGATCCGGCGGATTCCAACCGAAGGGTTAGCGGAAAACCCCCCGGAGGTCCTGCCGGACCGCGCCTGGCTGCGGGAAAGGAGCATCCGCACCGGGGCGACGTCCCCGATGCGCATCCCATCGGATCGGCGGACCATGACATGGACACCGACCGTCGCGAGATCGCCAGAGAGGGTGATCGCCATGTTCCCCAGCACCACACTCCAGCGCCGGCACGCCGCACCGGCGCGCGCGGCGCGCGCACTCGCCGTCGCGATCCTCGCGGTGGCACTGCTGCTCATCGGCGCCTCGGCCGCGAACGCGGCCCCCGGCTCGATCGAGGTCATCGATCGTGGACCGACCCTGGGCCACGACGTCCGCATCCAGCTCCCGGGCGGCGGCTCGACCTGGGAGGACCCGGGCCGCTCCGTCATCCAGGTCACGCCGTCCGGCGGCCCGGCCTACGAGGTCGCCGCCTGGTGCGTCGACACGGCCCGCAGCATCGCGGGCGGCACCGTCTTCCCCGTCGACCTGCAGACCGCCGCCGACGCCCCCGAGCTCGCGGGGCCCGGCTACGCGCAGGCCGCCTGGCTCATGACCCGGGCCGACGACCTCATCGCCGCCGCCGACGAGCCGGGCTTCGAGGCGGCCGCCATCCAGGTGGCGATCTGGCAGCTCACCGGGCAGGCGCTCAACGTCCGCGAGGTCACCAGCGACCCCGCGCTCAACGGGCGCGCCTACGCGCTGCGGATCATGGCCGCCGGCCGCACCGCCGCCACCACGCTGGCGCTCAGCGGCCCCGAGGGCGGGCTGACGGCCGGACAGCCGGGCGTCGTCACGGTCACCGGCACGCCCGGCGCCGAGGTCGACCTCGCGGTCGTCGCCGGCTCGGCGACGCTGTCGGCCGCCCGCGTGACGCTCGCCGAGGGCAGCGCCCAGGTCGCCGTCACACCGGCGGCCGCCGGCGAGGTGCGCATCCGCGCGACCGCCGCCGGCGGGGTGCTGTGGCGCGCCACGCACCTGCCCCACCGCGGCTCGCCGCAGGACATGGGCTACGTCCTGCCGACGACGATCACGGCCGAGGCGGCCCTGACCGCCCAGGCGGCGCCCGTCGTCACGCCGGCGCCGACCCCGGTCGCCGTCGCGCCCGTGACGACCGGCCGGCCGGGCCCCGCCCGTGCCGCCCTGCGCATCGTCAAGCGGGCGCCCCGCAGCGCCGTGGCCGGGCGCGTGATCACCTACCGGATCACGGTGACCAACACGAGCCGGCGCGTGGCGCGCGGCGTCGTGATCCGTGACCGCATCCCGGCGGGCACCCTGCTGCGCCGCCTGCCGGCCCGGGCGCGGCTCGACCGCGGCGCGGTCGTGATCCGCATCGGCACGCTGCGCCCCGGCGCCACGCGCACGGTGAAGGTGTGGCTGCGCACGCGGCCGCGGCTCGACCGCACGGTCCGCAACGTGGCCGTCGCCTCGGCGTCCAACGCCCGCACCGTGCGGGCCGCGGCCCGCACCGCCGTGCGGCCGGTCCGGGCGGCGCCCGCCGTCGCCCCCGCCGTCACCGGCTGACCCCCTGGACGCCGGCGTCCGCCCGGGTGAACCCCGCGGCGGCGCCGGCGCCCACGAGGTCGCGGCGCGCCGTCTCGGGCAGCCCGCGCAGGGCGAGCGCCGCCGGCGCCAGGCACGCGCCCAGCGCGACGAGCAGCACGGAGGGGCTCACGGCGCCCGTCAGGGCGCCGAGGGCCGCCAGGCCCACGGAGCCCGCCACCACCTGGCAGGCGAGCACGAACGCGGTGGTCGTCGCACGCACCTCGGTCGGGAAGAGCTCGGCGAGGTAGGCGACCGACGCGGCGACGAAGCACGAGCCCGCCGTCGCGAGCAGGAAGCCCGGCGCGAAGAGCAGGCGCACCTCGGTGAAGACGAGCACCGTGCCCGCGGCGCCCGCCACCATCGCGGTGGCGATCATCGGCCGGCGCCCGACGACGTCGCCGAGCCTGCCGCCCAGCCAGAAGCCGAGCACCCCGAACACGGCCGAGGCGAGGATCAGGCCGGTGAAGACCCCGCTCCAGCGGTACTCCGTCTGCGCCAGGTCCGAGGCGTAGAAGAAGCCGCTCGTCTGGACCATCCCGAACGCCGCCACCACGCCGACGACCCGCCACAGGCGGCGGCGGTCGGCCGGCGGGATGCGCGGCCACAGCGACGACTGCAGCCGCGACGACGCCCGGGCCACCGTGAAGGCCCGCGTCTCGGGGAGGCGGCGCCGCAGCAGGGCGGCCATGGCGAGCGGCGCCAGGGCGACCAGGTAGAAGAGGCGCCAGTCGAGCGGCGTGAGCGGCACGACGAGCAGCAGCCCGGCCACGGCGCCGTAGCCGATGCCCGAGACGATGCCGAGCGCGGCGAGCCCGGTGCCCCGCCGGTCGGGCCGCAGCTCCTCCGCGATCACGAGGTTCGCGAGCCCGGCCTCGGCGGCGAGGAACACGCGGGCCGCCCCCTGCAGCACCACGAACGAGACGAGCCCCCAGGCGAGCCCGGTCGCGCCGGTGGCGAGCGTGAAGAGCGCCAGCGACCAGAGGAGCATGGTGCGTCGCCCCCACCGGTCGGCGAGGCGCAGGAGCGGGACGCTGCCGAGCGTCGCGAGGCGGATGATCGCCACGCCCACGGCGAACGCCGCGATGCTGACGCCGAGGCCGTCGGCGATCCGCGGCGCGGCGAGGGTGAGCAGGGCCACGTCGTAGACCTCGAAGAAGCCCACGGTCGCGAGCGGGCCGAGCACGGCCCATTCGCGCCTGCTGAAGTCCACAAGGGACAGGATGGCCCGCGTCTCCGCTCGCCGTCGCCACCGGCCGCGGTGCCGGCCGGGTCGGCCGCGCAACGAAGACGCTGTCTCGGATCAGCGTACGCCCGCGGTCAAGCGCGCCGCCGGCCCAGGCGGTACCGTGGCCGCCATGCGCCGCCGGCGATGCCCGTGAGCGCGCCCGCGGCCGCGGGCGATCCGTTCGCCACCCTCCCCGACGAGCTGCGCGCCCTGCTGCGCGCGGAGTCGGTGCCCCGGCGCGTCGAGCCCATGGCGGCCGTGCTCGTGCACGAGCCGTTCTCCGAGCCGGGCTGGCTGTTCGAGCGCAAGCTCGACGGCATCCGCTGCATCGCCCTGCGCGACGGCGACCGGGTGCGCCTGCGCTCGCGCAACGACCTGCCGCTGGACGGCCGCTTCCCCGGCATCGCGGCCGCCCTCGCCACGGCCGCGGCGCCCCGGTGCGCGCTCGACGGCGAGATCGTGGCGTTCGACGGCGCCCGCACGAGCTTCGAGCGCCTGCAGTCGCGCGGCGGACGGCCCGCGCGGGCGTTCCTCTACGTCTTCGACGTGCTGCACCTGGCCGGGCGGGACACCACCGCGCTGCCCCTGCGGGCGCGCAAGCGGCTGCTGCGCGCCGCGGTGGCCCCCGGCGGCCCCATCCGCACGACGCCCCACCGCACCGGCGACGGCGCCGCGCTGCTCGCCGACGCCTGCCGGCGCGGCTGGGAGGGCCTCATCGCCAAGCGCCCGGACGCCCCCTACGCGCACGGCCGCTCCGCCGACTGGCGCAAGCTCAAGTGCTCGGCCGAGCAGGAGCTCGTGGTCGGCGGCTACACGGCGCCGCGCGGCAGCCGCACCGACCTCGGCGCCCTGCTGCTCGGCTACCACGAGGGCGGGCGGCTGCGCTACGCGGGCAAGGTGGGCACCGGCTTCACCCGCGCCGCCCTGCGGGACCTGGCCGCGCGCCTGGGCCCGCTGCGCACCGGCGCGTCGCCGTTCGCCGACCCCGTGCGCGAGGCGGGCGCCACCTGGGTCGAGCCCCGGCTCGTCGCCCAGGTGGCCTTCACCGAGTGGACCCGGGACGGCCGCCTGCGCCATCCGCGGTTCCTCGGCCTGCGCGACGACACGCCCGCCGCGAAGGTGGTGCGCGAGTGAGCCCGCCGGGCGCGCGGGCCGTCCGGGCGGGGCGCCGCTCCGTGCCCATCAGCAACGCCGACCGCGTGCTGTTCCCCGACGCGGGCCTGACCAAGCTCGACCTGGCCCGCCACTACGCGCGCGTGGCCCCCGCGATGCTGCCGCACGTGCGGGGGCGGCCGCTGGCGCTGCACAGCTTCCCGGGGGGCATCGCGGGGGACGGCTTCTTCCTGAAGGACGCCCCGCGCCACTTCCCCCGCTGGATCGCCACCGTGGCCGTGCCCAAGCGCGAGGGCGGCACCATCCGCCACGTGGTGGCCCGCGACGCGGCCACGCTCGTGTACCTGGCGGGGCAGAACGTGATCACGCCGCACGCCTGGACCAGCCGCGCGGACCGGCTGGAGGTGCCCGACCGGCTGGTCATCGACCTCGACCCCACCGTGCAGCGCTTCGCCGAGGTGCGGGCGGCGGCGCGGGCCGTGGGCGACCTGATGCGCGACGCGGGCCTGGCGCCGTTCGCCATGACGACGGGCTCGCGCGGGCTGCACGTCGTCGCCCCGCTGCGCCGGAGCGCCCGCTTCGACGAGGTGCACGCGCTCGCCCGGGCGCTCGGCGAGGCCGCCGTCGCGCTCGACCCGGCGCGCCTGACCACCGCGTTCCGCCGCGCCGAGCGCGGGGAGCGGATCTACGTGGACGTGGGGCGCAACCGGTACGGGCAGCACGCGGTGGCCCCCTACGCCGTGCGGCCCCTGCCGGGCGCGCCCGTCGCCACCCCCCTGCGATGGGAGGAGCTCGACGACCCCGCGCTCGGCCCGCGGTCGTGGACGATCGCCACCATCGGGGCGCGCCTGGACGAGGGCGGCGACCCGTGGCGCGGCAGCGGCCGCCACGCCCGCGCCGCCGGGCCGGCGCTGCGCCGGCTGGGCGCCGGCGGGCGCTGAGCCGGCGGTCGCGCGGCACCGGGTCGCGTTTGGCGGTGCACCCCGCGGGCACCGGTCGACCAGTACGGCAATCGGAGCAGGAGGAGCCCAGTGAAGGTCCGTGACGCCATGGCCGAGACCATCCGCACCGTCTCCTCGGGCGACACGATCGGGGACGCCGCCCGCGCGATGCGCGACGAGGGCGCCGGCTTCCTGCCGGTGGTCGACGACGACCGCCTGGTGGGCGTGCTGACCGACCGCGACATCGTCATCCGCTGCGTGGCGGAGGGCGACGGCGATCCGCGCGGCGTGAAGGTGGCCGACGCGATGAGCACGGCGGTGCACACGATCTCGCCCGACGACCCGCTCGACCTCGCCGGCGAACGGATGGCCGACGACGCGATCCGCCGCCTGCCGGTGGTGGAGGACGGCGGCCGGCTGGTCGGCATCCTCTCGCACGGCAACCTGGTGCAGGCGACGGGCGGCCGCGGCCCGGCCTGGGAGGCCACCACGGGCGTCACCCAGGGCGCCTAGGCGGGCACCACGGCGGGCGTCACCCGCGGAGGCCTCAGGGCGCCTCCGCGGGGGGCCGCGCCAGCAGCGCCCGGACCTCCTCGTCGGAGGTCGGCTCGAAGTCGCGGTACCAGGCGCCGACCGCCCGGAAGGGCGAGGGCGTGCGTGCGCACACCAGGTCGTCCACCTCGGCCCGCAGGCGCGCGCAGACCTCGGCGGCGCCCACCGGCACGGCCACGATCACGGCGGCCGCGCCGGCGCGGGCCACGGCGCCCACGGCCGCCCGCATCGTGGCGCCGGTGGCGAGCCCGTCGTCGACCAGCAGCGCCCGGCGGTCGCGCAGGTCGAGCGCGGGCCGGCCCGCCCGGTAGCGGGCCTCGCGCTCCTCGACCGCGGCGATCGCCGCCCGCGCGGCGCGGCGCAGCTCCGCGTCGCCGAGGCGCAGCCCGGCGGTGACGTCGTCGTTCACCACGAGCACCCCGCCGCTCGCGACGGCGCCCATGGCCAGCTCCTCGCGGCCGGGCACCCCGAGCTTGCGCACCACGACCACGTCGAGCGGCGCGCCGAGCGCGCGGGCGACCTCCCACGCCACCGGGACGCCGCCGCGGGGCAGGCCGAGCACCACCAGGTCGTCGCCGGCCGCGCCGGCGAGCAGCGAGGCGAGCACGCGCCCCGCCTCGCGGCGGTCACGGAAGCGCTCACCCCCCACGCGCGCCTAGCCGTGGCCCGCCGCGTCGTCGGCGCGCGCCGGGACGCCGTCGCCGCGCGCCGCGCGCGCCGCCGCGGCGCCCACCACGAGCACGGCCACGTCGTCGTGCAGCCGCCCGCCGCACATCTCCCGCACCCGGTCGGCGACCCTGCCGGCCAGCTCCGCCGCCGGGGCGTCCGCAATCTCCGCCGCCACCGCGGCGAGGCCCTCCTCGCCGAGGAACCGGCCGCGGCCCGTGCGCGCCTCCGTCAGGCCGTCGGTGTAGAGCAGCAGACGGTCGCCGGGCTCCAGCGCGACCTCGGCCGGCGCCGGACGGATCGAGCGACGGATGCCGACCAGCGGGCCCGACGCCCGCACCCACTCGGTGGCGCCCGACGCCCGCAGCACGAGCGGCGGCGGGTGGCCCGCCGACGCCAGCGTCACCCGCAGCCCCGCGCCGGCACGCTCGACGAGGCCGGCGCACGCGGTGAGGAACTGGGTGCTGCCGGGGCGCTGGTGCAGCACCGCGTCGTTGAGCTGCGCGAGCAGGCGCGCCGGGCAGGGGTCGTGCTGGGCGAGCGCGCGGATCGTGTAGCGGGCGAGGGCGGTCAGCGAGGCGGCCTCGGGCCCCTTGCCGCAGACGTCCCCGATCACCACCAGCCAGCGGCCGTCCTCCGAGCGCACGACGTCGTAGAAGTCGCCGCCGGCCTCCACCCCCGTGCCCATCGGCAGGTACGCGGCGCCGAGCGCGGCCCCCGGCACGACGGGCAGCTCGGCGGGCAGCAGCGCCTGCTGCAGCGTGTCCGCGATGCGCTGCTGGGCCCGGAAGAGGCGCGCGTTGTCGATCGCCACCGCGGCGCGCTCGGCGAGCTGGCGCGCCAGGCGCAGGTCGGCCGGCCCGAAGCGCCGGCCCGACTCGCGCGTCGCCAGCAGGCTCAGCGCGCCGATCGGCCGGCCGCGCACGGCGAGCGGCACGCACACGTACGAGGTCAGCCCCATCTCGCGCAGCACGCCCAGGTGCTGCTCGTCGCGCGCGGCGGCGACGAGCAGCTCGTCGGTGACCTGCTCCACCAGCTGCGGCTCGCCGGTGCGCACCACCGCCGACGGGCCGGCGAGCGCGTCCGGGTCACCGGGGTGGCGGGCCGCCAGCTCGGACGCCCAGCGCTCGCGCTCGGGGTCGGCGTGGGCGATCGCGACCGGGGTCAGCCCGCCCGACTCGGAGCGGAGGTGGACGGCGCACCAGTCGGCGAGGTCCGGCACGACCAGCGCCGCGAGCGCGCGCAGGGTCGCCTCGTGGTCGAGCGACGACGACAGCAGCGCCCCGGCCTCGAGGAGGAACTCCATCTGGCGCCGCAGCTCGTGCTCGCTCTCGTAGAGGCGGGCGTTGTCGACCGCGAGCGCCACCCGCTCGGCGATCTCCTCGGCCAGGCCCAGGTCGTCCTCCGTGAGCCGCCGGTCGGAGTGGTCGCGGCTCGTGGAGAGCGACAGCACGCCGATGCGTCGCCCGCGGGCGACGAGCGGGGCGACGACCGCCGACCGCACGCGCAGGCGGGCGCGCGCCTGCGCGTCGGCGGGCCCGCGCGAGTACCGCTCGGTGAGCTCGTCGCTCACGTCGGGCAGCAGCATCGGGCGGCCCGTGGCGGCCACCTCGCCGATGGGGCTGTCCTCGAGCGGCGGCGGGAGGTCCGCCAGGACGCGGCTCCGCTCCGGGTCGACGTGGGCGGCGGCCGCCCGCACCAGCCGGCCGGGCCCCGTGATCAGGTCGACCACGCAGCTGTCCGCGACGGCGGGCAGGACGGTCCGCACGAGGCCGTCGAGGCGGCCCTCGAGGGCCATGGGGCCGTTCAGCACCACGCCGATCTCGGCCAGCAGCTCGCCCCGGCGCTCGTGCTCGAGGCGGGCGGTGATGTCGACGCACGAGCCGATCAGCCCGGCGAAGTCGCCGTCGCGGCCGATGCGCGGGACCGCCCGGTCGAGCACCCAGCCGTACGAGCCGTCGGCCCGCCGCAGCCGGTACTCGATCTCGAAGGCCTGGCGCCGCTCGATCGCGCGCCGCGAGGCGCGCAGGCGGCGCTCGAGGTCGTCCGGGTGCACGTTCTCCGCCCAGCCGTCGCCGAGCTCCTGCTCCATCGACCGGCCCGTGTGGCGCAGCCACTCCGCGTTGAGCCAGGTGCGCGCGCCGGACGGGTCGGAGACCCAGATCAGCACCGGCGCGTGATCGGCCATGCGCCGGAAGCGGTCCTCGCTCTCGCGCAGGGCCGCGTCGGCGCGCCGCACGTCCGTGACGTCGCGGGCGACGCCGAGCATGCGCCGCGGGCGCCCGGCCCGGTCGAAGACGGCGGTGCCCTCGGTGGACACCCAGCGCACCCGGCCGTCGTCCCCGACGGCCCGGAACTCGGCCGAGAACGGCTCGCCGGTGGTCAGCGTGCGGCCGATGCGCTCCTGCACGGCGGCGCGGTCGTCGGCGTGCACCGCGGCGAGGAACCGCTCGAACGTGCCGTCGAAGCTGCCGGGCGCCATGCCGTGCACCCGCTCGAGGTCGCCCCACCACAGCAGCCCGCCGTCGGCGAGGTCCCAGTCCCAGACGCCCATGCCGGCGGCGTCGAGCGCCAGCCGGAGGCGGTCGCGGCTCGCCCGCAGCTCCTCCTCGACGCCCCGCATGCGGGCCGCGCCGGACAGCCGCCCGAGCCCCCTGATGAGCCGTGCCCCTCGCGCCATGCGTCCTCGTCACATCCGGCGTTCCGGCGGAACGGTCGGCTCACCCTAGCGCGCCGCGCCACCCGGCCCGTATCGCCGCGGCGGCCGAACGTGGTAATCGTCACGTATGCCGGAGCCCGGTCGCTCGCAGACCGCGTCGCCGCCGCCGCCACGGGAGCTGCAGCTGGAGGTCACCGGGGCCTGCAACCTGCGCTGCCCGATGTGCCTGGTCAGCCACCGTCCGGCGCTGGGCCGCTCGGCCGCCGCCATGCCCTTCGAGCGCTTCCGCGAGCTGGTGGACGGCCTGCCGGGGCTACGGCGGCTGACGCTGCAGGGGCTGGGTGAGCCGCTGCTGCACCCGCGCATCGTCGACATGGTCGCCTACGCCGCCGGGCGGGGCGTGCGCGTGGGCTTCAACAGCAACGGGCTCCTGCTCACCCGGGCGCGCGCCCGGGCGCTGATCGACGCGGGCCTCGGCTGGCTGCACGTCTCGGTCGACGCCCCGACGCCCGAGGCGTACGCCGCCATCCGCCGCGGCGGCGAGCTCGGCCGCCTCGAGGCCAACGTGCGCGACCTGATGGCCGTCGTGCGGGAGGCCGGCGAGCCGGCGCCCGAGATCGAGCTCGTGGCCGTGGCGATGCGCCGCACGCTGCACCTGCTGCCCGACCTCGTGCGCCTGACCGCCGACTGGGGGGTGCCCCGCCTGTGGGTGCAGGGCCTCTCGCACTCGTTCGCCGACGCCGACCCGGGCGGCGGCTACGAGGGCCTGCGCGCCTTCGTCGCCGGCGAGGCGCTGTGGAGCGAGGACGCCCCGGCCGAGACGGGCGCGGTGATGGACGCCGCGCGGGCGCTCGCCGCCGAGCTCGGCGTGACGCTGCGCCTGCCCTCGCCGCCGCGCCCGCCCGAGCCGCGCGCGCCCGGCGTGGCGGGCTGTGACTGGCCGTGGCGGTCGGCCTACGTCACCCACCGCGGCGAGGTGCAGCCCTGCTGCATGGTCATGGGCGCCGAGCGCGCCACGCTCGGCGACCTCGGCGAGTCGTCGTTCGAGGAGATCTGGAGCGGCCCCGCGTACGGCGCGTTCCGCGAGGCGCTCCTCACCGAGCAGCCGCCCGAGGTCTGCCGCGGCTGCTCGGCCTACCGCCACGTCTTCTGACGGCGGCGCTCAGAGCCGGTCGAGCGGCACCCCCGGGTCGGCCAGCCGGGCCGGGTCGAGCGGCCGCCGGGAACGGATCAACTCCTGCACCGCCGCGTTGACGTCCCAGACGTTGAGGTTCATGCCCGCGAGGGGCCGGTCCTCGGGGTCGAGCCAGAAGATCACCAGCTCGCGCGCCGCCCGGTCGCCGCGCATCACCACGCGGGCGTCCCCCTCGGCCAGCCCCGAGTACTCCATGCCGGCGTCGTACTGGTCGGAGTAGAAGTACGGCAGGCGCTCGTAACGCTCGCCCCGGCCCAGCATGTTGCGCGCCGCGCAGAGGCCCTGGTTGAGCGCGTTGGCCCAGTGCTCCACCCGCACCCGGCGGCCGTAGAAGGGGTGGTCGGCGTTCGCGACGTCGCCCGCGGCGAACACGCCGGGCGCCGACGACTCGAGCGTCGCATCGACCAGCACGCCGTTCTCCACCGCCAGCCCGGCGGCCTCCGCCAGCGCGGTGCGCGGGGCGACCCCCACGCCCAGCACCACGGCGGCGCAGTCGATCGACCGCCCGTCGGCGAGCCGGACGCGCTCGGCGCGGCCGTCGCCCTCGATCGCCTCCAGGCGCGCCCCGGCGACGTACTCCACCCCGTGCTCGCGGTGCAGGTCGAGGTAGATGCCCCCCACCTCCGGGCCCAGCACCCGCTCCAGCGGCACCTGCGCCTGCTCGAGCAGCGTCACCTCCATGCCGCCGGAGCGGGCCGCCGCGGCCGCCTCGCAGCCGATCCAGCCGGCGCCCACCACCACCAGCCGGCCGCCGGCGGCGATGACCTCGCGCAGCCGGTCCGAGTCGGCCAGGGTGCGCAGGAGCAGCACGCCGTCGAGGTCGGCGCCCGGCAGCGGCAGGCGCCGCGGCTCGGCGCCGGTCGCCAGCAGCAGGCGGTCCCACCGCACGGTCTCGCCGTCGCCGAGCGCCGCCGTGCGCGCGCCGGGGTCGATCGCGGTCACGGTCGTGCCGGTGCGCAGCTCGATGTCGCGCTCCTCGTAGAAGCCCGGCGGGTGCACGTAGACCGAGGCGCGCTCGTCGGATCCCCCCAGGTAGCCCTTCGACAGCGGCGGGCGCTCGTAGGGCCGCTCGGGCTCGTCGCCCACCAGCAGCACGCGCCCCCCGTAGCCCTCGTCGCGCAACGCCTCGGCGGCCTTGGCGCCGGCGAGGCTCGCGCCCACGATCAGGATGGTCCCCGGCTCGGTCACGATCGCTCCCCCTTCACGGACGCTCGGCGCGGTGGCGGATCAGCTCCAGGAACTCCTGGCGCGTGCGCGGATCATCCCGCACCCGCCCGCGCAACGCCGAGGTGGTCGTGACCGCCCCCGGCTGGCGCACGCCCCGCAGGCCCATGCAGGAGTGGGTCGCCTCCAGCACCACCCCCACCCCGGCGGGCCGCAGCTCGTCCTGCAGCCAGTCGGCGATCTCGGCGGTGAGGCGTTCCTGCACCTGCGGCCTGCGCGCCCGGTGCTCCACGAGCCGCGGCAGCTTCGAGAGGCCGATGATGCGCTCACCCGGCAGGTAGGCGACGTGGGCGACGCCCGTGAACGGCAGCAGGTGGTGCTCGCACAGCGAGGCGAAGGCGATCCCCGAGACCACCACGAGCTCGTCGTAGCCCTCGTTGGGGAAGGTCGTGGCCCGGAACGGCACGGGGCGCAGCAGCTCGCGCAGCGCCCCGGCCACGCGGCGCGGGGTGTCGGCGAGCCCCTCGGCGGCGCGGTCGACGCCCAGCGCGTCGAGCAGGTCGGCGACGGCGCGCTCGGCCGGGTCGCCGCGGTCGCCCGGCGCGGCCGGTCCGCGGTCGTCGAGGTGTCGCAGGGCTGCTGGTGCGGTCGTCATGGCGGCTCCCGGTCGGGCGGGCTCGTCGCCCGCGTTCACATGGAGGTACGTGCCGGCGGCGCGGCCGGTTCCACCGGCGTCGGCGACGACGGTAAGAACCGCGCGCCGTGGGACACTCACCGCGCGTGGAGACCACCCCCCGCCACCCCCGGAACGTCGTCCGATGGCGCAGAGGCGCGCTGGAGCACGCGGGCGTGCCGCGCGGCCTGGCCGAGCGCCTCGCCCGCGAGCCGGGCGTCGACCTGCACGCGCTGATCGGCCTGGTGGAGCGGGGATGCCCGCCCGAGACCGCGGCGCGCATCCTCTGGCCGCTGCGCGGCCCGGCGGCGCGCCCGTGAGCGCCGTCGCCCCCGGCACGCCGCCCCGGCCCGACGCGGAGTCGCGCGAGTGGCTGCGCGACCTGCGCGGCGCAGGCGCCGAGCGCGAGGACGCCCTGGCGCGGCTGCACGCGCTGCTGCTGCGCGCCGCGCGCTTCGAGGTGGGCCGCCGCGCCGCCGGGCTGGCGCACCTGCGCGGCCGACTCGACGAGATCGCCCTCGAGGCGGCGGACGACGCGCTGATGAGCGTCGTGGCGCGGCTCGACGACTTCCGCGGCGCCAGCCGCTTCAGCACCTGGGTCTACAAGTTCGCCGTGCTCGAGGCGGCCACGAAGGTGCGACGCCGCGCGTGGCAGGCGCGCGAGCTGCCGCTCGAGCCCGGCCGCTGGGAGGGGATGTCGGCGCCGGGCCCCGGCCCGCGGGCCAGCGCCGAGCAGGCCGAGCTGCTCGGCGCGGTGCGCGAGGGCATCGACGTCGCGCTGTCGCCGCACCAGCGGCGGGTGCTGCTCGCGACGGTGCTCGACGGCGTGCCGATCGACGTGCTGGCGGAGCGTCTCGGCACGACCCGCGGCGCGCTCTACAAGACGCTCCACGACGGCCGCCGCGCGCTGCGCCGCCACCTCGCCGCGCGCGGCCTCTCGCCGGCCGGCGGCGACGGGGAGGCGGGGTGAGCGGCGCCCCCGACCTCGCGCGGGCGCTCGCCCTGCTGCTCGGGCCCGAGGGGCCGGAGCTCGGCTGCGACGAGTGCTTCGACGAGCTCGACCGCCACGTCGACCTGGAGCTGCGCGAGGGCCCCGGGGCCGGCGTGCCCGGCATGCGAGCGCACCTCGCCGGGTGCCCCGCGTGCCGGGAGGAGTACGAGAGCCTGCGCGACCTGGTGATCGCCGACGGCGGCTGAGGCGACGCGCGGGCGTCCCCGGGCGGGCGCGATGCGGCAAGATGTCGCGATGCCGCACGGGACCCGCTGAGGATGCGCCGCTTCGTCAAGGAGTTCCTGCTGCCCGTGGCGGTGGCGGTGGCGCTCGCGTTCGTCATCCAGGCGTCGGTCGCCAAGCCCTACGAGATCCCGACCGAGTCGATGGTCCCGACGATCCAGGCCGACGACCGGATCATCGCCAACCGGGTCATCTACCGGTTCCGCGACATCGAGCGCGGCGACATCATCGTGTTCGACCCGCCCCGCTCCGCCACCCGCACCTGCGGCGCCGCGGGCGGCGGCAACGTCCCCTACGTGAAGCGCGTCATCGGGCTCCCCGGCGACACGGTCGAGGTGCACGAGCGCGGCCCCACGATCGTCAACGGCGAGCCGTTCGTGGTGGAGGACGCCCTGCCCAACCCGCGCCAGCGCGACGACCAGCCGACGCGGACCTTCCAGGTGCCGCAGGACCGCCTGTTCGTGCTCGGCGACAACCGGCCGGGCTCGTGCGACAGCCACCAGTGGGCGCCCGACCCCTTCGTGCCGCTCGACAACGTGATCGGCCAGGCCGAGGTCACCTACTGGCCGCTCTCGCAGATCGGCTTCCTCGACTGAACGCCCCCGCGGCCGGGTAGCCTGCCGCCGTGCTCGACGTCTCCCTCGCCGCCTGGGCCATCACCGTGGCGGTCATCGTCGGCCTGCTCGCGCTCGACCTGCTGCGCTCCGGCGGCAAGCGGGCCCACATCGTGGGCTTCCGCGAGGCGGTCTGGTGGTCGGTCTTCTACATCGCCGTGGCGATCGCCTTCGGCGTGGTCTTCGGGTTCCTCGCCGGCTGGGACTACGGCACCGAGTACTTCGCCGGCTACATCGTCGAGAAGAGCCTCTCCGTCGACAACCTGTTCGTGTTCGTGATCATCATGACCACGTTCGCGGTGCCGGCGGAGCACCAGCAGAAGGTGCTCACGATCGGGATCGTCGGCGCCCTGGTGCTGCGGGCGATCTTCATCGCGCTCGGCGCGGCCCTGATCAGCACGTTCTCGTTCATGTTCCTCGTGTTCGGGCTGCTGCTGATCGGCACGGCGATCCAGCTCTTCCGCCATCGCGACGAGGACCCCTCGGTGGAGGACAACGCGCTCGTGGCGTTCGCGCGGCGGCGCTTCCCGATCACCGACGACTACCACGGCGGCAGCTTCGTGACGCGGGTCGCCGGCCGGCGGATGCTGACGCCGCTGTTCCTCGTGCTGCTGGCGGTCGCCACGACGGACATCCTCTTCGCGCTCGACTCCATCCCGGCCGTCTTCGGCGTCACGGAGGAGGCGTACATCGTCTTCGTGGCGAACGCCTTCGCGCTGCTCGGCCTGCGGGCCCTCTACTTCCTGGTCTCGGGGCTGCTCGACCGGCTCGTCTACCTGTCGGTCGGCCTGTCGCTGATCCTCGCCTTCATCGGCGCCAAGCTGGTGCTGCACTACGGGCACACGCTCGACGACTCGGTGCCCGAGGTCTCGACCGGCGCCTCGCTGGTCGTGATCGGCGTCGTGCTGGCGGTCACCGTGGCCGCCAGCATCGCCAAGACCCGGCGCGACCCCACCGCGCGGGCCCACGCCGGGACGCTGCGTGAGCCGCGCACGCCCGAGCGGGAGGGCTGACCCCACGGGCGGCCGGCCGGTGCGTCCGCTCGCGGCCACGGCGCTGGTCGTCGCCGACGGCCCGTACGTCTCCGGGCTCCAGGTCGCACGGGAGGGCGGGGCGTCGCTCCAGGCGACGGTCACCGCGCCATGGGGGAAGCGGCACGCCCGCGTGCCCGGGGCCTCGAGGACGGACCGCGCGCGCACCGCCGACACGGCGCGCGCCGGCGAGGCCACCCCAGCGTGCGCTGCGAGACGGCGGGCGTCACCGTCCACCACGAGCAGCCCGCGACCGCCGAGGCCATGGACCGGTCGTACGACGGCCACCTCGCGTCGGAGGAGATCCAGCGCGGCGAGGGCACGACCTGCGAGAGGGGCGCCCCGGCCGAGGGCACGTGGAACGGCTCGCGGAGCCGCGTCGCCCGCTGGACGAACGACGTCGGGGCCTGGGCGGTGTGGAGGCACGCCGCTTGATGATCCCCGCGGTCGCCGTGGACACCGACGGCGACCTGCAGCGGCTGTTCGCGTGGCGGGAGCGCCCCTCCCCGGGACCGGTCCCGGGGTCCTGACGGCGCGCGCGGCCGGGGCCCCGGCCGCGCGCCGTTCCTAGGATTGGCGGCGTGAGCGGACCCCTGCGCATCGGCGTGCTCGACCAGAGCCCGGTCCCCGAGGGCACGTCCGGCGCCGGGGCGCTGCGCAACACGGTCGACCTCGCCCGCCTCTGCGACGGGCTCGGCTACTCGCGCTACTGGGTGGCCGAGCACCACGGCGGGCCGCTGCTCGCCGGCGCGAGCCCCGAGGCCCTGATCGGCCCGCTCGCCGCGGCCACCGGGCGCATGCGCGTCGGCAGCGGCGGCGTGATGCTGCCCCACTACAGCCCGCTCAAGGTGGCGGAGACCTTCAGCATCCTGGCGGCACTCTTCCCGGGGCGCATCGACCTCGGCATCGGGCGGGCCTCGGGCACCGACCCCGAGACGACCTACGCGCTGCAGCGCGACCGGCGCCAGGCCGCGCCCGACGACTTCCCGCAGCAGCTCGCCGAGCTGGCCGCCTACCTGCGCGACGAGATGCCGGAGGGGCACCCCTTCGCCCGGCACGCGGCCCTGCCGGGCCTGCCCGACCTGCCGGAGCTGTGGCTGCTCGGCTCGTCGCGCCAGAGCGCGCTGTGGGCCGCCGAGCTGGGGGTGCCCTACGCGTTCGCGGACTTCATCAACCCCTCGGGCGCCGCGTACGCGGCGGAGTACCGCGAGCTGTACCGGCCGTCCCCGCGGCACCCCGAGCCGCGCGTGGCCGTCGGCGTGTCGGCGATCTGCGCGGACGTCGACGAGGAGGCGCGCCGGCTGGCGGCCAGCGTGACGATGGCGATGCGGCTGCTGCGCCGCGGCACGCCGATCCCGGTGCCCGAGCCGGAGCGCGCCCTGCGCTTCATCGAGGAGGAGCGGGCGCGCCGGCCCGCCGACGACGGCCGGCCGCGCATGCGGCGCAAGCGGCGGATGGTGGTCGGCGGGCCGGCGGCGGTGCGCGCGGAGATCGCCGGCGTCGCCGACGAGTACGGCGCAGAGGAGGTGCTCGTGGTCACGATCGTCCACGACCACGCCGCGCGGCGGCGCTCGTACGAGCTCATCGCCGACGCCTTCGCGCTCGCGCGCGGCGGGCCGCCCGCCGCCGCGACGGCCCCGCGCGGGGGGTGACGGCCGGCCCCCGGGCCAGCATGATGTGCGGGGGCCGCACCGGCCCGTGACCTGCTCGGGGAGGGCGGCGTGGTGCGTGGCGCGCTCGGCGCGGTGGCGGTGGCGGTGGCGGCGGCCGCGGCGTCGCCCGCCCTCGGCGCTGCGGAGGCGCCGCCGGTCCGCTCGGCGGCCACGGCGACCACGGCGGCCGCGAGCGCCCGCGCCACGCCGCCCGCCCTGGCGCGCTTCCGCTCGTGCGCCGGCTTCCTGCGCCACGTGCGCCGTCGCGCCCTGGCGCAGGTGGGGCCCTGGGGCCTCGCCGGGCCGCCCGTGCCGTCGCCGCTGGCGCCGGGCGCCGCGGGCGACCGCGGCGCGAGGGCGCCCGAGGCCGCCCCCGTGGGCGCGGCGCCGCCCGGGGCCTCGTTCTCCGGCACGAACGTGCAGGAGGCGGGCGTCGACGAGCCGGACCTGGTGAAGACGGACGGCCGCACGCTCTACGCGATCGCCGGCGAGCGGGTCCAGGTGCTCGACGTCGCGTCGGGCACCGCGCGGCGGCTCGGCAGCGTGGCGGTGAGCGGCGTGGCGCCGACCGGGCTCATGCTGCTGGGCGACCGGCTGCTGGTGATCGGCCCTCGCGCCAGCGCGGGCGGGCCGCCGCGGCCCGTGCCCCTGGGTGCCGACGCGATCGCCGTCGCCCTCCCCGGCGCCCCCGCGGCGACCGTCGTGGCCCAGTTCGACGTGGCCGACCCCGCCCGTCCGCGGGTCGTGTCGCGCCTGACCGCCGACGGCGCGCTGGTGGCCGCGCGGCGCACCGGCGCCACGGTGCGCATGGTGCTGGCGTCGGAGCCGGTCCGCCTGCCGCTGGCCGAGCCGGCCTCCGGGCGCCCCGAGGCCCTGCGCTCGGCGGCGCGGCGCAACCGGCGCGCCGTGACGCGCTCGCGCGCCGCCGCCTGGCTGCCGCGGGTGCGGGTGCTCGACGCGGCGACGACGCGCACCACCACGCGGCTCACCGGCTGCCGCGCCGTCAGCCGCCCGCGCGTCTTCTCCGGGCTCGGCACGGTGACCGTGCACACCGTCGGCACCGAGGGCGGCCTGCGGCTGCTCGACTCGGACGCGATCATGACCGACGCCGACGTCGTCTACGCCTCCCCGGCCGCCACCTACGTCGCCACCCCGCGCTGGTGGCCGCCTGCGGCGGCCGGCGCGCGGCGGGCCCCGCACGGCTCGACGCTGATCCACAAGCTCGACACGTCCGACCCCGCGCGCACCGTCCACAGCGCGAGCGGCGCCGTGCGCGGCTACCCGCTCAACCAGTTCTCGCTCTCCGAGCACGAGGGCCACCTGCGCGTGGCGAGCACGGAGGAGCCCGCATGGTGGACGCCGCGCGGCGACGCCGGCCAGAGCCTGGTGACCGTGCTCGCCGAGCGGGCGGGGCGCCTGGTGCGGGTGGGCGAGGTCGACGGCCTCGGCCGCGGCGAGCGGATCTTCGCGGTGCGCTTCATCGGCCCGCGGGGGTACGTGGTCACGTTCCGCCAGGTCGACCCGCTCCACGTCGTCGACCTGTCCGACCCGGCCCGGCCGGCGGTACTCGGGGAGCTCACGATCCCCGGCTTCTCCTCGTACCTGCACCCGATCGACGACACCACGCTGATCGGCGTGGGCCAGGCCGCCGACGCGCGCGGCCGCACGCAGGGCACCCAGGTGTCGCTGTTCGACGTCGCCGACCCCGCGGCGCCGCGCCGCATCGCCCAGCGCGCCCTCGACACCGACTGGTCGGAGGCCGAGTCGGACCACCACGCCTTCCTGCACTGGCCGGCCACCGGGCTCGTCGTGCTGCCGGCGCAGCGCCACGACCCCGACGGCGGCACGCCGTTCCTCGGGGCGGTCGGGCTGAACGTGTCCCGCGCGGGCGGCATCACGCCGATCGCCCGGGTGGTCCACCCCGGCGATCCGCTGCGTCGCTGGGCGCCGGTGCGGCGGGCGCTGGTGGCCGGCGGCGCCCTCTACACGGTCTCGGACGCGGGCGTGATGGCGAGCGACCTGACGACGCTCGCCCCGCGCGCCTGGACGCCGTTCGGCTGACCCTCCGCCCGCCCCGGGCCCGAGGAGCCCGTCGAAGACGTCGGCCACGCGCCCGTCGTTCTTCGAGTGCTCCTAGACGAGGGCCGGCTCGGCCAGCGGCAGCGCGATCGGGAAGGACGCCCCGATCACGAACACCTGCGGGCCGCCGGGCGCGACCGGCTCCTCGAACTCCGAGACGACCGTCGGGGCGGCGAAGGTGCCGAACACCCGCAGCGGGCCGTCGCCGGTGTTGGTGACGTCGTGGCGCACCATCGGCGGCACCAGCACGACCTGTCCGGCGTGCACGGGCGCGGTCTCCTCGCCGACCAGGCCCAGGCCGGAGCCCTCCATGATCACGAGGAACTCCTCGGCCGAGTCGGTGTGCACGCCGACGTGCGCGCCCGGGTCGAGCTCGAAGTAGACCGAGGCGCTGGCGGCCGTGCCGGTCGCGCTCGACATGGGGAACGCGACCCGCAGGCGGCGGGTCGGGTCGGTCGGCGACTCGATGCTCATCAGGTCGAGCCGGTCGAGGTCGATCGCCTGCATGGTGTCCTCCTCGCGGATGTTCAGTGCACACTGATGTGCATTGATTTGCGGCGACCATACGACGTCGCCCCTCGCCGCGTCAACGGTTGGGGTACACTGGTGTGCAATGAAGGCCACCACGACACCCCGTCGAGGCCGCCGCGCCGAGCAGACGGCCCGCACCCGGCGGCGCATCGTCGACGCGGCCGTCGAGCTGCACACCACGGTCGGGCCGGCCCGCACCACGATCAGCGCCATCGCCGAGCGGGCGGGCGTCCAGCGCCACACGGTCTACGCGCACTTCCCCACCGAGGAGGCCTTGTTCGGCGCCTGCTCGGCGAGCTGGGCCGAGCGCAACCCGTTCCCCGACCCGGCCGGCTGGGCCGGCATCGCCGACCCGCGCGAGCGGCTGGCGGCCGCGCTCGGGGCGCTCTACGCCTGGTACGACCGGGCGGGCGAGGAGCTGGCCCGCGTGCTGGCCGACGCCGACCGGGTGCCGGCCATGGCGGCCCAGGCGGAGGAGGTGGCCGGCCAGATGGGGGCCCTCGCCGACGACCTCGCCCGGGGCTGGGGGCTGCGCGGGCGGCGGCGGGCGCGCCTGCGCGCCGCGGTCGGCCACGCCCTCGCGCTCGCCACCTGGCGCGACCTCGTCCCCGGAGGCGGGCTGCGCCGCGACGAGGCCGTCGCCCTGCTCGTCGCCATGGCGGACGCGGCGGCCGCGCCGCCTACCCCGCCCAGGCCACCGTCGTCATGATCGCGTTCGCCGCCTGGCGCGAGTCGAGCCGGGTGTGCTGCACGACGATCGGCACGTCGGACGTGATGACGCTCGCGTACGGGGCGTCACGCGGCACCGGGGCGGGGTCCTCGAGCCGGTCGAACCGCAGGTGCAGCGTGCGCCGCGCCGGGACGACCACCCGGTAGGGGCCGACCGGCTCCCGGTCGGGGAAGTAGAGCGTCAGCTCGACGTGCGCGTCGGCGTCGCCGGCGTTGAGCATGCAGGCGGTCTCGTGGCTCTGCAGCGGCTCCGGCCCGGTGCCGCCCGAGGGGATCCAGCCCTCCGCGATCGCCCAGCGCGTGCGCCCGAGGGTCACCGATCCGCCCTCAGCTCGTCTGCGGGCGCTTCGGCTCGTCGCGCGGCTCGAGCTGGATCTCGACGTCCGCCCCCGGCACCTCCTCCGCGAACTGCCTGCTGCGCTCGCGCTCCGCGTTGAGCTCGGCACCGAGCAGCAGCGCGAGGTTCGAGATCCACATCCAGACGAGCAGCACGATGACCCCGCCGAGGCTGCCGTAGGTGCGGTCGTAGGCCCCGAAGTTGGCCACGTAGAACGCGAAGGCGGCCGAGGCGACGGCCCAGATCACCAGGCTCACCACGACGCCCGGCACGACGGCCCGCCAGCCGCGCTGGCGCACGTTGGGCGTGCTCCAGTAGAGGATCGACAGCATCACCACCACCATCAGCGCCAGCACCGGCCACTTGGCGTAGTCCCACACCGTGACCGCCGTGTCGCCGATGCCGAGCGGCCCGGCGATCGCCTCGACGATCGGCCCGGTGAGCACCACCGCGCCCACCACGACCACCATCAGCACGACCAGCACGAGCGTGATCAGCAGCTGGATGGGGCGCAGCTTCCAGAAGGGCCGCCCCTCGCGCGTCTCGTAGATCACGTTCGAGGCGCGCCCGAACGCCGCGACGTACCCCGAGGCGCCCCACAGGGCGCCGGCGAGGCCGACGACGAGCGCGAAGCCGGCGGCGCCCTCGTTGGAGGTGATCGAGTCGATCGGCCCCTGCAGCGTGTCGGCGGCCGACTCGGGCGCGATCTCGAGGATCACGTCCGTGATGGTCTGGGGGTCGGCGAACAGGCCGATCAGGGACGACACGGCGAGCAGCGCCGGGAACAGCGACAGCAGCCCGTAGTAGGTCAGCGCCGCCGACCAGTCGGTGAGGTCGTCCTCCTTGAACTCCGCGAAGGTGCGCCTGAGCGTCGCCCACAGCGACGTCTGCTGGTCGACGCCGGTGGGCCGCCAGTCGGTGCGCGGCGGGTGGTCCTCGACCGCCTCGTCGGTGGGCGGGTCCCCGCTCGCGCGCTGGTCGTCGGTCATCGGTCGGCCCCCTCTCGTCTGCCGCCCGTCGCGGCGCCCTCCGGGTACCCGCCGCGGCCCCGGCTCATCCGTCACGCGGTCGCCCCCAGCGTCGCGAGCGTCGGCGGCCGGTCGGCCGGCTCCTCCGCCAGGCCGGCGAGCTCGCCCGCCGGCCGCTCGCGGCCGGTGGCCGCGCAGGCCTCCCAGTACGCCGCCATGCGCCGCGCGAAGGCCGTCGGCGTCTCCGCGTAGAGGCGGGCCGCCAGGCGCAGCGCGCGGTCCTGCAGGTCGGCGCGCACCGGGTCGATGATCGCCAGGGCGTCCGCGGCCGCCCGCTCGCCCAGCCCGGCGGACCCGCCGGCGACGAGCTCGCGGATGACGGCGAGGTCGTGGTCGTCGCCGAGGGCGTCGGCCAGATCCTTCAGCCGCGCCTCGAGCGGCGCCAGCACGCTGGGGGCGACGGCGTGCAGCAGGCCCACCTGGTGCCAGCCGTACTTCGCCTGGCGTCGCAGCTCGTGCAGCACCTCGTCGCCCGCCGCGCCCGGCGCGGCGCGCAGGGCCCGGCGCGCGTCGCGGTACGTGCGCCGCATGCCGTCCACGAGCGCCTCCGGCCGGTCGTCGATGCGCCAGTCGCCGACGCCGGCGGCGACCTCCGCGAGCAGGCCGGCGGCCGCCGCGGTGCGCTCGCGGGCGTCCTCGCCCCCGGCCGCCGAGGCCCGCGCCGCCAGGGGGGCGCGCACCTGGGCGAGCCCGGGCGCCGGCGCGTCCTCGCCGTGGACGGCCGCCACCAGGTCGTCCCAGGTCGCGAGCGTCGCGTGGGCGTCGCGCAGCGGCGAGATCGCGCGGGCCGCGTCGCGCACGCCCCGGTCCGCCGCCCGCAGCGCGCGCTTCGGCCGCGGCCGGGCCAGGCGCAGCAGGCCGCGCACCTTCTTGCAGCGCTTGCGCGCGTCGTGGACGCTCGCCGACAGGCCGAGGTGGTCGGGCTCGCGCAGCGCGGCGACCGCGGCCTCGAGCTCCTCGCGGGCCAGCCGCCGCACCTCGTCCGGGATCGGCGCGCTCGGGTCGAGTCGGAAGGCCATCGATCAGCACCTCGGGGAGCGGGGACGGGCCCTCTCGCTACCCGCGCCCCCGGCCGTCAAACGGCGGTTGCCCTAGCGTTGCGGGCCGCACCGGCCGATCGACCCCGAGGTGAGCAATGCCCCCCGCACCGGTCCCCCCGCACGTCGCCGAGATCCTCGCGCGCCCCAACCCCGCCGTCATCGCGTCCGTCCGGCGCGACGGCACGCCCCACAGCGCGGCCACCTGGTACGACTGGGAGGACGGGCGCGTGCTGCTCAACATGGACGCCTCGCGCCTGCGGCTGCGTTTCCTGCGCGCGAACCCGGCCGTCTCGCTGACCGTGCTCGACGGCGAGAGCTGGTACCGCCACGTGACCGTGATCGGCCGGGTGGCCGAGATGCACGACGACGAGGGGCTGCGCGACATCGATCGCCTCGCGGTGCGCTACACCGGCGCCCCCTACCCCGAGCGCGCGCTGGCGCGGGTCACCGCCTGGGTCGATGTGACCGCCTGGCACGGCTGGGACGCCTCGGGGGCGATCGCCACGCACGCCGACATCCCGGCCTCCTGACGCCGGCGGCCGCCGGGGCGCCCGTGCCCCGGCGGCCGCCCGCGGGTCAGCCGAGCGGGTGGTTGGCGTGCATCAGCCGGCCGGGGTCGAAGCGCTCGCGCACGGCCAGCAGACGGGCGTGGGCGTCGGCGTCGAAGGCCGTCTCCGAGCCTTTGCGCCGCTCCGCGAAGTTGAGGTAGGCGCGGCCGTGGCCCCAGGGCGCCAGGGCGGCGATCAGCTTCTCGGCGCCGGCGGCCACCGCCGCGCCCATCTCGGCGTCCATCGGCAGGCCGATCGCGAAGAGCGCGAAGCCGGCGTCGATGCTCGACAGGGCGCCGCCGTCCGGGTGCGGCCGGCCCAGCGCGCCGCCGAGGTGGCGGAGCTCGACCGACAGCAGCGGCGAGCCGCTGCCCGGGCCCGCGTCGCGCAGCAGCGCGTCGATCGCCTCGGCCGGCAGGGCGTCGAGGAGCGCCCCGTCGCCCACGCCGGGGGTGGGGCCCTCGGGGTCCTGGTGCAGCCGCACGAGGCCGGTGGGCGGCATCGCCGCGACCGTGTCGATCTCCGGCCCGAGCGCCCGCAGCGGCGCGAGGAGCGCCTCGGCGTCCACCTCGGCGGCGATCGCGGCCACCTCGACGACCACCAGGTTGCGGCCGCGCAGCGGCTCCGGGATCTGCGGGATGGGCGGCAGCTGCAGCAGCCGGCCGCATGAGGTGACGGCGTCCGGGACGGTCTCGGCCCACGCCGCCCACGCGGTCAGCACGCGGTGCGACTCCTCCCACGGCCAGATGAGCCACCCGGCGACGACCTCGTCGAGCGGGAACAGCCGCATCTCGAGCGTGGTCACGATGCCGAAGTTGCCGCCGCCGCCGCGCAGGGCCCAGAAGAGGTCGGGCTCGTTGTCGGCGTCGGCGCGGACCAGGCGGCCGTCGGCGGTGACCAGCTCCACCGCCGTGAGGGCGTTGGCGGCGAGCCCGTGCCTGCGCGCCAGCCAGCCGATGCCGCCGCCCAGGCAGTAGCCGGCCACGCCGACGTCGGGCGAGGAGCCGTGCAGGGCCACGAGGCCGTGGGCGGCGGCGGGCTCCACGACCTGCTCCCACAGCGCGCCGGCGCCGACCCGGGCGATGCGCCGGCCGGCGTCGATGCGCACGTCGGCCAGGGCGGTCGTGCGCAGCAGGATCGAGCCCGCGAGGTCGCCGACCGGCGTCGCACCGTGGCCGGTGCCCTGGGGCGCCACCCGCAGCCCGGCCGCGGCGGCGAAGCGGACGATCTCGGCCACGTCGTGCGCGCTCGTCGGCAGCGCGACCGCGGCCGGCCGCTGGTCGACGGCGACGTTCCACGCCATGCGGGCCGCGTCGTAGCCCTCGTCGGCGGGCGTGTAGAGCTGGCCGTCGATGGCCGAGCGCAGCGCGCCGAAGTCGGCGGCGGTGGGGTCGATCGTCGTGCTCACGGTGGTCCTCCGGGTGCGGTGTCGCTGTCGGGTCGGACACTCGCGCGACGGGGCGGGCGCGCGCGACGGGGGGATCCCCGGTCGCGTCCCTAGTCGTGACCGGGGCGCCCCCTGGGCGCCCCTCACGCGAAGGCGTCGACCCCGAGCGCCGCGAGGTCGGCGCGCGAGCCGATCCCCAGCTTCTGGAACACCTTGCCGAGGTGGTACTCCACCGTCTTGGGGCTCAGGAAGAGCTGCGAGGCGACCTCCTTGTTGGAGGACCCCTCGGCCACGGAGCGGGCGATGCGACGCTCCTGGGGGGTCAGCGCCGCGACGGCGCCGGGGTCCCGGCGGCGCAGCGACTCGCCGGTGGCCGCGAGCTCCTCGCGCGCCCGGTCGGCCCAGGCGGTCGCGCCGAGGCCCTCGAAGGCCTCGAGCGCGGGCCGCAGCGCGGCTCGCGCCTCTCCGCGGCGGCGGGCGCGGCGCAGCGCCTCGCCCAGGAACAGCTCCGAGCGCGCCCGCGACAGCGACCACCGCGCCGGATCGGGCTCGGCGACGGCGGCCTCGAGCAGCGCCAGGCCCTCCTCGCCGCCCGCCACGAGGCCGCGGCACCGCAGCAGCAGCGCGGCCGCCCCGGGCGCGCCGGTCAGCCCGGCCCAGCGGGCGAAGCGCTCGAGGGGGGCGGCCGCCGCCTCCGGCCGGCCCGCGCGCACGGCCGCCTCCACCAGCCGCGGCACGGCGGCGTGGTGGGCGAGCGGCGTCATGACGCGGCGCCCGCCCGCGGCCATCTGCGCCAGGCGCTCGAGCGCCTCCTCGTACCGCCGGCGCGCCAGCGCGAGCTCGGACAGCGCGAACGTCGTCGTCTCCCAGGTCGCCAGCAGCCCCCGGCGGGCCGCCTGCGCCAGCGCCCGCTCCGCGTGCTCGCGGCAGGCGTCCTCGTCGCCGCGCAGCGCCGCCACGCCGGCGAGCACGGCGCGCGCCTGGGCCGTGCTGTTCTCGATGCCGGCCTCCTCGGTGAGGCGCAGGGCCTCCTCGCCGTCGGCCCACGCCTCGTGCACGCGGCCGTGCCAGGCGAGCAGCGCGCCGCGCCGGGTGAGCGCCACCGCGACGGTGCCGAGCGCGCCCCGCGCGCGCGCCAGCTCGATCGCCCGCCGCTGCAGCACCAGGGTGCGGTCGAGGTCGCCGAGCCAGGCGTCGGCGTTGGAGCTCCACACGAGCTGGCGCGGGTCGTCCTCGCCCTCCGACGCCGCCGAGGCGGCGCGCAGCGGCTCGAGCGCCTCCGCGATGCGCCCCTCCGCGGCGCGGCGCACGCCGGCCAGCCAGGCGCGGCCGGCCACGGCCACCCCGGCCGGCAGCCCCGCGGCGCGCTCGTCCGCCCGAGCCAGCCCGGCCGCGTCGCCCGCCGCGGCGGCGGCCTCGCCGGCGCGCAGCAGCAGGTCCGCCCGCACGGCGGGGTCGGGCGCGTGGGCCGCCGCCTCCAGCAGCAGGGCGTGCGCGTCGGCCGGCCGCCCGCGCACCATGGCGATCGCCGCCCGCACGGAGCGCACCCGGTTGCGCAGGGCGTCGTCGCCCGCCAGCGCCTCAGCCTCGTCGGCCAGCCCCTGGGCCAGCGGCGCGCGCCCGGCCTGCCACGCGGCCTCGGCGGCGGCCACCAGCCGCCGCGCCCGCGCGGCGTCGTCCGCCGAGAGCCGGGCGGCCCGCTCGAGCGCGGCCGCGGCGGCCGCGTGGCCGCTGCGCAGGCCGGCGCGCTCGGCGGTGCGCTCCAGCTCGGCGGCGATCGCCTCGTCGGGCGCGATCGCCGCCGCGGCGCGGTGCCACGCCCGCCGGTCGGCCTCGTCGTCGCCGGACAGCACCTCCGCCAGCGCCAGGTGGGCCGCGCGGCGCGCCCCCAGCGCGAGCCCGCGGTGCAGGGCGGCGCGGGCGATGGGGTGCCGCAGCGTCACCCGGTCGCCCGCGATGCCGAGCAGCCCGGAGCGCTCGGCCGCCTCGATCGCCTCGGCGCCGGCGCCGAGGCGCGCGGCCGCCGCGGCCACGACGCCGAGCGCGCCGGTGTCGTCGGCCGCGGCGACGGCGAGCACGGCGCGGGCGCCCTCGTCGAGGCCGCGCGCCCGCTCGGCGAACGACTGCTCGAGCCGGCTGGTGAGCGGCAGGTGCTCGGGCAGCGGGCGGCGCCCGGCGAGCTGGTCGGGCTCGAGCAGCTGCGGCATCTCGACCAGCGCGAGCGGGTTGCCGCCGGTCACCGTGACGAGGCGCTCGGCCACGTGCGGCGCGACCGCCCCGCCGGCCGAGGCCTCGAGCAGGGCGCGCGCCGCGGCGCGCTCGAGGCCCGCGACGCGCCGGTCGGGGATGCCGGGGCCGTCGAAGCGCCGCGCGTCGCCCTCGCGGGCCGCGAACAGCAGCGCGATCGGCTCGGCCACCAGGCGGCGCGCCACGAACCCGAGCGCCTCGGCGGACGGGCGGTCGAGCCACTGGGCGTCGTCGACCGACACGAGCAGCGGCCCCTCGTCGGCGAGGTCCGCCAGCAGCCCGAGCGCGCCCAGCGAGATGAGGAAGCGGTCGTCGACGCGCTCGGCGCTCAGGCCGAACGCGCCGCGCAGCGCGGCGGCCTGCGGCGCGGGCAGCGCCCCGAGGCGGTCGAGGCCGGGCGCGAGCACCTGGTGCAGGCTCGCGAACGGCAGCTCGGACTCGGTCTCGACGCCGGTCGCCCGCAGCACGCGCATGCCGGCCCCGGCCGCCTCCTCCTCGGCGGCCCGCAGCAGCGCGGTCTTGCCGACCCCGCCCTCGCCCCGGATCACCAGCCCGCCCCCGCGCGACTCGCGGGCCGACGCCAGCAGCTCGCGCATGGCGGCGAGGTCGGCGTCGCGGCCCAGGAGCGTCACCGGGCGATCGTAGTGCCGGCCGGCGCCGGCGACGCCCCGCGAGCGGCCAGGTTCAGCGCACCTCGTCGAGCAGATCGGCCACCGATTCCGCGATGCGGGACGGCTGGTAGGGGAAGCGCTCCACCTCCGCCCGCGACGTGGAGCCCGTCAGCACCAGGATCGTCTCGAGGCCCGCCTCGATGCCCGAGACGACGTCCGTGTCCATCCGGTCGCCGATCATGGCCGTGGTCTCGGAGTGCGCGTCGATGGCGTTGAGCGCCGAGCGCATCATCAGCGGGTTCGGCTTGCCGACGAAGTACGGCCGCACCCCGGTCGCGCGGCTGACGAGCGCGGCCACCGCGCCCGTGGCGGGCAGCGGCCCCTCCTCGGCCGGGCCGGTGGCGTCGGGGTTCGTCGCGATGAAGCGGGCCCCCGCCGAGATGAGCCGGATCGCCTGGGTGATGCGCTCGAAGCTGTAGGTGCGCGTCTCGCCGAGCACCACGTAGTCCGGCGCCCGCTCGGTGAGGGTGTAGCCCACGTCGTGGAGCGCTGTGGTCAGGCCCGCCTCGCCCACCACGAACGCGGAGCCGCCCGGGCGCTGGTCGTCGAGGAAGCGCGCCGTGGCCAGCGCCGAGGTCCAGATGGCGCGCTCCGGCACGTCGAGGCCGCTCAGGCGCAAGCGGGCCGCCAGGTCGCGCGGCGTGTAGACGGAGTTGTTGGTCAGCACGAGGAACGGCGCGCCGCGCTCGCGCAGGCGCGCCACGAACGCGTCGGCCCCGGGGATCGGCCGCTCCTCGCGCACGAGCACGCCGTCCATGTCCATCAGCCAGGAGCGGATCTCGGCGCGCTCGCCCACGGCCAGACCCTAGCCGCGCGGGCCCGTCGTGTGATCCCCTCGGCACGCCCCACCGATCCGCGCTGGGCGTCGCCCCCTCCGCCAGCCCCGCCGATGCCGCCCACGTCCCTCCTGCCGCCCGCCCTCACCGCGCTCGTCGCGCTGCGCGTGCTGGACGAGACCCTGCCGCCGCGAGGCGGGCGCGTCGGCGGGCGACCTCCACGCGGGCGCGCTCGTCCCGCTCGCGGCCCTCGCGCCGGGGGCGCCCTGGCGTGGCGGGCGCGCGGGCCCGGCGCCGACCTGATGCCGCTCGTCCGGTCCGCCGGCGTCCCCGGCCGGCTCCCAGGCGGCCGAGATGACCGCGACCGGGGAGCCGGGCGCGGACAAGCCCCACCGCGCTCCTCGCCTTCGCGGCCGACCCGTCGCCGTCGGGCTGTCGGTCGGACGCGCTCGCCTCCGCCGTCGCCGACGGTGCCGGCCGGCGCTCGGGGCGCGCGCTCGCCGCGGCGGAGCGGGGACCGACTGGGCCCTGCTCCCGCAGGCGGCGGTCCTCCGGCGGAGCAGGAGCGGCGGCTCACCCCGCGCTACGACCGGGCCGCCGGGCGCTGGGCGACGCCCTGGGAGGTGCCCTGCGCCGGCCACATCGAGGGCCTCGACGCGCGGCCGGCCGGGTACGGGCGCCGGGTGGTCGGCGTCCTCGACGGCGCCCTGCGGCGCCGTGCCTGACTACCGCGCCGCGGCGGTCTCCGGCTCGGTCGCCCACTTCATCCGCAGCACGAACTCGGCGTGGTGGCGGTTGCGCTTCATGTCGACGACCACGTTGACCGGGTCGACGACGGCCGTCGGCTCCTGGGCCTCGTCGTAGCCGAGCTGCACCGAGCCCGCGGCGAGCTCGTCGGCGAGGGCGTGGAGCTGGCGCGCCACCAGCGCGCGGGTGGCCGTCTCGGTGGCGTCGTACACGTGCTTGACCATCGCGGGGTCCTCCGGTCGGCAGGGGTCCCCCTCCCTCTCGGCCGCCGCGCCGGAGGTGATGAGCGCTCCGGCACCCGAGTGGACGAACCTCCAGGAGACTCCCCGTTCGGGGAGGGGCGCGCGGTCCCCAGGGGACGGAGGATCGCCGGAGTCGAGAACGGGCAGGGGGAGAGATGGCGACGGGGTGCTTCTGGCGAGGCGTCGTGATGGCGGGCGTTCTGCTGGCGATCGTCGCTGCGACCGCCGTGGGCGCGCCTCGTGGCGGGCATATGATCGACCCGCCCGACGGCTCCGGCGCCGGCAACCCCGACGCACGCAGCGTGGCGGTCTCGTACGACCCCGACTCGGCGTCGCTGTCGATCTCGCTCGGCTTCTACGAGCCGTTCCCGATCGTCCTCGCGCCGGGCGCGAGCCAGGAGATCTTCCTCGACCTGTCCGTCGGCGGGACCGGCTCCGACGGACGCTCCTGCGTCGCGCCGGACGCGGCGGGGGCCGGCGGGCGCGCCGGCGATCTGCGCATCGACCTGTGGGCCGCCTCCAGCGGGGGCATGCACTACAGCGCGGGCGTCCGGGTCAGCGGCTCCGAGAGGACCATCGCGAGCCATGGCCAGGGCGCCATCAGCGGCGACAGGCGCACGATCACCTGGTTCATCCCGGCCGATGACGCGCTGCTCGGCAGGGACTACCGCTGCGTCACCAGCATCACCTTCGGGTCATTCCTCGAGTGGTTTCCGGCCAACGAGATCGCCCCCTTCTGGTTCGACGGCTACGCGCCGCCCTCGGTGGCCGACCGGGCGGCTCCCACCGTGAGCTGGCAGTCACCGGTTGACGGCCAGGTGATCTCGGGCGTCTGGCAGGAGGCAGGCGTCGCCGGCCGCCACGCCTGCCGGGTGGGCGCGAGCGATGACGTCGGGGTGACCCGGGTCGAGTTCCTGCTCGACGGCGAGTTCCTCAACGAGGAGCGCTACGCGCCCTGGGCCTGCGTGGTCGACACCCGCACGCTGTCCAACGGGCCGCACACGCTGCGGGCGATCGCCCACGACGCGGCGGGCCGCTCGGGCTCCAGCCAGATCACGGTGGTGGTCGACAACGACCCCGCTGCGCCGCCGCTTCCCGACCCGCCCGCGCCGCCGCGGCCGCCGGCCCCCGGGCCGCTGGCGCATATCGGCCCGCCGGCCCCGCCGGCGCCGGGCGCGCAGCCCTCCGTCCCCGCGACGCCGGTCGGCGTGGCCGGCCTCGACCGGCGTCCGCCGCGGGCGAGCCTGTGGCGCCCCTCGCGCTCGCTGCGCGCGCTGGTCGGCGGCGGGATGGTGGTGCCGTTCGCCTGCGACGAGGCCTGCACCGGCCGGGCGCGCCTGCTGATCGCGCCCTCGCTGGCTCGCAGGCTGGGATTGTCGCGGCTGATCGGCTCCTCCAAGCCCTCCCAGGGCGCCGCAGGTGGGCGGGCGCTGGCCTGGGTGCGCCTGTCGCCGGCCGCCCGGCGGACGCTCCGCGGTCGTCGGGCGCTGCGCGCCACACTCGCCGTCACGGTCGCCGACCCCGCCGGCAACCGCCGCGTGCTGCGCCGGGCGCTGGTGCTGCGCTGAGGCGGGACGGCGCGCGGCCGGCTGCGGAACCCGCGCCGACGCCCGATTCCGCTCCCCCCTCCGGGGGATAGCGGAATCGCGAGAGGGGGTAACGTGACGGCATGAGGGTCGCCGCGCTCGCACTCGCCCTCCTCGTGATACCCGCCGGCATCGCCGTCGCCGTCCCGAGGAGCGGATCGGCCGACGACCCGAGGGACGTCCCCGCCACGCCGCCCGGCTCCCCGCCGCGCGCGGACGCCCAGCGCGTGGCCGTGAGCTACGAGCCGGCCGACGGCTCGCTGCAGGTGACGCTCGACCTGCACGACCCGCTCGGCACGGTCGCCCAGCCCACCACGTCGGTGTGGGTCGACGTGCAGCTCGGCCTCGGCGCGTTCGCCGCCGACGGGAGCTGCGCCGTGCCGACCGAGGGGCTCGAGGGCCGCACCGGCGACATCCGCTTCCACGGCCAGATCGACAGCAGCGGCCCGCCCGGGGCGGAGCGCAACCTGTTCCACACCACCGTCCGCTTCGCCTCGTCGGACCGCATGATCAGCGGGGCGGCCGGCACGATCAGCGCCGACCGGCGGCGGATCACCTGGAGCGCCGGCCCCGATCCCGACCTGGCCGGCCGGGACTACCGCTGCGCCGGCGACGTGCGGGTGCCGTACTCGTACCACGACAGCGACGCGGTGGCCGACGTCGCCCTGCACGACGCCGAGCCGCCGCCCGCCGCGGCGCCGGCCGGCGGCGTGACCGCCGTGCCACCGGTCGTGGAGCGCCGCGCGGTCCGCGACCGCGCCGCGCCGCGCCTGCGCTTCGCCGTGCCCTCGCGCTCCCTGAAGCGGCTGCGCGCGAGCGGCATGACGATCCCGGTGCGCTGCGACGAGCGCTGCCGGGTGACCGCCCGCCTGCTGGTGTCGCCCGCCGTCGCGCGCGCCCTGCGCACCTCGCGCGTGCTCGGCACGGCGCGGCCGGCAGCCGTGCGGCCCGGCCCGCGCCGGGCCGCACGGCTGTACCTCAGGCCCGCCGCGAAGCGGGCGCTCGCCGGTCGCAGGGTGATGCGCGCGCGGCTCGAGGTGGTGGCGCGGGACCGCGCCGGCAACCGCCGGACCGCGGCCCGCAGCCTGATCCTCCGAGGGCGCTAGCTGTAGTCGGCGGGAGCGTTCTTCCGTCCGGGCCTCCTTGGAGGCTGCGGGTTGCGAGCCAAGCAACCTGCCGAAGGAGACCCGGCGGTGACACTTCATCAGAACGCCAGGACGTGCCCGGCGTCGCGTCGGCTCTTGTGCCGACGCGTCGAGCAGGAGGGATGGACGCTGAGGGCGGCCGCCGAGGCGGCCGGCCTCAGCGAGCGCCGTGCCAGGGAGTGGCTGCGGCGCCACCGCGCCGGCGACCGCGAGCTGTGCGATCGGCCCTCGGTCGCCCACCAGATCGCCGGCCGCACGCCGCCCGAGGTCGAGGAGGCGATCTGCGCCCTGCGTGAGCTGCGCTTCTCGGGCGCCCGGATCGCCGCGGTGCTGGGTCTTCCCGAGCGCACCGTGCGGGCGGTGCTCGCCCGCGCCGGCCTCAGCCGCCTTGCGGCGCCGGACGCGGGCGAGCCGGCTCGCCGCTACGAGCGGCCGACGCCGGGCGAGCTGGTCCACATCGACGTCAAGAAGCTCGGACGCATCGAGCGCCCCGGCCACCGCGTCCACGGCGATCGCACCACCCGCGCTCGCGGGGCCGGCTGGGAGTTCCTGCACGTCTGCGTCGACGACTGCACCCGCCTGGCCTACGCCGAGGTGCTCGCCGACGAGCGCACGGACACCTTCTGCGCCTTCCTCGAACGGGCCCGGGCACACTTCGCCGCCCTGGGGATCGGGATCCGGCGCCTCATGACCGACGGATGAAAGTCAACCTCTCTCGACGCACCTCCGACCTCGTGAGATGGTCGACGTGGGCGCGGGTGATCCCTGAGCCGAAGAGCAGGGCTCGGAGATGCAAGCCCTGTCGCGCTGGCTTTGCCGCACTGACGGCCTCAGAGTCGCTCTCCAGTGGTGGCACCCGCGCCCCTCGTGCGTCCCCAGTCGGCGATCATCCGCCGGTAGGCGGCCTCAGCGCCGAGGGCGACCTCCCGCTCGGCGGCGCGCTGGGCGGGCCCGGGCCTCCAGGGCCCGTCGGGGCCCGAGCGGCCCTTGTGGGGCGCAGCGCCGGCCGCGAGCTCGAGCGCCCGCCGCTTGCGGCGCACGGTGGACGGCATCGCGAAGGCGTAGTCCTCCTCGCGGGTGAGCAAGTGCCAGAACAGGCTCGCCAGCTTGCGCGCCAGCGCAGTCGCGGCGACCTGCGGCCCGCGTCGAGCGCCGATGCGCTCATAGAACGCGCGAAGCGGCCCGGGCAGGCGCGCCGCCCGCCAGGCCGCCTGACCGAGGACCTGGCGCACGGCGCCGGCGCCCTGCTTGGAGATGTGTCCGCCGCGGGCGGTCGACTCGCCCGATTGGTGCACCCGCGGGTCGAGGCCCAGGTAGCCGACCAGCCTGCGCGCGTCCGGGAAGCGGCGCACGTCGCCGACGTGGGCGAGGAAGGTCGCGGCGACCACGATGTTCACGCCGGGAACGCTGAGCAGGCGGCGGGCCTCGGGCGAGCCCACCAGCCGGCGGGCGAGCGCCCGATCGAGCTCAGCGACCTCGACATCGAGCGCGTCGATCTGGCGCAGGCAGCCCGCCAGCGTGATCGCCTCCTCTTCGGGCAGCTCGAGCGCCTCCAGCCAGCGGCGGCCGGCGGCTCCGAAGGCGTCGGTGACCGGCGGCCGAGGACAGAGGTTGCGCGAGAGCACCGCATGGACCTCGTTCTTGGCCCGCGTGCGCGCCCTCACCACCGCCGCCCGGCGCGCGACCAGGCGCCGAAGGGCCCGTGTCGGCTCGTCGGGCGTCCAGACGCCGGTGAGCACTCCGGCCGCCAGCAGCCGAGCGAGCGTGCGGGCATCGATCTGATCCGTCTTGGCGCGGGCGGCGATCTGGCCGAGCCGGCGCGGGTTCACCACAACGACCTGGCCGGCGTGGGGCTCGATGATCCGGGCGACAGCCGCGGCTGGGCCGGTGGCCTCGATGGCCACGACGTCCTGCGCCTGCAGGCCGGCGGCGAAGCGCCTCAGGTCGTCGACTCTGCTCGCTATGCGCTCCTGCCGTTCCGCCCCCTCGGAATCGACGATGCAGACCTGGCAGGCGTCGCGGTGGACATCCATGCCGATGAACCTCATCGGATCCTCCCCATGCGTGATCAAAGGAGGGAGGAAGGCGGGCGAAGCGACAGGGACGGATTCGTGCTCGCGGCACACCCGGGCGGGTCGCAGGGGCGGCCAGGGACAACGTCGGGCTCGCAGCCCATCGGTTAACGCGGCCTGCCCTACCTGCTCCTCCCGGAAGCCCCGGGACCCGGGAGACGAGCCTATGTCCGCCGAGCCGGGAGCCTCCAGGGCGGAGTTTCATGCCCCGACAACGGGTCCGCCTACCGCTCTCACCGGCACGCCGCCCTGTGCCGCGAGCTCGGCATCCGCCACCTGTTCACCCGCCCCTACCGACCTCGCACAAACGGCAAGGCGGAGCGCCTGATCCAGACCCTCCTTCGCGAATGGGCCTACGCCGCCGCCTACCCGACCAGCGCCGCCCGGACCCGCGCCCTCGCCGGCTACCTGGACTGGTACAACACGACCCGCCCGCACAAGTCACTCGACGGCAAACCGCCCGTCGAACGACTTGCCGAGCGGATCAACGCTGCTGCCGCCGACAGCTAGCGGCGCACGTCCGCCCGGCAGCGGGCCACCGCGGCGCGCAGCTGGGCCGCGGTGCGTGCCCGGCGGAAGCTGCCCGTGGTGTCCTTGGCGATCCGCGCCAGCAGCCGCCCGGCGTCGCGGTCGACGCCGCCGCCGTAGCCGATCGCGCAGACCGGCCACGAGCGCGGCGTGCCGTTGACCGCCAGGCGCAGGTGCCCGTTGTCGTACTGCTCGAGGGTGTGCGGGCCGTCGGTCACGAAGATGATCTGCTTGACGGTGCGGGGCTTGAGCGGGCGGGCGCTGAGCGCCTCGCGGGCGGCCGCGAAGCCGGCGCCGAAGTCGACCCCGCTCACCCGCGACAGCCGCCCTGCCCGAGCGCGCCGGGCGAGGGCCGCGCCGCCACGGTCGGAGCTGATCGTGGTGCGCGTGAAGAGCGTGGTGGCGGTGCCGGCGAAGGCGATGCCGGCCACCCGGTCGCCGCGCCGCGAGGCGGCGGTGACCGCCCGCACGATGTCGGCCCGGCGGGCGCGGCCCGAGCCGCGGTTGCCGAGCAGGCCGGTGGTGTCGATCACCACGGCCACGTCCTGCGGGACGGAGGTGCGGGCCGGCTTGGCGGGCCGGCGCACGATCAGCCGTCCGAGCGAGCGGCCGCCGGTGCCCTCCGGGCTGACCCAGTTGAGGCGCAGCGGGTAGGAGCCGGGCCGCGAGGGGGCCCGGAAGCGGAAGCCCAGCCGCGAGACGCCGGTGCCGAGCACGCGCCCGCCGGTCGTCGTGACGCTGAGGGTGGGCGCCTCGAACGGGACGAGCATGTCGAGGGCGAAGCGCCCGCCCGGCGTGGCGACGAACTGCGGGCGGTCGAGGCGCACGTGCCCGGTGACGGCGGCGCCCTCCGGCTCGCGGGCGGCGCAGTGCAGGCGCGCGTCGAGCGTCATGCGCAGGTCGAGGACGCCGTCGGCGACCGGCTGGGGGTTGGTCGCCGTCGCGGCGCCCTGGGCGCCGGTGCGGCAGGTGAGCGTGGAGGTGGTGACCGTGTAGGGCCCCGGCGTGGTGGTGAGACCGGTGCCGCTGACGATGGCGAACTCGCCCAGGTGGTTCGTGTTGTCGCGCGCCGCCACCGTGCCGTCCGGGGCGACCGCCTCGACGGTCACGCCCGGCACCGGCGCGCCCTGCGGCGTGCGCACGGTGCCCGTGATGTCGGCGTGGGCCGTCGCCGTCGCGCCCAGCGCCAGCACCGCGCCGAGCGCCGCGCCGCGCCGCGCGAGCCGCCGCCCAGAAGAGCTGCCTGTCATCCCCAACGCCCCCGTCGTCCGATGGATCCGGCGGTCCTCTCCGCCGCCGCGGCGAGCCTACCCGCGCGCCCGCCGATGCGGACGCCCGCCGGGTGCGCGCCGCGCCGTAGGCTCCCGGCGTGCGGCTCGGCGTGCACCTGCCCCAGTTCCGCGACCCGGTGCCGGGGCCCGTGCTCGCCGCCGCCCGCGCGCGACGCCGAGGACGCCGGCGCGGACGACCTGTGGGTCTCCGACCACGTCCTCATGCCGATCGGCAGCGAACGGCCGCCGGCCGTGTTCCACGACGCCCTGACGACGCTCACCTGGGCGGCCGCCGCCACGCGGCGCGCCGGGCTCGGCACCAGCGTGCTGGTCGCGCCCTACCGCCATCCGCTGCTGCTCGCCAAGGCGCTCGCGAGCCTCGACGCGCTGTCGGGCGGGCGGGTGGTGTGCGGCCTGGCGTCGGGCTGGATGGCGAGCGAGTTCGCCGCCCTCGGCGTGCCCTTCGGCGAGCGCGGCCGGCGCACCGACGAGACGATCGCCGCCATGCGGGCCCTGTGGCGCGGCGAGCCCGCCTTCCGCTGGCGGGGCGCGACCGTGGAGGGCCACCGGCTGCTGCCGCCCCCGGCGCGGCCGGGCGGCCCGCCGCTGTGGATCGGCGGCGACTCGGACGCCGGGGTGGCCTGCGCGGCGCGCGCCGGCGACGCCTGGCACACGACCACCTGGCGGCCCGAGAAGCTCGCGCCACGGCTGCGGGCGCTCGACGCCGCCCTGCAGGCGGCCGGTCGGCGCCGCGGCGACCTGCTGGTGTCGGTGCGGGTGCGGGCGGACGTCGCGGCGGTGCGCGACCTGGCGCCCCGCCTGGCCGCCCTGGGCGTCGACCACCTGCTCGTCGACCCGCCGGCGCTCCGGCCGGAGCGCCTCGGCGACGAGGTGGCCGAGCTGCGGCGCATCACGGCCTGACCGGCGCCGGGTTGGCCGCCGGGGCGCGGGGGTAGAGCGTCCCCGCCCCGGCGAGCGGAGGTGGCGGTGGAGGAGGGACGGCGTGGAGGCGTGGCGGGCGGGCTGACCCGGGCAATCGTGGCGCTGCGCCACGTGGTGGTGCTGGCGTGGATCGCCGCCGCCGTCGCGGCCGTCGTGTGGCTCCCCCCGCTCGGGGGCTCGGACGGCACCGATCTGCCGCTGGCCGACGACGCGCCCCCGCTCGAGGCCGAGCGCCGCTCGGCGGAGACCTTCGGCGCGCCGCTGATCGCCCGCACCCAGGTGGTGGTGAGCCGTCCGGAGGGGCTCACGGCCGAGGAGCACGCCGAGCTCGCCCGCTTCGCCGTCGCCGTGACGCGGGGCGAGGTGCAGGGGTTCGAGGAGGTCGCCGCCGCGATCCCCGTGCCGAGCGCCGGGGCGCTCGCGCCCGGGGCGCAGGGCGAGCCGGCCTCGGTGCTGACCTACCTGCTGTTCGACGGCCTGCCGTCCATCCCGCTGCAGGTGACGCTCGGCGAGCGCTATCTCGAGCAGGCGCCGGTGCCCGACGGGGCGACCGCGGCGCTGACCGGCTCGACACCCGCCCGCGACCAGCAGCTGACCACGATCGAGGACCGCATGCCCTGGGTGGTGCTGATCACCCTCGCGCTGATCGTGGTCGTGGTGGCGCTGGTGTTCCGCTCGCCGGTGGCGCCGCTCGTCGTGCTCGGCGCCGCCGCGGTCGCCTACGTGGTCGACCTGCGCGTCATCGCCTGGGTCGGCGAGCGCACCGGCATCGCGGCCACGGACGACATCGAGCCGGTGGTCTCCGCCCTGCTGCTCGGCATCGTGACCGACTACGCGCTCTTCTACCTGTTCACCGCGCGCTCGCGCCTGCGCGCGGGCGAGGACGCGCGCGGGGCGGCGGCCGGCGCCGGGGCGCACGTGATGGCGATCGTGATGACGGCCGGCCTCATCACCGCCCTCGGCACGGCCTCGCTGCTGGTGGGGCGGCTCGATTTCTTCCGCGCCTTCGCGCCCGCGCTGGCGCTGACGGCGCTGGTGAGCGTGGCGGTGGCGGTGACGCTGCTGCCGGCGCTGCTGGCGATCCTCGGGCGGGCGGCCTTCTGGCCGGGCGGCGCCCGCGAGGAGGACCGGCCCCTCCGCCACCGGGCGCCGCTCGCGACGCGCCTGCTCACCACCCGCGGGGTGGCGGCCGGCGTCGCCCTGCTGGTGCTGGGAGGGCTCGGCACGGCGGCCTACCAGGTGGGCGACATGCGCCTGGGCCTGGGGCTGACCTCAGGCCTCGCGAGCGGCGCCGAGGCCGCGGCGGCCGGCTTCGCGCCGGGGGTCACCGCGCCGACCGAGGTGCTGATCGAGGGGCCGGGCGCCACCGACCCGGCCACCCTGGAGCGGCTCGGCGACGCGCTCGCGGGGCGCCCGGGGGTCGCCGACGTGCTCGGCCCCGGCGACCCGCTGCCCTCGCTCGCGCCCGAGGCCTTCGTCGATCCCACTCGCAGCGCGGCCCGCCTCGCCCTGGTGCTCGACTCGGCCCCCACCGAGCACCGGGCCATCGAGCACCTGGAGGCGATCGAGCGGGAGCTGCCGGCGATGCTGGCCGACGCGGGCGCGCCGGCGGCGCGGGCGTCGCTCGCGGGCGACACGGCGATCGCGTCGGCATCGATCCGCGCGATGGAGGACGAGCTGCTGCGGGTGGGCGCGGCCGCGCTCGTGGTGAACCTGCTGCTGCTGGCCCTGTTCCTGCGCGCGCTGGTCGCGCCGCTTTACCTGCTGGTGGCGAACGCCCTGAGCGTCGCCGCCACCCTCGGCATCGCGACGCTCGTGTTCCAGGACCTGCTCGACCAGGGCCAGCTCGTCTACTACGTGCCGTTCGCCAGCGCGGTGCTGCTGCTGGCGCTCGGCTCCGACTACAACGTGTTCCTGGTGGGCGGCATCTGGCGGGCGGCCGAGCGGCACGGGATCGTGCCCGGCATCCGCAGCGCCATGCCCCAGGCCTCGTTCACGATCACCGTCGCGGGCCTGGTGCTGGCCGGGAGCTTCGCGATGCTGGCGGTCGTGCCGGTGGACGCGCTGCGCCAGCTCGCCTTCGTGATGGGCCTCGGCATCGCGATCGACGCCTTCGTCGTGCGGCCGCTGCTCGTGCCGGCGCTCATCACGCTGTTCGGCCGGGCGGGATTCTGGCCGGGCGAGCGTCCGCGCACGGGCCGCGCCGAGGACCCCGTCGGGGCGGGTGCCGAGCCCTGAGGCGATGCTATCGTCGCGATCGGTCTCGGCCCTTGACACCGCCTACCGACCGGAGTGCGAATGACGACGACCTCCCCGCTGGCCGCCACCGACTTCAAGGTGGCCGACCTCTCCCTGGCGGCGTTCGGCCGCAAGGAGATCTCACTCGCCGAGCACGAGATGCCCGGTCTCATGGCCATCCGCGAGGAGTACGCCGACGCCCAGCCCCTCCGCGGCGCGCGGATCACCGGCTCACTCCACATGACGGTCCAGACGGCCGTGCTGATCGAGACGCTGACCGCGCTCGGCGCCGACGTGCGCTGGTGCTCGTGCAACATCTTCTCCACCCAGGACCACGCCGCCTCGGCCGTGGTGGTGGGCCCCGACGGCACCCCCGAGGACCCGCGCGGCGTGCCGGTCTACGCCTGGAAGGGCGAGACGCTCGAGGAGTACTGGTGGTGCACCGAGCAGGTGCTCCGCTGGCCTGACGGCGACGGCGGCCCGAACATGATCCTCGACGACGGCGGCGACGCCACGCTGCTCGTGCACCTGGGCAAGGAGTACGAGGGCAAGGGCCAGGTGCCCGACGACGCCACGGCGGGCTCCGACGAGTTCCGGGTGATCCTCGGCCTGCTGCGCCGCTCGCTGCGCGAGGACCCGCAGCGCTGGACGCGCATCGCCGACGGCATCAAGGGCGTCACCGAGGAGACCACGACCGGCGTCCACCGGCTCTACCAGCTGGCCGAGAAGGGCGAGCTGCTCTTCCCGGCCATCAACGTCAACGACTCGGTGACGAAGTCGAAGTTCGACAACCTCTACGGCTGCCGCCACTCGCTGATCGACGGCATCAACCGCGCCACCGACGTGATGATCGGCGGCAAGGTGGCCGTGGTCTGCGGCTTCGGCGACGTCGGCAAGGGGTGCGCCGAGAGCCTGCGCGGGCAGGGTGCCCGCGTGGTGGTCACCGAGATCGACCCCATCTGCGCGCTGCAGGCGGCGATGCAGGGCTACGAGGTGACGACGCTCGACGACGTGGTCGAGACCGGCGACATCTTCATCACCTGCACCGGCAACAAGGACATCATCACGGCCGACCACATGGCCCGCATGAAGCACCAGGCCATCGTCGGCAACATCGGCCACTTCGACAACGAGATCGACATGGCCGGGCTGACCGCGGTGCCCGGCGTGCAGCGGGTCAACATCAAGCCGCAGGTCGACGAGTGGGTGTTCCCCGACGGGCACGCGATCATCGTGCTGTCGGAGGGCCGCCTGCTGAACCTCGGCAACGCGACCGGCCACCCGTCGTTCGTGATGTCGAACTCCTTCACGAACCAGACGATCGCCCAGATCGAGCTGTTCACGAAGAACGAGGAGTACGAGAACCGCGTCTACGTGCTCCCCAAGCACCTCGACGAAAAGGTGGCCCGCCTGCACCTGGAGGCGCTGGGCGTCAAGCTCACCACCCTCAGCGAGGAGCAGGCCGACTACCTCGGCGTGCCGGTCGAGGGCCCCTTCAAGCCCGACCACTACCGCTACTAGGCACGCGGCGGGCGGGGCGCGACGCGCCCCGCCCGCGCGGCTCACGCGTGGCGGGCCCTACGCCCCCCAGCGCTTGACGGCGACCTTCGCCGGGTCGTCGCCGCGGTCGATCATGTCGGCCACCTCGGCCTCCGCGATCTCCGGCGTCGGCGCCGGTGCGGTCTGGCGGGCGCGCACCGCGTCCCAGTAGCCGGTGCGGCCGTAGTGGCCGTAGATGCCGCGCTCGTGCTCGCGCGTCACCGCGTCCTCGCGGCCGAAGGTCGGCCCCTCCTTGAGCTGGTCGCGGGTGTACGGCAGCACCAGGCAGGCGTCGCCGCCCTCGCCCTCCATGCGGACGTCGTCGATCGGCACCATGTGGCGCTTCGCTCTGATCCACCCGGTCTTGACGGCCAGGTAGCGGGCGTAGCCGCCGCGCTCGTCGGTGTAGACGTCGTCGACGGTCCCGATCTTGTCGCCGTCGCTGTCGCGTACCTCCATGCCCTGCAGGCTGTCCAGCGTGGCAGGAAGGCGCGTGCTCTCGGGGTAGCCCTCCGGGCCCATGATCCCCGTGTCGGTGCGGTCTCGGGTGCTCATCCAGGGCTCCTTTCCATGCGTCGATGCGTGTCGGTTGCCCCTGCGTCCCAGAAGGGTGCCCACCGCGTGGGCGGCCTAACGGCCCTCGTCGAGACGTGACGGGCGAGGTTTGAGGTTCGGGCGGCCGCCCGGCCGGGCACCCTGCGGCGCATGGCAGGCATCGGCTGGCACGCATCCCACGAGCAGATCGCCCCGAGCCGGCTGCTCGAGGCCGCCCGGCTGGCCGACGCGGCCGGCTTCGACTTCGGGATGTCCTCCGACCACCTGGCGCCCTGGGGCGCCGACCAGGGCCACTCCGGCTTCGCCTGGTCGTGGCTCGGGGCCGCGCTCGCCGTCACCCGGCTGCCCTTCCGGGTGGTGACCGCGCCGGGGCAGCGCTACCACCCGGCCGTGCTGGCCCAGGCGATCGCAACCCTGGAGGAGATGTCCCCGGGCCGCCTGGCCGTCTGCCTGGGCTCGGGCGAGGCGGCCAACGAGCACGTCACCGGCGAGGGCTGGCCGGCGAAGCCGGTGCGCAACGCCCGTCTGCTGGAGTGCGCCGACGTCATCCGCCGCCTGCTGACCGGCGAGGAGGTCAGCCACAGGGGGCTGGTGACCGTCGACCGGGCGCGGGTCTGGAGCCTGCCGCCCACCCCGCCGCCGCTGTTCGGGGCGGCCGTCAGCGAGGCGACGGCCCGCTGGCTGGGCGGCTGGGCCGACGGCCTGGCGACCGTCAACCAGGCCCCCGACACCTTGCGCCGGGTGCTGGCGGCCTTCCGCGAGGGCGGCGGCGAGGGCAAGCCGGCGCTGCTGCAGGTGCACGTCTCGTGGGAGCGCACCGACGAGGAGGCGCTGCGCGTGGCGCACCACCAGTGGCGCTCGGCCTCGCTCGGGCCGCCGGCCTCGTGGGACCTCGAGACGCCCGAGCACTTCGACGCCGCCGCGCGCTTCGTGCGGCCCGAGGACATGCACGCCTCCGTGCTGATCTCCGCCGACCTGGGCCGCCACGCGCAGTGGCTGGCGGAGCTCGCCGCGATCGGCTTCGACGAGGTGGCCGTGCATGGCGTGAGCCAGGACCAGGCCCCGTTCATCGAGGCGTTCGGCGCGCACGTGCTGCCGGCGCTGCGATGAGCCGCCACAAGGTCACCAGCGACCTGTGGTGGAAGAACGGGCTGATCTACTGCCTGGACGTCCAGACCTTCCACGACTCGGACGGCGACGGGCACGGCGACATCGGCGGGGTCATCGAGCGCATCGACTACCTGGCCGGCATGGGCGTCACCTGCCTCTGGCTGATGCCGTTCTACGCCACCGCCGGGCGCGACGACGGCTACGACGTGACCGACTACTACGCGGTCGACGACCGCCTCGGCACGCTCGGCGACTTCACCGAGATGGTGCGCACCGCCCGCGACCGCGGCATGCGCGTGATCGCCGACCTGGTGGTCAACCACACCTCCATCCACCACCCCTGGTTCCAGAGCGCGCGCTCCTCGCGCGACTCGCCGTACCGCGACTTCTACGTCTGGAGCGACGAGAAGCCGCCCGACGACGGCGAGGTGGTCTTCCCCGACCAGGAGGACTCCAACTGGGACTGGGACGAGCAGGCGGGCCAGTGGTACCTGCACCGCTTCTACGCCGAGCAGCCCGACCTCAACGTGGCCAACCCGCAGGTGCGCGACGAGATCTCCCAGATCGCCGGCTTCTGGCTGCAGCAGGGCCTGTCCGGGTTCCGCGTCGACGCGGTGCCGTTCCTGATCGAGCCGGCCGGCCTGCCCGAGGGCGCGATCGAGGACCCCCACGAGCTGCTGCGCGACCTGCGCGCCTACCTCGGCCGGCGGGCCGGCGAGGCGATCCTGCTGGGCGAGGTCAACCTGCCGCCGGCCGATCAGGCGCCGTTCTTCGGCAGCGACGGCCGGCGCGAGCTGGACCTGGTCTTCGACTTCCACGCCATGCAGTACATGTATCTGGCGCTCGCGCGCGGGCGGGCGGCGCCGCTCGAGGACGCGCTGCGCCGGCTGCCGGAGATCCCGCCCGAGTGCGGGTGGGCGAGCTTCGTCCGCAACCACGACGAGCTGACCCTCGACCAGCTCGCCGACGGCGAGCGCGACGAGGTGTTCGCCGCCTTCGGCCCCGACGAGGACATGCAGCTCTACGGCCGCGGCCTGCGCCGCCGCCTGCCGCCGATGCTCGGCGGCGACGAGCGGCGCATCCGCCTGGTCTACGCGCTCGCCTTCGCCCTGCCCGGCATCCCGACCCTCTTCTACGGCGAGGAGATCGGCATGGGGGAGCACCTCGCCATCCCCGGCCGGCTGGCGGTGCGCTCGCCGATGCAGTGGTCGGCCGAGCCCCACGCCGGCTTCGCGCCGCCCGGCGCCGGCGAGCTGGTGCGGCCCGTCACCGAGGGGCGCTTCGGGCCCGAGGCGGTCAACGCGGTCGACCAGCGGCGCGACCCCGGCTCGCTGCTCAACTGGTTCGAGCGCCTCATCCGTCGCCGCCGCGAGTGCCCCGAGATCGGCCACGGCGCGTTCACGATCCTCGACCACGACGCGCCCTCGGTCCTCGCCCACCGCTGCGACTGGGGCGAGCGGGGCCTGGTGGCGCTGCACAACCTGGCCGGGCGCGCCTGCACGGTGGAGGTGACCCTCGAGGACGCCGACCGGGTGGATGCGCTCATCGACCTGTTCGGCCACGAGGAGCACGGGCTCGGCGACGGCGGGCGCCTGCGGGTCGAGCTGGAGCCCCACGGCTGGCGCTGGCTGGGCCTGCTGCGGCCGGGGGCCCGCCGGCGTGTGTAGCGTCCGCCGGCGTGACGGCGGAACCGGCAGCAGGCTGGGCGTGACGTCGGCCGGCCCGGCCGGCCCGGCCTAGGGGTCCAGGGTGGCCGGCGGGCTCGTCGCCCTGCTCGACGACATCGCGGCCCTCGCGCGCGCGGCGGCGGCCTCGGCCGACGACGTGGCGGCGGCCGCGGGCAGGGCGAGCGCCAAGGCGGCCGGCGTCGTGATCGACGACACGGCCGTCACCCCCCGCTACGTGCAGGGGTTCACGCCCCAGCGCGAGCTCCCCGTGGTGCGCCGCATCGCGGTCGGGTCGCTGCGCAACAAGCTCCTCGTGGTGGTGCCCGCGCTGCTGCTGCTCGACCAGCTGGCGCCGTGGGTCCTGACGCCGCTGCTGATGCTCGGCGGCCTCTACCTGTGCTACGAGGGCGTCGAGCGGGTCTGGGAGCGGGTCCGCGGCGTGCAGGGGCACGCCGCGCCGGCCGCGGCCCAGGGTGCCGTCCAGGAGGACCAGCTCGTCTCGGGCGCGATCCGCACCGACTTCATCCTCTCCGCCGAGATCATGGTGCTGGCGCTCAACGAGGTGGCCGACGAGGGCTTCTGGTCGCTCGTGGTGATCCTGACGGTCGTCGCCGTGGCGATCACCGCCCTCGTCTACGGGGTCGTCGGCCTGATCGTGAAGATGGACGACATCGGGCTCCACCTGGCCGGCAGCGGCAGCCCCGCGGCGGCCCGGGCGGGCCGCGGCCTCGTGGTCGCGATGCCGCGGGTGATGGCGGTGCTCACGGTCGTGGGGGTCGCGGCGATGATCTGGGTGGGCGGGCACATCCTGCTGGTCGGCCTCGACGACCTGGGGCTCTCGGCCCCGTACGACGCGGTGCACGCCGCCGAGGAGGCCGTCGGCGACGCCCTCGGCGCGGCGGGCGGCGCGGCGGCCTGGCTCGTCAACACCCTCGGGTCGGCGCTGCTCGGGCTCGCGGCGGGCGCGGGCGCCGTGCTGGTGATGCACCTGCTGCCCCGGCGCGGCGGGGCCGGCGCCGCCCACTGAGCCGCCGAGGCGCGGCGCGGCGGAGCGGGCGGGGCGGGCAAGCGCCGCGCACCGCAGCGTCGCGGGGCGGCGGAGCGGGCGCGCGCCGAGCCGCCTAGGCGCGATCGAGCCGGACCACCACGCCCTCGTCGCGGGCGAGCTCGAGGCCGGCCAGCGCGACGCGCCCCTCCGCCCGGCCGGGATCGGTCGACAGCACCAGCTCGCCCGCCGGCGCGCCGGCGCCGCCCAGGCGCGGCCGCAGGGGGCCGTCGGCGAAGTTGACCGCCACCAGCCAGCGCTCGCCGCGGGCCTCGCGCACCCAGGCGAGCAGGTCGTCGCCGCCGCCGAGCATCGTCTGGCGGCCCTCGTGCAGGGCCGGCGTGGCCGCGCGCAGCTCCAGCAGGCGCCGGTACAGCGCCAGCGCCGAGCGCGGGTCGTCGCGTTGCACCGACGCCGCCAGGCGCTCGGCGTCGGCCACGATCGGCAGCCAGGGCTCGCCGGCCGTGAAGCCCGCCCCCGGGCCGGCGGCCGAGGGCGGCTCCCACGGGATCGGGGCGCGCTCGGGGTCGCGGCCGTCCACGTCGACCACCCGCTCGGGCGGCACCTCGGCGTCGGGCAGGCCCAGCTCCTGGCCCTGGAACAGGAACGCCGTGCCGCGCAGCAGCAGCACCAGCAGGGCGGCCGCCCGGGCCCGCGCCGGGCCGCGCCCGCCGCCGTCGTAGCGGCTGGCGACCCGCGCGTGGTCGTGGTTCTCCAGGCACCACGAGGGCCAGGCCCCCGGCGGGGCGACCGCGTCGAACTCCTCCACCGTCTGGCGGAAGGCGCGCGCGCTCCACGGCGTGTTCATGAAGACGAAGTTGTGCGCCAGGTGCAGCTCGTCGCCGGCCAGGTAGCCGGTCAGGCGGCGCTGGTCGAAGACGTAGACCTCGCCGACGGCCATCCGGTCGCCGTCGTACTCCTCGAGCACCTCGCGCACCCGCCCCATCACGCGATGGCTGCCGGGCCAGTCCTGGTCGCGCAGCCAGGGCTCCGTGCCCGGCGTCCCGGCCGGCGGCTCCGGCACCGAGCCGACCTCGTGGGCCACGTCGATGCGGAAGCCGTCCACGCCCCGGTCGAGCCAGAAGCGCAGCGTGTCGAGCATCGCCGCCTCCACCTCCGGGTTGGCCCAGTTGAGGTCGGGCTGCTCGGCGGTGAACTTGTGCAGGTACCACTGGCCGGTGGCCTCGTCGAGGGTCCACGCCGCCCCCACCCGGTCGAACGAGGAGCGCCAGTCGTTGGGCGGCCGCCCGCCGGGGCGCCCGTCGCGCCACACGTACCAGTCGCGCTTCGGGTCGGATCGCGAGGATCGCGACGCCACGAACCAGGGGTGGCGGTCGGAGCTGTGGTTGGGCACCCAGTCGACGATCACCCGCAGGCCGCGCGCGTGGCACTCGGCCACCAGGCGGTCGACGTCGGCCAGCGTGCCGAACAGCGGGTCGACGTCGGTGTAGTCGGCCACGTCGTAGCCGAAGTCGGCCATCGGCGACGGGTAGAACGGCGACAGCCAGATCGCGTCCACCCCGAGCGCCCCCGGCGCGCCGCGCAGGTGGTCGAGGCGGGCGATCACCCCCGCCAGGTCGCCCACCCCGTCGCCCGAGGCGTCGGCGAAGCTGCGGGGGTAGATCTGGTACACGACCGCGCGCTGCCACCAGGGGGAGGCCACCGCGGCAGCCTACGGCACCGCCCTCAGCGCGCGTCCCCGCCCGCGTCCGCCGGGTCGCCCCACGCGCGCAGGCGCCGCAGCAGGCTGCGCTTCTTGTCGTGGTGGCCCCCCATGCGGCGCAGGATCGAGTCGAGCGCCCCGATCGCGTCCTCGATGTGCGGGCCCTTGTTGAGCATCACGCACTCCGCGCGCTGGGCCATCGCGGCGTCGGTCACCTCGGCGCGCGAGGGCTGACCGGTCTTGGCGAGGCGGTCGAGCACCTGGGTGGCCCAGATCACCGGCAGGTGGGCGGCCTCGCAGAGCCACATGATCTCCTCCTGCACCTCGGCCAGGCGCTCGAAGCCGACCTCCACCGCCAGGTCGCCCCGGGCGATCATCACGCCCACCCGGCGACTGCGCATGGCCTGCAGCAGCAGCCGCGGCAGCGCCTCGAAGGCCGCCGCGTTCTCGATCTTCAGGACCACGCCGAGGTCGGACGCCCCCAGCGCCGCCAGCTCGGCCTGCAGCCGGGCGACGTCCTCCGGCCGGCGCACGAACGAGACGTCCACCACGTCGGCGTGCCGCGCCACCGTGCGCAGGTCGTCGAGGTCCTTGTCGGTCACGGCCCCCAGTCGCAGCCGGGTGTCGGGCAGGTTGATGCCCTTGCCGGCGCGAAGGCGCGCCCCGCCGGGCGGCGCGTCGGTCACCGTCAGCTCGATCTCGTCCGCGTCGGCCCGCTCCACCACGCCGCCGAGCTTGCCGTCGTCAAGCCACACCCGCTCGCCAGAGCGCACCGCCCCGAACGCCTCGGGCAGCGTGCAGCCGATCCGGTGCGGCTCCCCGGCCGCCGTCGCCGGCGCCGGCGCGAGCGAGCGCGTGAGCACCAGCGCGTCGCCGCGCGCCACCCGGTGGGCCCGCTCGACCTCGGGCAGCCCGCCCACGAGCGCCGTGTCGGGCCCCGCCCCCGGCGCGCCGGGCACGGCCGTCAGCGCCATCCCGGTCGTGACGTAGCTCGTGCGCCCGCTGGTCGCCAGGCACGCGCCGTCGCCCGTCGCCTCCACCGTCCAGCGCCGCCGACGCCCCCGGGCGTCGCGCACCCGGATCCGGTCGCCCGCCCGCCGGCGCGCCACCCACCCGGCGTCGTCGACCGGCAGCGCCACGGCGTCGTCGGTCCACGCCGCCGGCGGCGCCGCCACCCCGGGCGCCAGCAGCGCGATCCGCGCCGGGCGGACCGTCCGCCCCAGGTCATCCTTGCGCGCACGGGCGCGCACCACCCGCGGGCCCGGCTCGAGCGGCCCCGTGCGCAGCTTCGGCCCCGCGAGGTCCATCGCCACCCGGCAGGGCGCCCCGCCGGCCGGCGGGGCGGCCCGCACGTGCGCCGCCATCCGCTCCCACGCGCCGGCGGCGTCGTGGGCGCAGTTGACCCGCGCCAGGTCCATCCCCGCCGCCGCCATCCCGGCCACCAGGCCGGCGTCGTCGGCCGCCTCCGCGGGGAGCGTCACCATGATCCGCGTCGAGCGCCCCGCGGGCGCCGGGCCGAGCAGCGCGTCGGCGTTGCGCCCCAGCAGCTCGCGCCCCTCCTCCAGCCCCACCGCCTCCACCGCCGGTGGCGGTGCCGACCCGGTCAGCCCCGCGAGCGCGCCCAGCACCGCGTCGATCGCGCCGAGCACCGAGCCCTCCGAGCGGCCCAGCGACGACAGCCCCATCGCGGCGAGGCGCCCCTGCAGGTCGCGGATGTCGCGCGCGCGCAGGGCCACGTAGTGCACCAGGTTCGCCGCCGAGCGGCGGTGCTCGGGATGCGTGGCCGCGATCTCACCGGCGCGGGCGGCCTCGGCGGCGAGGATCACCTCGCGCAGCTCCCGCACGCTCGCCTCGACGGCTGCGGGGTCGAGCTCCCCGGGGTCCGGCACGACGGCCGATGCTAGGCGGCCGGCCGGCGCCGCGCTACGCAGCCGGCTGCAACACCCGCGCCCGTGCGCGCCGGCGCCGCCCGTGGCGCGCCATCTGCGCCAGGGCCACCACGGTCAGTCCGAGCATCGGCAGCAGCGCGGTCTGCAGGCCCGCGGAGGGGCCGAAGCCCATCACCCAGCCCACGAGCAGCTGGGTCGCCACCGCCGCGCTGAAGCCCCCCGTGTTGGCCAGGCCGCCCGCGCTGCCGGCCACATGGGCCGGGTTGCCCTCGCGCGCGACATCGAACGCCAGCATCGCCGCCGCCCCGCCGACCCCGGTCGCGACGAGCGTCGCGAGGATCACCGCGGCCGGCGGGTGCCCGCCCGGCCACAGCAGGGCGAGCGCCCAGCCGGCCGTCGCCGCCGCGCCGGCGCCGAACGCCACCCGCCCGCGCGTGCGCGGCGCCCGCGCGACCGCCAGCCCGACCACCGGCGCCCCGAGCCCGAACGCCGCCACGCACACCAGCAGCCAGGCGCGGGCCGTCCCCGGCGCCACGGACTGGGCCTCGACCAGCCACGGGTAGCCCCACAGCGCCGTGATCGTCACGAACGGCCCCATCAGCGCGAAGTGGGTCCAGAACGCCGCCCGGGTCGCCGAGGTGGCCCACGCCCGCCGCAGCGTGGCCATGATCGGGTCCTGGGCCGGAGCCCCCGTCGCCGGGGCGGTGGCGTCGCCGTCGCGGCCCGCCGCCGCCGCCGTCCCGGCGTCGGCCGGCCGGTCGGCGACCAGGCGCAGGCACGCGAGCGCCAGCAGGCCGGTCACCACGCCGCTCACCACGAAGGTCGCGGTCCAGCCGGCGCCGTCCAGCGCAAGGCCGAGCGGCACCGTCGTGCCCAGCTGGCCGATCGCGCCCGCCATCCCGGTCAGCGCCGCCAGCAGCGGGTAGCGCCGCGCCGGGAACCAGTTCTGGGCGATCCGCAGCACCGACAGGAAGATGAAGGCGTCGCCGACCCCCACCAGCGCCCGCCCGCCCAGCGCCAGCGGCGCGGACGTCGCCAGCCCGAACGCGACCTCGCCGACCGCCATCAGCGCCATGCCGAACGCCAGCGCCATCCGCGGCCCGACCCGGTCGGCCGCCAGGCCGGCGGGAATCGTCATCAGCAGGTACAGCCCCAGCTGCAGCGCCGACAGGGCCGCGATCGTGTCCGGCCCAAGGTCGAATCGCCGCTGCGCGTCCAGCGAGGCCACACCGAGGCTCATCCGGTGGAACAGCGCCACCACGTAGAAGCTCGCCGCGATGCCCCACACGACCCAGGGCGAGCGCAGCCCGCCGACCCGTCGCGTGCCTGCGCCCGCCGTGTCGCCCGCCGTTCGGATACCTCTTAGATGCATCACGTATGGATATCACGCGCGATTGCCCGGCGCCACGCCAGCGGGTAGGGATTGGACATGGGAACCAACGCGCCGCGGCCCGCCGCCAAGGACCGGGCCTACGAGTGGGTGAAGGAGCGGATCCTCGAGGGCGACTACCCGGGCGGCGAGCTGCTGTCCGAGGGCGAGGTGGCCGAGGCGCTCGAGTGCTCGCGCACGCCGGTGCGCGAGGCCTTCCTGCTGCTGGAGGCCGAGGGGCTGATGCGGCTCTACCCCAAGCGGGGGGCGCTGGTGGTGCCGGTCACCTCGGAGGAGATCGCCGACGTGATGGAGACGCGCTGGGTGGTGGAGCCCCACGCCGCCGCCATGGTGTCGGGGCGGCGCGACCGGGCCGAGACCGTCGCGACCCTCGGCGAGCTGATCGACGAGCAGGAGCGGGTGCTCGCCGCCGGCGACCGCGGCGCCTTCGTCGAAGCCGACCGCCTCTTCCACCACCGCATCGTCGAGGCGGCCGGCAACGCCATCCTCACCCGCGTGTCGCACTCGCTGCGCGACCGCCAGCGGCGGATGGTGGCCACCACGGTCGCGCGGGCGCCCGACCTGACCGCCCGCTTCGTGGCCGAGCACCGCGCGATCCTGGCCGCGATCGAGCGCGGCGAGCCGGGCGAGGCGTCGACGCTGATGCGCGCGCACCTGGAGGGCTCGCGTCGCGGCATCGAGGGGGCCGTCGGCAGCTGAGCCGGTCGCGGCGCACCGGCGCCACGGTTCACCCGCGCGCGGGCGGGTAGGGCTCGTGCCCCATCACCGGCGCGGGAGGGCGCGCGATGCAGATCCCCAAGGAGCAGATCCTCGAGTTGATCCGCGGCCGCGGCGACGAGGACGCCGCCCGTCAGGCCGACGGCGAGCTGCCCGACCAGGTCGACACCGACCAGCACGGCGGGCTGCTCGAGAAATACGGCATCGACGTGCAGGACCTGCTCGGCAGGCTCGGCGGCGGGAAGATCCCCGGACTCTGAGCGCGCGGCGCCGTCAGGCGTCGATGGTGACGTGGCCTGGCTGGGACGCGACCCGCTCCAGCCAGGCGCGCACCGCCGGGTAGCCGGCCAGGTCGAAGCCGCCCTCGCCGGCCATGTGGGTGTAGGCGTAGAGGCAGATGTCGGCGATCGTGAAGCGCTCGCCCACCAGCCAGGCGCGGGCGGCGAGGTGGTCCTCCATCGCGGCCAGCGCCTTGTGGCCGCCCTCGTGCTTGGCGCCGAGGTCGCCGGCGTGCTGGGCCGCGCGGCCGAGGATGGTGGTCCAGTAGCGGGCGACGCCGATGTTCGGCTCGTGGTCGTACTGCTCGAAGAACATCCACTGGAGCACCTGGGCGCGCTCGAACGGGTCGTCGGGCACGAGATCGGTGCCCTCGGCGAGGTACCAGAGGATCGCGTTCGACTCGGCGAGGTGGCGGCCGTCGTCGAGCTCGAGGGTCGGCACCCGCAGGGCCGGGTTGAGGCCGCCGAGCACCTCCTCGCGGTCGGAGCGGTCGACCACCGACAGCTCGATCCGCTCGCAGGCGATGCCGAGGCGCGCCATCAGCAGGCGGACCTTGTAGCAGTTGCCCGACAGCCGGGAGTCGTAGAGAAGCACGCGCCGACCTCCCGCTAGAAGAGCCGGATCCGCTCCCGCGAGAGCGTGAAGCCGTGGCCGCCGGCGTTGCGGCACGTGAAGCCGGAGCGGCGCGAGATGCAGACGATGCGGCCCAGGCGGATGCGCGTGCCGTAGCGGATGGTGCGCACGCCGGGCTGGCCGGGCGAGGGCAGCACCGTGTCGCTGGCGCAGAGGCCGCGGCCGCGCTTGCCCTTGGCCGTGATCACGTAGGCGTGGCCCCAGTCGAAGCGGCAGGTCGTCGGCTTCTTCGGCGGGGTGGCCGAGGTGCGGGCGATGTCGCAGCGCACCTCGGTGCGGTCGCCGGCGCAGCCGATGTTGCCGCTCGGGGCCTTGAACTGGACGTAGCCGGCCGCCGACGAGGCGCCCGCGCCCAGGAGGGCGGCGGCGGCGAGGCCTGCGACCAGGTGACGGCGACGGCGCGTGCGCACGGGCCGATCATCGCACGCGCGTAGACTTCGCGGGTGCCCCCCGCGCTCCCCAAGCGCCGCCTCGGACGCGACGGCCCCGCCATCACCACGCTCGGCTTCGGCGCCTGGGCGGTCGGCGGGCCGTGGGCGTTCGGCTGGGGCCCGCAGGACGACGCCGACTCGGTGGCCGCCATCCGGCGCGCCCTGGAGCACGGCGTCGGCTGGATCGACACCGCCGGCGCGTACGGCCTCGGCCACTCCGAGGAGGTGGTGGGGCGGGCGGTGCGCTGGCTGGACGAGCCGCCGCTGCTCTTCACCAAGTGCGGGATGGTCTGGCGCGATCAGCGCGACCGGGTGCCGAGGCCCAACCTGCGCCCCGAGGAGATCCGGCGCGACTGCGAGGAGAGCCTGCGGCGGCTGAACGTCGAGCGGATCGACCTGCTCCAGTTCCACTGGCCCGACACCCGCACCGGCACGCCGGCGGAGGAGTCGTGGGGCGCGATGGCCGAGCTGGTGGCCGAGGGCAAGGTGCGCTGGGCGGGCGTCTCCAACTTCGACGTGGCGCTGCTGGAGCGCTGCGAGCCGATCCACCACGTCGACGTGCTGCAGCCGCCCTTCAACCTGGTGCAGCGCGACGCCGCCGACCTGCTCGGCTGGTGCCGGGCCAACGGCACCGGCGTGATCGCCTACAGCCCGATGATGTCCGGCCTGCTCACCGAGCGCTTCTCGCGGGAGCGCATGCGCGGGCTCGACCCCGGCGACTGGCGCCACGGCATGACCGACGTGTTCGGCGAGCCGGCCCTCGGGCGCAACCTGGCCCTGCGCGACGCCCTGCGTCCGATCGCCGAGCGCCACGGCGCCACCACCGGCGAGGTGGCGATCGCCTGGGTGCTCGCCTGGCGCGGGGTGACCGGCGCGATCGTCGGCGCCCGCACCCCGGAGCAGGTGGACGGCTGGATCGGCGCGGCCGCCCTGCGCCTGGACGACGCCGAGCTCGACGCCATCGCCGAGGCGGTCGCCGCCACGGGCGCCGGATCGGGGCCCGCCCGCCCGTGAGCGCGCGGGCCGCGCGGGCCGCGCGCATCCAGGCACACCCCCTGTACCGGCTGTGGCGCTACGCGGCGCCCCACCGGGCGCGCCTGGTCTGGGCGACGGTCCTGACCGTGCTCAACAAGACGTTCGACGTCTTCCCCGAGATCCTGATCGGCGTCGCGATCGACGTGATCGTGCAGGGCGACGACTCGTTCGTGGCCGACCTGACCGGCATCGACGGCCGCTGGGGCCAGCTCCTGGTCCTGGCCGCCGCCAACGGGGTGGTGTGGATCGGCGAGTCGGCCTCCGAGTGGGGCTACCAGCTGCTGTGGCGCAACCTGGCCCAGACCATCGAGCACGAGGCGCGCATGGACGCCTACGCGCACGTGCAGCGCCTGGAGATGGGCTACTTCGAGGATCAGAGCACCGGCGGCCTGATGTCGGTGCTCAACGACGACGTCAACCAGCTCGAGCGCTTCCTCGACGTCGGCGCCACCGCGATCATCCTCACGGTCGTCAACGTGGTGCTGGTCGGCGCCGTCTTCCTGGTGGCCGACCCGCTGCTGTTCCTGATCGCCTTCGCGCCGATCCCGGTGATCGTCTGGGGCAGCTTCCTCTACCAGCGCAAGCTCGAGCCCAGATACGCCGACGTGCGCGCCAAGGTGGGCCACCTCAACGGCACGCTCTCCAACAACCTCGGCGGCATCGCGACGATCAAGGCCTTCACCGCGGAGGAGCGCGAGATCGAGCGGGTGCGCGCCGAGTCGGACGCCTACCGGATCGCCAACGGCAACGCGATCCGCCTCTCGAGCGCGTTCGTGCCGCTGATCCGCATCGCCATCCTGATCGGCTTCACCATGACCCTGCTGGTGGGCGGCCGGATGGTGATCGACGAGACGCTGGCCGTCGGCTTCTTCTCGGTGCTGGTGTTCATGACCCAGCGCCTGCTGTGGCCGCTCACGCGCCTCGGCGAGACCTTCGACCTCTACCAGCGCGCCATGGCCAGCACGCGCCGCATCCTCGACCTGCTGGCCGTGCGGCCCACCATCACCGAGGGCGAGCGGCGCCTGCGCGCCCCCGTCGCCGGCGCCGTGCGCTTCGACGAGGTGCGCTTCTCCTACGCCGGCGGGCCCGAGGTCCTGCGCGGCCTCGACATCGACATCGCCGCCGGCGAGACCCACGCCGTCGTCGGCCTGACCGGCGCCGGCAAGAGCACGATCGTGAAGCTGCTGCTGCGGCTCTACGAGCCCAGCGCGGGCCGGGTGACCGTCGACGGCGTCGACGTGCGCGAGCTCACCTTCGCCGACCTGCGCGGCGCGATCGGCCTGGTCAGCCAGGACGTCTTCCTGTTCGACGGCACCGTGCGCGAGAACATCGCCTACGGCGACCCCGACGCCCCGCTCGAGCGGGTCGAGGAGGCCGCCCGCCTGGCCGAGGCCCACGAGTTCATCACCCGCCTGCCCCAGGGCTACGACACGATGGTGGGCGAGCGCGGCCAGAAGCTCTCGGGCGGCCAGCGCCAGCGCCTGTCGATCGCCCGCGCGATCGTCCGCGACCCGGCCATCCTGGTGCTCGACGAGGCCACCTCGTCGGTCGACAACGAGACCGAGGCCGCCATCCAGCGCAGCCTCGAGACCGTCTCGCGCGACCGCACCACCCTCATGATCGCCCACCGCCTCTCCACCGTCCGCCACGCCGACCGCATCCACGTGCTGGAGGCCGGCCAGGTGCGCGAGGCCGGCACCCACGACGAGCTCGTCGCCGCGGGCGGCCTCTACGCGGCCCTGTGGCGGGTCCAGACCGGCGAGGGCGCCCGGGTCGGCTGATCGCCGCCACCGGCGACGCCGCTACGCCTGCAGCGGTCGCCCCTCCTCCAGGGCGCTCAGCAGATCGAGCAGCCCCCGCGCCTCCCACGAGCGGTTGCGCCGCGCGTCGCTCAAGGGGATCAGGACGCCCGCGGCGGCGAGGTCCGCGACGGCCTGGTTGACGGCGGGCTTGCTGCGCCCGGTCGCGGCGGTCGCGACCGGCACCGAGACGACGGGGTGGGCGGGCAGCACCGCGATCACCGACCAGACGGCCGACTGCGACCGAGGCGCCCCGCGTGCGGCCACCGCGGCCCGCCACTCGTCTTGCAGCCGCTCGACCGCGTCGAGGTAGGCGCTTGCGAGGATGGCGGCCTCAGCGGCGGCCGCCGAGAACCGCTCGACCCAGCCGGCGACGTCGCCCTCCCTGAAGGCGCCGAGGCCGGCGATGTACCCGGCGCGATCACGGGCCAGCACGACGCTGATCGGCGGGACATACGCCGGCGCGAGCTCACGCCGGCGCAGCAGCACGTGCACGAGCGCCCGCCCGGTGCGCCCGTTGCCGTCGGCGAAGGGGTGGATCGTCTCGAACTGCGCGTGGGCCAGCGCCGCCTGCAGGAGCGGGGGCAGGTCGTCGCCGTTGGAGAACGCCATGAGGTCGTCGAGGAGCGGGCTCAGCCGCTCGGGTGGCGGCGGCACGAAGGCCGCCCCACACGGCGTGTAGTCGTTGCCGCCGATCCAGTTCTGCACCGCGCGCACCTCGCCGGCGCGCACCTGGGCAGGCGCGTCGCGCATCAGCGAGGCATGGATCGCGAGCAGATGGCGCAGCTCCACGCGCGCCGACTCGGCCGACTCCTCGACGGCCAATTGCATCGCGTCGACGTTCGCCAACACCTCGAGCGCGTCGGCCCCCACGCGGCCGCCGAGGTCGCGCCGCGCCTCGGCGCGGGCGAGGCCCCGGGCGTCGACCTGAAGGCCTTCGACCTTCGACGACGCGATCGACTCGGTACGAAGGAGGAGTCGCGCCAGCGGCTGCAGGGCCGGGTGTGCGCGCGCATTGAGCGCGCCGATCGCGCGCTCTGCCTCGGAGAGGACGCCGGCCGTCTCGGCCGGGAGCGAGACGGGATCGCCGGACAGCGGCTCTGGGACGAACGCGTCGTACTCGCATGCGCGGCGGTAGCGCGGCGGCGCATACACGGCGGGGTCGTGCCGCCACACCCGCCGAACGAGCCGCCCCCGCACGTCGCCTCCGCTGTCGTCAGGTTAGCGGAGAAAACTTAACTAACGGAGAGCCGTAGTCAACCTTCGCCACGGCGAGCGCCAGCCCAGACCTCGACGCCCGCGCGTTCGGCCGCGTCCCGCAGCCCCTCCGCTGGCGTGCCGCTCACGACGAGCACCCCGCGCGACTCGCCATCGCCCGGAAGCGCGGCGACCAGCTCCGCGAGCCGACGCTCGTCGTCGGGGGCTCGGGCGAGCGCGAACCACAACGCGACGCGGCGGCCGAGCTCGTCCACGCGCTCCGCCTTGAGCGCCACGGACGAACGCACATCCTCAGGACGCTGACGCACCGACCACCCGGTCGCCTCGAGGACGGCTCGAGTGCGCGCGAGCGGTTCCGCGTCGTCCGCCACCGTCCGAAGTCGCCGGGGGGCCGAGAGCCCGAGGAGCCCGAACAGCTCGGTCGGGCTCAGCGTGCGCGAGAGGTCCATCGAGACGCCGTCCACGAGGCTGCGAAACAGCGCGCGCTTGTCGTCGAGGATCTGCTGTATCCGCTCCTCGATCGTCCCGCCGCACACGTACTCGTAGACCGTCACCGGATAGCGCTGGCCGGCGCGGTGGCTGCGGTCGGTCGCCTGGTCCTCGACGGCGGGGTTCCACCAGCGATCGAAGTGCACCACGTACGACGCCTGCTGGAGGTTGAGCCCCTGGCCGCCCGCCCGCAGCGACAGCACGAGCGCCCGTCGTTCGGGATCCTCGCTGAAGCGGCGCACCACGCCGTCGCGCTCCTCCGCGCTGAGCGCGCCCGAATAGACCAGCGGACGGAACCGCGCGAGGCCGACCGCGATGCGCGCCGCGCCGAACCGCTCGTTGGTCCACTGCGAGAAGACGAGCGCGCGATTGCCGGCGGCCGCGATCTCGTCCATGCGCTCCAGGAGGTCGTCCTGCTTGGCCGAGCGGCCGGTATCGGGGCAGTAGTTGCACACCTGCTTGAGGCGGGTGATGGCCTCGAGCACGTTCATCACCGAAGCATCCTCGCCGAGCGCCCGCAGGCGCGACCGGGCGGCGCCCTCGAGCGCCTCGTAGGCCCGCCGCTGCTCGCGGCCGAGGCGCAGCTCCACCGTGACGACCGTCTTCGGGGGCAGGTCGCCGAGGACGTCCTCCTTGCGCCGCCGCAGCTGCACCTCCGCCTGGCGGCCCCACAGGCCGGACCCCGGCCGCAGCGGCTGCACTGCGCCGCCATCGCGATTCGGCGCGACGAACTCGAGGATGGACGCCAGATCCTCGACGCGGTTCTCGAGCGGCGTGCCGGTGAGCGCCCACGCGCGCAGCCGCGGGATCCGCTTCAGCGCCGCACTCGTCGCCGCGTCGGGGTTCTTGATGCGCTGCGCCTCGTCGAGCACCACGAGGTCCCACGGCCGGCGGCGCAGCACGCCGGCGTCGTTGCGGGCGACCTCGTAGCCGGTCAAGAACACGTTCTTGGCGGCCCGCCAGCGCCAGGCGCGCTCGTCCGCGCCACCGTCGACGCGGATGACCGACAACCCGGGCGCCCACTCCTCGAGCGCGGCGCGCCACTGGGTGAGCAGGCCGCGCGGCGCCACGATCAGCGCGCGGTTGAGCTCGCCCGCCGCGGCGAGCCGCGCCATCGCGGTCGCCGCCTGAACCGTCTTGCCCAGCCCCATGTCGTCCGCCAGGAGGACGGCCGGGCGCTCGATCAGCGCGCGGACACCGTCCTCCTGGAACGGATAGAGCCGGCGACTACCAGTCATCGGCGCGCGGCGGGTGCTCATCGCGCGCGGGCGGCTCGTCGGCGAGATCGCCGTCCTCGCTGTAGTCGGACCTCGGCTCGCTCATCTCGTAGGGGTTGTCGTCCTCGACGAAGCCGGGGTAGAGGCGCCGCACATCCCAGGCGTTGATCCAGGCGCGCACGTACTTGCGCATCGGCGTCGTGCCGAGCGCCTCGGGCCAGCTCACGTCGGGCGGCGACCAGTCGTAGGCCAGCCCGTGCAGGCGCCGAAGGGTCGTGTAGGTGCCGTGCAGCAGCGCGTGGTCCGGCGCCTCGAGCAGGGCGGACTGCCGGATCAGTCGCATGCCCTCCTGTGCCGCCTCGGCCGTCTCGAGATCGCGACCGGCCAAGTACGTCGCCATGTCGTCCAGGTCGGCCGACCGGCCGCCGCGCAGGACGTTGCTCTCGAAGTCGTCGCTCACCGCGCCCACCGCCAGCAGACCGGGGCGCCGATCCGAGCGCAGCGCGCCCAGCCAGCGCGCCAGCTCGCCGTACGCCCGCCCGCGCTGAAGGCGGCTGTAGCGTCCGACGAGCTCGACCTCGTCGATCAACAGCACCCAGCCCCTCAGGCCAGACGCGCGCACCAGGAGCGGCAGGAACGCCATCGTCTCGAGCGCCAGGTCGCGCTTCTTGATCGGCTCGAGGGTGTACGCGCCCGCACGATCCAGCTCCCGCACCGCCCGACGGATGTCGCTGGCGTTGAGCAGGTCACCCGACCAGAACCGCACGACGCGATCGGCCAGCTCCTGGTCCGACGCTCCTCCTCGCGTGTAGACGAAGAGCGTCGCCGCGAAGCGCATGTTGAACTCGCCGGCGTGCTCGAGGCGCTGCTCGAGGGCGAGCACGGCCGGGTCGTCACGACGCCGCAGCAACCGTCGCGCGACCGGCTCGACGCCGCGGTCGATCTCGTCGGGCGTCCGCATCGCCTCGGCGGCGCTGGCCAGGAACTTGGCCGGATCCTGGAGCGGCGTCTCCTTCGAGATCACCACCCGGCTGACGGCGAACCCCTCGGCGAGCGCGATGTGCTCGAAGGTCGTGAGCAGGTGCGACTTGCCGGCGCCGAACCCACCCCGCACGAGGAAGCCGGTCGGCTGCTCGTCCTGGGTCGCGGCCCGCTCCACGTCGGCCAGCGCGGCGCGATAGCGCGCCTCCAGGTCGGCCTGCCCGGTGCCGAGCCGCGCGACGGCGACCCCGCTCGGCACGCCGGCGCGCAGGGCCTCGACCACCCGGCGGGCGCTCAGGCGGTCGCTCTCCACGGCGCTCATGCTGCGGCCCCCGTGATCGTGGCGAGCGCGGAGAGCGGGTTGTCGCGCTGGCGCAGCCGCACGTCGGGCCAGACGCGCTCGTAGAGGGCCTTGTAGATCGCCACCCCGCGCCGGTCGTCGTCGAACAGCTCCGGGCGCGCCAGCACGACGCACAACATGCCGCGCAGGTCGTCGGTGGCGTCGATCAGCTGGCGCAGCACCTCGTAGGCGTCCAGAACGCCGGCCTTCGTATAGAAGACGCCGTCTGGCACCTCGGCGCGCTTGGCGACGCCCAGGCGGCGGATGTCGAGGGTCAGGACGACGCCGGGCAGGCCGACCATGCGGCACCACGCCGACAGCGACGAGAGCATCGCCCGGGCGTTGTGACGGCCGATCTTGCGGAAGATGAGGTACTGCTTGACGGCCGAGATGAGGCGCAGGTCGCCCTGCAGCCACTCGATGATCGCCGCGCTGTCCTCGCGCGAGCGCCCCTTCCAGATCTCGGCGAGGCAGAGCCACAGCATCGCGACGCGGAAATCCTTGGCGAGCTCGTCCCCGCGCCCCAGCATGTCGTGGATCCGCTGGCGCAGCTCCGCGTTGAGCATGGCGGCGTCCACGCCGTTCAGCGCGGCGACCGCCTCCGCGGAGAGGTCGTCGTCGGGCACGCGGTAGCCGCTCTCGACGTAGTAGCCGCGCACCGCCCGCCGCGCGAGCTGACGCCACGGCACCTGGCGGGCGACCTCGAAGAAGACCTCCTGCATCATGTGCACCCGCACGCGGGCGGCGTCGACGCCCAGCACGAGATAGCCCGCCTCCTCCGCCTGATGCGCCACCGTGCCGAGCACCCGCGCCGCCTCGGCCGGGTCGTCGACCACGGCGAACTTGACCGCCGCGCCGCCCTGGCGCACGAAGTCGTCGAGGTACTCGCGGCGCAGCAGGCCGAGCCACTCGGCCGACGACACGCTCATGTCGCACCCGCCTCGACGAACTCGACGCCGTAGTAGCTCTTCTCGACGCCCTCGCGCGTGACCACGATCAGCAGGTTGCGCCGATCCCGCGCCGACGTGGCGCCCGCGCTGAGGCGCAGGCGCGCGCCCGAGCGCGTGGTGTCGTGGCCGCTGCGGTCCAGCAGGTACACGTCGCGCGCGAACTCCTGCCGACCGTAGTCGCGGGCCGCGGCCGGAAGGAGGGTGAGCGCTTGGTGAACCTCCGCCAGCGGCACCATCACGCCCGGCTCGGGGGCGAGGATGCGGTACGCCGCGTAGAGCGTCTCCGCGAAGCGCTCCACGCTCAGCGCCGGCTCGCGCGTCTGCAGCGCCTTCAGGTGCCCGACCAGGTACGAGGGCCGGATCTGGCGGTGCGGCTTGCGGTCGATCGACACGGCCTGCTGGCGCGGCAGCGTCCGCAGGAGCACGGGGTAGCTCGACACCACCCCCTCCTGCTCGTACATCGCCAGGCCGGCGCGCTCGGCCTCCCGGATCAGCTGGCGGGTGAAGTGACCGGAGGCGATCAGCTCGGCTTCCTGCTCCTCCGACAGCGGCCACGAGTCGTTCACCCGGCCCACCGCTTCCGCCGCGTCGGCGAGCGCGTTCTCGGCGTTGGCCAGCGACCGCCGCAGCGCCCGAAGGTCACCCACGGCCGCCGCCTTGCGCGACGCGGCCACCGCGGACTGCAGCCGCCGCACCACCCCGAGCGCGTCGGCCGCCTCGCGCTCGGTCGCCTCCAGCAGCGACTCGAGGTCGACTGCTCCGTCGTCATCCATCGGCATCGATCCCAAGGCGCGCCTGCCCCCCTCTGTCGTAGTCGAGATCACCCCTCCGCCGGGCGAGCGCGATCGCGGCGCCGGCCACGATCGCCACGATCCGCGCCGCGCGCTCCCCCTCACCCACCAGCTCGGCGAGGAACGCGCGGAACAGCGCGTCCTCGGAGGTGTCGAACGCCTTCAGCTCGCCGGCCTGGCTGGCCAGGTCGTCGAGCGTCCGCCCAGCCAACTGCGGGATGCCGGCAGGCGCCGCCGGACCGGGCACCCAGGCGCCGTCGCGCAGCTCGATCATCCGACGCCCCCGCGCCGACCACACCAGCCGGCCGAGCAACCGGCGCTCGTTGTGACGTACGTCGACGAGACCGAGCTCGCCCACCAGCTCGTCCACCAATCGACGCTCTGCGATGCCCTGGCGCGCGGCGACCAGACGCGCCGCGACCTCGGGGACGGCGCCGAGGTCGACGAACTCGAAGCCGGTGCTCGACGCGTCGAGCCCCTGAACGTCGAGCGGGCGAGCGCCCTCGTCGTCGGTGTCTCCGCCCATCGTGCGTTCGGCGTGTGCGATGACCTGCTCGGCCCACGGATCGTCCGTCCGCGACCGGGCCGGCCGCGCCCGCTCGACCACGACCGTCGCCGGCGAGGGGGCGGAGGGACGATCCACATCGTCGCGGACCATGGACGTCGCCCGGCGAGCCGGCGGACGACGCAGCGCCCGTCGCCGGCGCAGTTCGTCCCGCAGCACCTCGCGCGCCAACCTCAACAGCTCACGAGCCAGCCCGACCCGCTCCTCCATCGCGGGCTCGCTCCGAGCCCTACTTCGTTCCGATACGCATTATCTCGCCAGGGCGGGCGTCCCGTCACCGCCCGAAGGTCGAGTCAGCGCCCGGCCGATGCTCCGCCGGCAGAGGCGTCGTCGACACGCCGCTGCACCCGGGCCAGCCACTCTGTGAGGCGCAGGATGCCGCCCGGCCGAACCACGTCACGAGCGCTCGCCCAGACCACCTGTTCGCCGTGGACACGCATCAGCTCGCCGAGCGCCTTCACCTCACCGCGCAGCGAGAATCGGAGCCGCAGAGCGCCATCCAACGGTTGCGCGGCCGTTTCCGTCCAGATGCGATAGACGCGCTCGGAGTACGGGACCCCCTCCCGCGCGCCCGAGGGCGCGCTCGGTGCCGACGTGCGCGCTCGTGAGCGGGACGCCGGAAGCGTCCGCTTCGACGTCGCTTTCGGCCCGCGCGTCTTCCGCGTCGCCGACTCAACATCTGAGGTGCTCGTGAGCCGTGTACGCGCTCGCCCGCCGAGCGGCGTCGTCGAGACGTCGGTGAGTCGCTCACCCAAGTACTTCCGTGCCGAGAAGCCGGCAGGTTCAGGCTTCAGAAGCTCGGGCTGCGGGTGCGGCACGGCCCCGCAGTGCTCGCAGGCAGCGGTGGCCTCGCGCTTGGGCGCACCACAGGGACCGCAGCTCGGCATGTACTCCCCCACGACGGCGACGACGCGTCGAACACGACCGTGTGACGATCGTCGCCGGCGCGCACGGCGGCGCGCACCAACCCAAGGGACAGATCGTGCCCCGAACGTCTAGGCGTCCTTCAGCGGCCCCTCGCCGGAGGTGCTGAGCAATGGACGCGCGGCGACCGCTCGGGCACCCTCGATGTCAAGCATGCGCCCGGCGACCACCTCACGCGCGAGCCGCGGCGGTAGCGCGGCGTTGAACTTGAGGCTGCGCCCCACCTCGGGCGCCACAGCGCCGGCGAGGTCGTCGGCCGACGCGGTGCTCAGTTCGGCAAGTCGGCCCTGCATCTCCGCGAGGTCCGAGCCCGCGACGAGCGGGATGCTGAGGTTGCCCGCCGTTCGACGTAATCCACGGTGTGACGTCGCGCGACTCGTTAGCGCACACCTCACGCATGTCGATGCGCTCCGGCCGCCGGATTCGACCCCTCGGTGGTCCCGCCGCCTCTCCACTCATACGCGGTTGGCTGAACCACACTTGACGAACCGAGTCCGTCGGCCACCCGTGAAATCCGCCCCCACGGCTAGGGTCCCGAGCGATGGCGTCGTATAGCGAACCACCGATCGGGCTCTACGAGCGGCTGCTGACCGAGGGGCTCGCGCGCCAGATCGAGGCGCTTGACGGTCGCGCCCTCACGACCGGTCTCGACCCCGCGGACGCGCACCTCGCCCTCGCGCGCCACCTCGCCACCCTGGCCGCGCGGGCGCTGCGCGACCTGCCCGACGACAACCGCACGCACGCCCAGGCGCACGTCGCGAACGCGATTCTCGAGGAGCTCCGGCAGGCCTCAGAGCGGTCGTTCGCTGGTCGTGAAGACGCCATCGCGTTCCCTCCGCGCTACCTCCACGAGGTGCTCGGGCCGCCTGATCCCTCGGGCGCCCTGCACAGTCGAGAGCGCCCGTCGGTCCCGCTGTCGTCGAGCGCCCTGCTCGTCAACGCGCGTGGTGAGCCGGCGGTCGGCGCGGAGGTCAACCGGGAGCTCGCCTCGGCCGACGGCGTTGATCTGCTGATCCCGTTCGTGCGGTGGACCGGTGTACGAATCGTCAGGGACCGGCTCGCGGAGGTCGTCGAACGTGCTGGGCGGGTGAGGGTGATCGCCTCGACGTACCTCGGCTCGTCAGAGCCTCGAGCACTCGAGGCGCTGATCCACCTCGGCGCCGACGTGCGGATCTCCTACGACACGACGGCGACGCGCTTGCACGCGAAGGCGTGGCTGTTCGAGCGAGCGTCCGGGTTTTCGACGGCGCTGATCGGGTCGTCGAACCTCTCGAACACCGCGCTCGTGGATGGGCTCGAGTGGAATGTGCGCCTTTCGGCGGTCGAGACGCCCGCCGTGCTCGAGACGTTCCGGGCGACGTTCGAGGGGTACTGGGAAGACCCGCACGTTGAGCCCTATGAGCCGGACCGGTTCGCAGCGGCGGTGCGGCGCGAGCGGCCGGAGAATCGGGCGGAGCTCTCCCCGTTCGACTTGGTGCCGTACCCGCACCAAGAGCGGATCCTCGAGCAGCTCGAGGTGGAGCGCGTGCGACACGGCCGCTGGCGCAACCTCGTGGTCGCCGCGACCGGCACCGGCAAGACGGTGATCGCGGCCCTCGACTATCGGCGCTTGCTCGCCGCCCGAGGCGGCCGGATGAGCCTCTTGTTCGTTGCCCATCGGCAAGAGATCCTCGACCAGAGCCGGCGTGTGTTCCGGCACGCGCTGCGCGACGGCGCGTTTGGCGAGGTCTACGTGGGTGGCGAGCGGCCGACCGAGTGGCGCCACGTGTTCGCCTCGGTGCAGTCGCTGTCGCGGCTCGACCTGGCGAACCTCGCGCCCGACCACTTCGACATGGTGATCGTGGACGAGTTCCACCACGCGGCGGCCGACACGTACCGACGGCTGCTCGAGCACCTGCGCCCCCAGGTGCTGCTCGGCCTCACCGCGACGCCCGAGCGCACTGACGGACAGGACGTCACCGAGTGGTTCGACGGGCGCTTCGCCGTCGAGGTGCGTCTCTGGGACGCCATCGACGGCGGCCAGCTCTGTCCGTTCCAGTACTTCGGCGTGCACGACGACGTCGACCTGCGCGCGCTGGAGTGGAAGCGGGGCGGCTACGACCTCGCCGCCCTCAACGACGTCTACACCGGCAACGAGGCGCGCCTGGCGAAGATTCTGCGCTCGGTGCGCGAGATCGTGGCCGATCCGCAACAGATGCGGGCGCTCGGATTCTGCGTGAGCATCGACCACGCTAGCTACATGGCCGAGCGGTTCTCGGAGGCCGGCATTCCGTCGGTGGCGGTCTCGGGACGCACCGGCAGCGAGGAGCGCGCCAACGCACTTCGGCGGCTGCGCGACGGCGAGATCAGCTGCATCTTCGCGGTCGACCTGTTCAACGAGGGCCTCGACGTGCCGGCGATCGACACGGTGCTGTTCCTGCGCCCCACCGAGAGCGCGACCGTGTTCTTGCAGCAACTGGGCCGCGGCCTGCGGCGCACCGACGACAAGGCGTGCCTAACCGTGCTCGACTTCATCGGCCAGCAGCACCGGCGCTTCCGCTTCGATCGGCGGATCCGAGCGATCCTGGGCGGCGGCAGCCGGGCGGACATCCAGCGCAGCGTCGAGGAGGGGTTCCCGTATCTGCCGTCGGGATGCCACATGCAGCTCGACCGGGTGGCGCAGGACATCGTGCTGGAGAACATCCGCCGCGCCGTCGGCGGACGCTGGGCCGAGCTCATCGACGATCTGCGCGGCATCGGTGACGTCAGGCTGGACCAGTTCCTTGATGCCAGCGGCCGAGAGCTCGACGACGTCTACCGCTCCGGCCGCGGCTGGAGCGCCCTCCGCCGAGACGCGGGCATGCCAGTCGCGGAGCTCGGCGATGAGGACGTGCGTCTCGGGCGGGCGCTCGGTCGCATGCTGCACATCGACGACCCCGAGCGTCTCAATGCCTACCGACGCTTCCTTGCCGTGGACGCGCCGCCCACTGAAGCGACGCTCACTGAGCGCGAGCGCCGGCTACTCACCATGCTCCACTTCGACCTGTGGGGCACAAGCGAGCGCGGGGCGACGCTCGACGAGGGCTTCGAGCGCCTGTGGCGTAACCCGGCGCGCCGGCACGAACTGTCCGAGCTCATCGAGGCACTCGAGGAGCGCGCCAACGTTGTACCGCGCGAGCTACGCCTCACCCAGCCGGTCCCGCTGAGCGTCCACTGCCACTACACCCGCGACGAGGCACTCGCGGCCATCGGCGCCTCGCGCGCCGAGAAGCCGCGGCCACTGCGCGAGGGCGTGCTGTGGGACGAGGCTTCGCAATGCGACCTGTTCTTCGTGACGATCAACAAAGCCGAGCACCAGTACTCGCCCACAACGATGTACCGCGATCACGCGATTTCGCGGCAACTGTTCCACTGGGAATCGCAGAGCACCACGACCGAGCGCTCACCCACGGGCCAGCGCTACATCCATCACGCCGAACGCGGCACGCACGTCCTGCTCTTCGCGCGCGACACCAAGGCCGAGCGGGCCTATGTATTCCTCGGCACGGCGCGCTACGTCAGTCACTCGGGACAGCGGCCGATCGCCTTCACCTGGCGCCTAGATGACGCGATGCCGCAGGGGGTCTACGCGATGGCGCGCGTGGCGGCGGCATGACTGATGTGCGGGGGCCCACAGGCCGCCGTAGCCGTTGGAGCGGCGGCGACAGCACGCTTCGTTCTCAGGGAGAGACGCTATGGCGAGTGAGTTGGTGAGCGCCCGATGACCGGTCACATGTCGTTCGGTGGAGCGCCAATCGGCAAGATCGAGCGGGTGCCGCTGCGCCAGGTGTGGCCGCACGAGGCGCACAACCTCACGACGTGGCTCGAAGAGAACCCGGACGTGCTCAGCGATGCCGTCGACTTCGAGCTCACGAGCGTCGAGCGTGAGCGCTCCGCCGGCGCGTTCAGCGCCGACCTGCTCGGCGAGGACGCCAATGGCCGCACGGTCGTCATCGAGAACCAGCTCGAGCGGTCCGACCACGACCACCTGGGCAAGTTGCTGACCTACGTGGCGTTCTTCGACGCGGGCGCTGCGGTCTGGATCGTCGCCGAACCTCGTCCGGAGCACGTCCGCGCGATCACGTGGCTCAACGAAGCCTCGCCCGCCGACTTCTTCTTGTTGAAGATCGAGGGCATTCGCATCGCGGGCTCGCCGCCCGCACCGCTGCTCACCCGCATCGTCGGCCCAAGCGCCGAGAGCCGCCAAGTCGGAGAAGTAAAGAAGGACCGAGCGGAACGCCACGAGCTGCGCCATCGATTCTGGACGCAGTTCCTCGAGCGCGCCCGGGCCCGCACCAACCTCTTGAGCGGCCTCTCGCCAACCGACGAGAACTGGCTGGGAACCGGAGCCGGGCTCAGCGGCCTGGCCTTCAACGCCAACATCAGACAACGCGACTGCCGCGCCGAGTTGTACATCGACCGCGGCACGGGACGCGACGACGAGAACATGGCGATCTTCGATCAGCTTCTGGCCGAACAGTCAGCAATCGAGGAGGCGTTCGGGAGCGAGCTGGATTGGCAGCCACTCGCAGGCAAGCGTGCCTGCCGCATCTGCAAGGTGTATGACGGCGGCTACAGGGATGAGGAGCGTTGGGAACAAGTCCACGCAGACCTCATCGACGGTGTGGTGCGGCTGGATCGGGCGTTCAGGTCGAGAATCGCACGCTTGGCGCTCTAGCGGCCGATCGTTGCACCCGAGCGCTTCTGCCAGCCACGAAGCAACGTCTTCGGCAGGTCGCCTACGCGAGCGCCTCCGGCGACTCCGGGAGGATCTGGCCCCCGTCGACGATGAGCGTCTGCCCGGTGATGAACCGCGCCTCGCTCGAGGCGAGGAAGCAGGCGGCGGTGCCGATGTCGCGCGGCTCGCCGAGGGTGCCCGTGGGGACGCTCGCCGCCATCTGGCGGAGGTAGTCGTCGCCCTGCTCGCGGAGGCCCTCGGTGAGGATGTTGCCCGGCATGACGGCGTTGATCGTGATGCCGTCGCGGGCGACCTCGATGGCGGCGCTGCGCATGAAGCCGAGCTGGGCGGCCTTGCTGGCGCCGTAGTGCGACCAGCCGGGGAAGCCGGTGACCGGGCCGGTGATCGACGAGGTGATCACGACGCGGCCGTAGCGCCGGCGGCGCATCGGCTCGATCGCCGCCTGGACCATGAGGAAGGTGCTCCGGGCGTTGACCGCCTGCATCCGGTCCCACTGCTCCACGGTCATCTCGGCGAGGCTGGCCTGGGGGTAGATGCCGGTGTTCGAGCACAGCACGTCGAGCCGGCCGAGCCGCTCGACCACGCGCGCGACGAGGGCGCGGCAGTCGTCGGCCGACGTGACGTCGGTCCGCTCGAAGGTCGCGCCGACCTCACCGGCGGTGGCCTCGCCCGCGGCGACGTCGATGTCGGCGATCACCACGGTGGCCCCGGCCTCCACGAGCGCCTCGGCGATGCCGCGCCCGATGCCCTTCGCCCCGCCCGTGACGATGGCGACCTGGTCCTGGAGCTCGAACATCGGGGCCTCCGCGTCGTCGGGTGAACGGCCGGACAGACGGCAGCCCCTCTCTATCACCGGCCGCCCGGGCGGGGCCAGTCGCCCGTCGCGGCCGGTCAGGCCGCCCGCGCCGAGGGGTGGATGACGGGCGCGTAGCCCGCGGCGATCGCGGCGACGGTGCTCGGCGGCGTGAGGAGCTCGACCTCGCCGGCGGGACGCCGCGGGCGCGGGTCGGACGCGTAGCCGCCGGGGGTCCACCGGTGCAGGTGCTCGCCGAGCACGAGGAGGGCCTCGCCGTCGATCGCCACCATCGCGCCGTCGGGCAGCTCGTCGAGCATCGCGCGGTGGCGCCGCGGGTGGCCGTAGTTGCCCCACCCCTCCCACCGCTCGGCGTGCAGGCGGGCGTCGAGGTCGCGCAGCGCCACCGGCTCGCCGTCGGCGTTGCCCCGCGACCAGGCGGCCCGGAAGCGGGTGAAGGCCTCCCGGCGGCACTCCCCGCAGGGCCGGTGGCCGGCCGCGAGGGCGGTCGCCTCGTCGAGGAAGAACAGCTCGGTGTACTCGCCGGGCGTCATCAGCTCGCGCCGCCGGTCCTTGAACTCGGTGCGGCAGGTGATCCACTGCCTGACCCGGTACCGGCGCACCGGCTCGCGCCGGTCCTCGTGGAGCCGCCCGCGGTTGCCCATGAAGAGGCCGCGGTCGGCCACCGCGACGATCTCGTTGAACGGGGTGACGCGGTTGCGGAGGGGCATCGGCGCGGTCGCAGACCCTAGCGGCGGCCGCGGCCGACTCCCGCTGCGGGCCGGCCGCAGCGGGAGTCGCGGGTGGACGGCAGCCGGCCGTCCGTCCGGCCAGTTGTGGGCCGTGGCGCCGCGCCGTTCCATGTGGTGATGGCCCGTTCGCGCACCCTCCACCGACTCCGCCCGCTCGCGGTCATGGCCGCCGTGCTCGCGGCAGCCCCGGCGACCGCGCTCGCGGAGTGGTCGGAGCCGGTCGAGCTGGCGTCGTTCGAGGGCCCGGCGCCGTCGGGCGGCTCGGACGCGCTCGCGCTCGCCGCCCGCGACGACCGCGCCGTCGCCGCCTGGTCCGACGCGGGCGGCGACGGCGCGCTCGCCGTGCGCCCGGCGCCCGGCGGCGCGTGGTCGGCCCTCGCGGCGCCCTCGTCGCGGGCCGAGCTCGTCGGCATCGACGGCGACGGCGACGTCATCGCCCTGGAGCGGACGGCAGGCGCGACGCGGGTGCACCGGAGGCTCGCGGCCGGCGTGTGGGCCTCGCCGGCGACCGTCCCCGCGGGCGCGCGTGTGGTCGTCGACCACCAGGGATCGACCTGGGCCTCGTGGACCGACGGGGTCACCGGCTGGGTGAGCGGACACGCCCCCGGCGCCTCCGGCTGGAGCGCGCCTGAGGCGCTGCCGGCGCACGGCGGCGCGATGGCCGGCTCCCCGACCGTGGCGAGCGGCCCGTGGGGCGCGGCCGTCGCCGCCTGGACCGAGCCGGGCGGCGGCGTGTGGGCCAGCGCGCGCGACGGCTCGGGGTGGCAGGCGCCGGCGCGGCTCGCCGGCGACATCGACGGCGGCCGCGTGGTCGAGGCGGCGGCGTTCGGCAGCGACGGCACCGGCCACGTGCTCTGGAGCGCCGGCTCCGACTCGGGCGACCGCTGGGCGCGGTGGTCGCACACGGGCGGCTGGCAGACGGGCCAGGGACCGGTCGCGGTGCGGGTGGTGGAGCTCGTCGCCGGGCCCGGCGGCCGGCTGGGCGTCGCGGGCCCGCACCGGATCTCCCGGGAGCTGGCCGCCTGGGTCTACAGCCCGGCCGCCGGGTGGCGCTTCAGCCGGTACCTCTCGACGACGGTCGACGAGCCCGGCGTCGCGCTGGCCGACGTGGACATGACCTGGGACGCCGGCCTGCGCGCCGTGTGGGCCATCGACCTGCCGGACGAGGGGCTGACCGTCCTCGAGGGGGCGTCGGCGCTCGAGGACGTGGCGGCGACCGCCTGGGACGAGCCGATCGGGGTCGCATGGCCCGAGGGCGGCGGGTCGCGCGTGCGCCTGGACGCCGACGGCGCCGCGACGCAGGTCGTGTGGCGCCAGTGGGCGCCGCTGCCCGGCGGCGGGGCGACCCACGACGTGGTGGCGATGACCGACGCCTGGGCGCCGCCGCCCGACCCGGAGCCCGAGCCGCAGCCCCAGCCGGGGCCGCCCGTGGCGCCCAGCCCCCGCCCGCCACTGCGGACCTCGATCACGCGGCCGCCGCGGCCGCCGTTCACCGGCGTGCCGGTCTGCCGACTGGCCCTGGAGCCGCTGCGCGGCGAGATGAAGGCCCTGGCCCGCTCGGAGGCGGCCCGCGCGCACCTGATGCTGCGCCGCGCCGAGGCGCTCGAGCGGGCGCTGGCGGCCGGCGGGCCGCGCCGCCTGCGCACGGCGGCCGCCGCGGCGCGGCTGCAGTCGCGCACGGCGCGGGCGTCGGCGGAGGCCGCGAACGCCGGCGTGGCGATGATCCAGCTGCGCCGCAGCAGCGGCTGCACGCCCGCCACCCAGGCCGACCTGCGGCCCGCCACGCTGGCGATCGCGCGGGCGGTGGCGGCGCAGCGGCGGGCGGCCCGGATGGTGCCGCGGCGGCTGCGCGCTCCCGTGCGCGTGCGCCTGCGCGGCGGCGGGCTGCTGGTCGCCCGGCCCGGGCAGAACCTGCAGGCTCCGCGCCTGGTGCGCGAGCGGCTGCGGGTGGCGCGCCTCGTCGCGCGCCAGCCCGCCGCCTGAGGCCCGCCGCTACCGGAAGAAGCGCAGCCCCCGGATCGTGAGGGTGGCCGGCTTCTCGCCGCGCACCGGCCGCGCCCCCGGCTTGGCGGCCACGGCGATCCGGGTGGGGGTGCGCACGTCGAAGGTGCGCGCCCGCAGGGGCACACGCACGCAGACCACCTTCGAGCCCGCCGTCGGGAAGACGACCCGCGCCTGGCCGAACAGGCGGATGCTCCTGCGGCCGGAGAAGATCGACACCTGCACCCGGGCGGCCCGCACGGCGGTGACCTTGACGTGGACGCACTTCGTCCTGGAGGCGCGCAGGGCGCGGATGGAGACGCGCTTGGGCGCCACCACGCGGGCGGGGCCGCTGCGGATGGTCTGCGGGTTCTGGATGATCACCTCGGGGCTCACCGTGGCCCACAGCGCGCCGCGGACCGCGCCGGTGTCCATCACCGCGCCGACCAGCAGGTTCTCGCCCTGGGCGAGCGAGGCCAGCGGGCCGTTGGCGACCGTGCGCGGCGGCTGGCCGAGCGGGACGTTCACGCCGCCCGCGCCGCGGGCGTTGCCGAGCTTGGCGACCACGCCCGGCCGGTTGGCGCCGCCGGCCTCGCGGTCGTACCAGGCAACCCAGAGGCGTCCGTCGCGGTGGCGGGCGGCGGTGCCGTAGAACGCGATGCCGATGTCGCCCGGGACGGCGACGGGGGTCGGGGCGCCCTCGCCGGGGCGCCAGGAGACGATCCGGTACGGCGCGACGGGGCCGGACTGGGCGGCGTAGACCACCCGCGCGCCGGGGCCGGCGGGCTCGGCGACCAGCGCGATGCGCTGGGTGTTGTTGGCGACGCCCTGGCTCTGGGGCGCCTTGGCCGGGCTGCCGAGGGGCGCGCCGGTGGCCGGGTCGACCGCCTGCACGTAGACGCCGGTCTGGCCGGCGGCGTTGGAGTACCACGCCACCCACACCCCGCCGGCGGCGTCGAGCACGGCGGCCACGTTGTAGGAGCAGCAGCCGCCGAGCTGCGCCTGCAGGGGGGCGCCCTCCTGGTCGACCGGGATCGCGCCGCGCTGCACGTGGAGGTCGCCGGCCCAGTCGAGCGCGGTGACCGGCGTGCCGTCGGCCAGGGCGACCGCGTCGAGGGTGCCGCCGCGCGAGGCGCCGAGCTCGGCGGGCGGGCCGGCCGGGGCCACGCCCTCGGCGAACGGCTCGGAGAGGTACAGGCGGGCGATGCCGTCGGGACGGGTGGCGCCGTAAACCGCGCGCGGGCCGGCCGGCGTGGCGAGCAGGGCCGGCTGGCTGGCCATCACCGTGAACCCGCTCGCCACGGTCGCGACCGCGCCGAGGCCGTTGCCCGGGCGGGCGAGCGTGGGCGCGAAGCCGCGCAGCTCGAGGGTGGTGGCCAGGTCGGTGCCCGTCCCCGCCGGCCAGAGGGCCAGCACCCGCGGGCCGTGCTGCAGCAGGCTCGGCTGGTGGATGGTGGACACCGCGTCGCCGGAGACCTTGGCCCAGGCGCCGAGCGCCGCGGCCGGCAGGGTCGCCAGCAGGGCGGCGGCGAGCGCGGTCGCCAGCAGGAGGGAGCGGACGGGTCGCCGGCGTGCCACGGGTGCCTCCTCGACAGGGGCGGGTCGCGGCGATCCTATGGCGGCGCGATCGCCGGGCGCCAGAGGATCGGCCCCGGTCGTCCTGCGCGCATGCTTTGGTGCCGATGGGGGGACTAGCCCTCCGCACAGCGTTGTTCACCGTTCCTTAGCCACCTGGCCTAGGGCGCGTCCGAAGGGTTTCTGCCATGGTCAGCTACCGGTCACACCGTGCCGTGTCGCCCGGGACAACCACGATGAGGGGGAACCGATGAGTAACGCCATCCTCGATCCCGCCGCCGAGCTCGAGCGGGCCACCAGCGACTACCTCGCCGTGTCCCGGAACGCCCACCTGTACGGGACCACCGCCGAGTACGACGCCGCCGAGCGCAAGGCGTGGGAGCGCATGTCCGAGGCCGCCGCCGCGGTGCAGGCCCTGGGCGCCCCGGAGGCCGACCGCTCGTAGGTCCCCGCAGGCGGGGCGCGGCCGCGCATCCGGCGAGCGCGGCGGCGCCCCGCCTGTCAACATCACCCCATGGCCGATCTCAACTGGGACGAGCGCCCCACCGACCTCCGGGACCCCGTGATGGTCGCGGCCTTCGGGGGATGGAACGACGCCGCCTCGGCCGCGTCCAACGCGATCGCCTTCATCGGCGAGCGCTTCGGCGCGCGGCGCATCGCCGCGATCGACCCCGAGGGCTTCTTCGACTTCCAGGCCACCCGCCCGCTGGTGGACCTGACCAGCGAGGGCGGCGCGGGCTCGCTCGTGTGGCCGGAGGTCGAACTGCTCACGGCCCGCCCGCCCGACGGGCCCCACGACCTGGTGCTGGTGGCCGGCACGGAGCCCTCGATGCGCTGGCGCACCTTCTGCGCCCTGCTGCTCGACGCCGCCCGTGAGCTCGGCGTGCGGCGCATCATCACGGTCGGCGCGCTGCTGGCCGACGTGGTCCACACCCACCCCATCCGCCTGACCGGCATGGCGTCCGACCCGGCGTTGATCGAGGATTGGGGCTTCCGGGCGCCCAGCTACGCCGGCCCCACCGGCATCGTGGGCGTGCTGCACCACGCCGCCACCCAGGCCGGCTTCGAGTCGATCTCCATGTGGGCGCCGGTCTCGCACTACGCGGCCGGCCTGACCAACGCGAAGGGCAGCCTGGCCCTGGTGCGGGCGCTCGAGGGGCTGACCGGCATCACGGTCGACGCCGCGGAGCTGGAGGAGGCCGCCTCCACCTTCGAGGTGCAGGTGGGCCGCGCCGTGGAGGCCGAGCCGCGGCTGCGCGCCCTGGTGGAGCAGCTCGAGGACGCCGCCGGGCGCGTGGAGGAGGACCACCCCGGCCCGCTGCCGACCGGCGACGAGCTGGCCGCCGAGCTCGAGCGCTTCCTGCGCGAGCACGGCGAGGGCGGCGCGTCCTAGCGCTCAGCGCCGCCGGCGCGCCAGGCGGGCCGTGACCCCGGGCGGGAGCGGCCCGCCGGTGTAGCCCCCGGGGGGCGTGCGAGCGGCGAAGCCCGCCCGCCGCAGGGCGGTGAGCACCCGCGCGGGCGGGTGCAGCACCTGGCGATGCACCTCCTCGCCGCGGCGGGGGCGCCCGTCGCCGGGGTCGCGGACGGCGACGATGCGGCGGAGGAGCAGGCGGCCCTCGTCGCCCCCCTCCACAGGCACGGCCCAGCCGGCGCCCTCGGCCCACCGCCGCCCGCGGGCGCGTGCCCCCGGGCGGGGGTGGCCAGATCGGCCGGCAGCAGGCCCCCGGGGCGCAGCGCGGGCCGCCGCGCGCCCGGCGAGCGCGGCCAGCGCGGCGTCGCCGGCGCCCACGTCGTCCCCGTAGCCGAGCACCTCGCCGATCGCGGCCACGGCGTCGCAGCCCGCCGGCAGCGGGTCCTCGCGAACGGCGCGACGCTGAGCGCAGCGCCGGCGCCCGCCGCGGGCCGGCGCCACCATGGCCGAGGCGTCGCTCGCGTGCACCTCGTGCCGGCCGCCGCCAGCAGGGACGCCGTGGTGCCGTCGCCGCAGCCGACCTCGGCCACCCGCGCGCCGGGCGGCAGCCGGCCCAGCAGCTCGCGCGCCGCGGCCCGCGCCGTGGCCGTGTGGCCGGCGGCGTGGATGGCGGCGAGGTGCTCGCCGTAGCGGGACGCGACCCGGCGCTCACCGCCCGGCGGGCTCGGGCGCGGCGTCGGCCGCGGCGCGCCGGCGCGCCCACCGCGACCCCGGCCGCGCGGGCCGCAGCGCGCCCACGAGGGCGACCGGCCACAGCAGGAAGCCGACCACGCCCGTCTCCCACTTGCCCTTCGCCAGGCAGATGACGGCGCAGACCACGCTGAGGGCGTGGTAGGCCACGATCAGGAAGCCGCCCGCCGGGTCGGCGCCCTCGATCACCCGCAGCCAGAAGGGCGCCCCGAGCGCGACCATCGCGATCAGCACCGCGGCGATGATCACGGCGTCGATGGAGCGCCGGCCCTCCTCGGTCCAGTAGACGTCGCGCAGGTGCAGCCACAGCGCGTACTCGTCGAGCACCAGGGCGGCCCCCACCCCGAAGGCGGTGGGGATGAGCCACCACAGCCAGGGCGGGAAGTCGGGGTCGAAGGCGATCTCGGTGAAGCCGGCGCCCAGCAGCAGGAAGATGCCCGGCACCATGTGGTGGATGCGGGTGTCGCCCACCGACAGGTTGCCCGGCCCGCGCCCCTGGCGCGCGGCGTGGGTGTAGGCGCGCACGCAGCCGAACGTGATGAGGAAGGCGGCCAGCACCATCTGCGCGGGCCGGAAGCCGCGGCCGATGACCTCCTCGTCGAAGGCCTGGACGACGGGGAAGGCGTCCGAGAGCGCGTCCATCGCCCGACGCTACTCCGCCGGCGGGGCCTTGTAGCTCCAGGTGAAGCGCTCGTCGCGCTTCAGCGCGTCGCCCGCCCACACCTTGCGCGTGTACTCCACCCGGAAGGCGGTGCCCGCCACGGGGTCGCCGATGGTCTCGGTGGTCACCCGGCGGCCGAGCTTCGACGAGTACATGCGCACGGTCACGCCCGTGTCGGTGGCGCTCACCTTGAGCAGGATCGCCGCCGGCCAGTCGTTCTCCACGATCATCTCCGGCCCGCCCCACGAGACCGTCGCCTCGCGGCCGGCCGGGTAGCGGGTGATCCAGAACTCGTGCGGCATGTGGGTGACGATGCGCAGGCCGGCGAAGAAGGCGGCGTTGAAGACCGTGGTGGCCATCTGGCTGACGCCGCCGCCCACCGCGTCCTCGAGCTTGCCCGCGTTGATCTGGGGCGCCGCCACGAAGCCGCGGGCGCGGGTGCGCTCGCCCATCGCCTCGTTGAGCGAGAACTGCGCCCCAGCGGGGATGATCGTGCCGTCGAGGATCTGGGCCGCCCGCTTGATGTTCTGCACGCGCGGCTGGCAGCAGGCGTACGGGGTGGAGAACTCGCTCACCAGCTCGCGGATGCGCATGCGGTTGGCGTCGTCGGTCGAGCGCTCGGGCGGCAGCCGGTCGATCGCCACCCGCACCGCCGCCGCGCCGCCACGCCGCTCGATGCGGTCGGCCAGCGTCGCGGCGTCCAGGCGGCGGCCGTCGCGCGAGGGCACCACGCTCACCCGGTCGCCCGAGACGGCGAAGGAGGCCGAGACCGGCTCGCGCAGCACGCCCTCGAACGCGGGCACCACCGCGGCGGCGATCGTGTCGGGGTCGAGCTCGACGCCGATCGCGCCGTCGGCCGACGGGAAGCGCAGCGCCGAGAGCAGGACCGCGCGGGGCACGACCGCCTCGCGGCCGGCGCCGCGCACCCGCACCTTGCGGGCGACCATGCGGGCGGCGCGCGCGCGTGCCGCCTCGGCCTCGGCGTCGGTCACCTCGGGCTCGACCACCTCCACGGGCACCTCGACCCGATCGGCCAGCCCGGCGATGCGCCGCGACAGCGCGGCGCGGTCGACGGCGCGGCCCCGGCGCGACGGGGTGACGACGACCCTGCCGCCGCCCACCCCCACCTCGGCCGGGCGGGCGGCCGCGTCGACCCGGCCGGCCACGTCGGCCACGATCCGCTGGGCGCGGGCGCCGGTCACCCTGTAGCGCAGCGACACCTCGCGCCCGCGCGGCAGCCCCACCTCGGCCAGCACGCGGTCGAACAGCGACCGGCGCTCCATGGCCTCCCGCACGGCCAGCCGGGCGCGGGGCCGGGGGCCGAGCTCCTCGACCGGCACCTCCAGCGGGAAGCCGGGCTCGCCGTCGAGCGCGATCCGCATGGTGCCGGGCGGGTCGGGCGCGCCGGCCAGCACCGCGCGCTCGGCCTCGTCGGCGGTCAGGCCGCCGACCTCCACGCCGGCGATGGAGGTGCCGGCGGGCACCCGGTCGCCGGGCGCGGTGGCCACCCGGTAGGCGACCACGCCCACGGCGAGCAGCAGCACGGACACCGCGGCCACGAGGGTGACGAGGGTCTCGGGGCGACGGTCACGGAGGAGGCGCACGACCCCCGAGTGTTGCAGCCCGCGGCCCCTCCGGGTCCGGCGGCGGTCCCGCAGCGGCTAGCGGCGGGGCGCGGGGAGCGCGCCGGCGGGCGCGTCCCCCAGGCGCTCCAGCCCCCGCAGGGCCATCCGCGCCGCGCCCGCGCGCAGCCGGTGGCGGGCCACGAGCAGGTCGAGCTCGCGCCGGGTGCGCGCCCCGGCCACGGCGGCGCTCGCCCGCTCGTAGCGCTCCACGGCGCGCGCGCAGCGGCGCGAGGTGGCCGGGTCGCCGCCGTCCGTCAGCGCGCCGGCCACGGCGCCGGCCGGGTCGTCGAGCACGGCGTCGGCGCGGGCGCGGGCGCGCCTCCCGCCGCGCGGCGGGAGGCCACCGCCGCGCCCGCCGGCAGGCCGCAGGCGACGAGGATGGCGATCAGCTCGACCACGACGCCCAGGGGAGCTCAGGCGCAGGGCCCCGGATCGACGGGGGTGAGGGGCGAGGCCAGGCCGCGGCGGATGGGGCCCGGCGGCACCGCGGCGCCGGACTCCCCGCCGGGGGAGGCGCCGAAGATCATCGCCACCACGCGCCCCCGGTCGTCGATCACCGGCCCGCCGCTCGAGCCCGGCCCGAGCGTGCCGCGCGTCGCCACCACGCTGCGGGCGACCCGGTCGCGGCCGTAGGCGTCCTGCGAGAGCACCGTGCGCGGCGCGGCCGCCGTGGCGGCCTCGGCGACGAGCGGGCCGCCGCCGGGGTGGCCCAGCAGCACCACGTCCTGCCCCGAGCCCGGCGGCCCGGCCAGGACGAGCGGCGGGAGCCTGAGCCCGGCCACCCGCACGATCGCCACGTCGTCGGCGCCGTCGACGTAGACCGGCGTGGCCGGCAGCGAGCGGCCCCCCGGCAGGATCGCCTGCGACCCGCCGCCGCCCGCGACGACGTGGGCGTTGGTGGCCACGAGCCCCTCCCCCACCACCCAGCCGGTGCCCTGCTTGAGCAGGCCGCAGGCCTGGCCGCGCAGCTGCACCACGCTCCGCGCGGCGCGCGCGGTGGCCGGGCTGCGCGCCACCGAGGGGTCCGGTTCGGGCAGGACCGCCGCCGGCAGGGGCAACAGCGGGAACGGGTCCACGCGGGCGAGCGCCCCCAGCACGTCGCCCGGCGGCACGGCGTGGAGGACGGTCGAGAGGATCGCCGAGCGCTGCACCTCGCGCCGCAGGGCGGTGGCCCGGTCGCCGGGCTGGTAGATCGCGACGGCGGCGATCAGCCAGGCGAGCGCCAGCCCGAGCAGCGCGCCGAGCACAACGCCGCCGCCCTGGTCGACCGTGCGGGCGGCGCCGTGCAGCATCCGCCGGCGCAGCGGCGCGGCCAGCATCAGCAGGAGGGTCTGCACGAGCACCGCGCCCACCAGCGCGCCCGCCAGCGAGGCCAGCGGCAGCCACAGCGACTCGCGCCCGCCGGGCAGCAGCTCGGGCGCCAGGCGCGAGCCGGCCAGCGCGCCGGCCACCAGGCCCGCGAACGACAGCGCCTGCTCCACCAGGCCGCGCGAGGCGCCCACGATCGCCCAGAGCGTCATCCAGGCGATCACCGCCGCGTCGACGGCCGTCACGGGGCGCCCGGCCCTCGCGCCCGTCTACGGTGGGGGCGACCCTCGGGACGAGACGGGAGGCATCCGTGACCGACGACGACCCCATCCGCGTGGCGATCTGGAGCGACGTGGCGTGCCCCTTCTGCAACGTCGCGCGCGAGCGCGCCGAGTGGCTGCGCGGCCGGGGCGTCGAGGTGGAGTGGCTGCCCTTCGACCTGCACCCCGAGTACCCGCCGGAGGGCCTGCCGCGGGAGGAGCTGATGCGCCGCTTCCCCGCCGGCCTGCACGACACCGTGCGGCGGATGAACGAGGAGGCGGGGCTCCGCTACAACCCGCACCCCGAGCGGGTGCCGAACACCCGCCGGGCCCTCGAGCTGATCGAGTACGCGCGCACCCAGGGCGCCCACGACCGCCTGCACGAGCGGGTGATGGAGGCCTACTGGGGCGAGGCGCGCGACATCACCGACTGGGACGAGCTGGCGCCGCTGGCGGCCGAGGCCGGGCTCGACCCCGACGAGGCGCGCGAGCTGGTGGAGGGCGGCCACTTCCGGGCGGCCGTCGACGCCTCGACGGGCACCGCCCAGCGGCACGGCATCACCGCGGTGCCGGCGTTCGTGTTCGACGGGCGCCTGCTGGTCAGCGGCGCGCAGCCGCACGAGGTCCTCGAGAAGGCGCTGGAGCGGGTGGCCGCCATGCGGGCGGACGACGCCGAGGGCTGACCGGCACGGGGTGAGTGTGGCAGGCGCCGGCGCGGCCCCGTGACGCCCCCGGCGCACGCGGGTGCTGAATGGCGTCCGGGGCGCGGGTCAGGATCGGCGCACGACGAGCCGCGACCCGGAGGAGCCGAGATGCCGGCCGACCTCAACCGCGTCACCCTGGTGGGGCGCCTGACCCGCGACCCCGAGCTGCGCCACACCGCGGGCGGCGACCCGATCTGCTCGATCCGCCTGGCGGTCTCCAGCCGCGCCCGCGACGAGACGGGCAACTGGGGCGACCGCAGCAACTACTTCGACGTGACCGTCTTCGGCCGCCAGGCCGAGACGGCCTCAACCTACCTCGCCAAGGGCCGGCGCATCGGCGTCGACGGGCGCCTGTCCTGGCGCGAGTGGCAGGCCCAGGACGGCTCGAAGCGCCAGTCGGTCGAGGTCATCGCCAACGACGTCTTCTTCCTCGACAGCCGCGGCGAGGGCGGCGGGGGCGAGGGCGCCGGCTGGTCGCGGCCCGCCCGGCCCGCGGACGACCTGGCGCCGGCCGGCGTGGGGGCGCCGGCGGGCGGCGCGGGGACGGACGGCGACGGCGAGGGGGAGATCCCGTTCTGATTCCCTGACGCTCCGTCACGGCGCTCTGCCCGAGGACGGCGCCCGGCGGATCAAGCGCGGGGCGGCGGGTGCCGAATCCCCATGCGTGAGGATCATCGCCACCTCCCGCCTGCAGCCCGGCATGCGCCTCGCCCGGCCCGTCTACTCGGTCTCCTCGGGCGCCCGCATGCCGCTGCTGCGGCCCGACGCGGTGGTCACCGAGCGGGTGCGCGCCGGCCTGGCGCGGGCGGGCGTCTTCGCCGTCTACATCGACGACCACCTGTCGGAGGGCATCGCCCCCACCGAGCCGATCTCGCCGGAGCTGCGCGACCACGCGGTGCGCGAGCTGTCGTCGGTGTTCTCGTCGGTGACCACCGACGGCACCTCCACGCGGGTGGCCGGCGAGCAGGTGGAGCGGCTCGGCGGGCTGGTCAAGTCGGTGCTGGGGGAGCTGCGCGAGAGCCGCCACATGGTCTCCGCGCTGATGGACCTGCAGGCCTTCGACGCCTACACCCTCGGCCACTCGCTCAACGTGTGCGTGCTCGGGCTGATGCTGGGCGACGCGATGATGCGCCAGATGGGCTGGGAGGACGGGCGCGGGGTGCGACGCTTCGACCACCTCGACGACCGCCTCGAGAAGCTCGGCGTGGGCCTGCTGCTGCACGACATCGGCAAGCTGGTGGTGCCGGCGCACATCCTGCAGAAGCCCGGCCGGCTGACCGAGGACGAGATGTCCCTGGTGCGCAACCACCCCCAGGCGGGCCTCGACATGATCGAGCGCGGGGCGCTCTCGGCGCTGTCGCGAGTGGTGATCATCGGCCACCACGAGCGCATGGACGGCAGGGGCTACCCCAACGGCCGCGGCGCCGACCTGCACCCCCACGCCCAGCTCGCGGGGATGGCGGACGTCTACGACGCGGTCTCGTCGATGCGCGTGTACCACGCGCGGCGGCCCACCCACGAGGCCTGGGAGCTGGTGCTGAGCCTGGCGGGCAGCGCGTTCCCGATCGAGCTGGTCGAGATCTTCAAGCGCACCATCGCCCCCTATCCCGAGGGCGTCGCCGTGCGGCTCAGCGACGGCCGCCGCGGCATCGTGGCGCGCACGTCGCGCGAGCACATCACGCGGCCGCGCATCCGGGTGACCCACGACGCGGACGGCGCGGCGGTGGCCCCGCACGACATCGAGCTCTACGAGGAGCTCCACGTGACGATCGCCGACACGCTGCAGGACCTGGAGGGCGCCGACGACCCGACGCCGCCGCCCGCCGAGCGCACCCCCGACGAGCTGCACGAGCAGCGGATGGCCGCCGTCGTCTGAGCGGGGCCCGCGCGGGCGCCCCGCGGGCGCGGGCGCGGCGGCTACCGCCAGCGGCGCCCGACCACCTCGCCGCGGCCGCGGTTGACGTTCCAGCGGGTGACGTAGGCGCGGCTGGCGCCGAGGGCGGTGGTCCAGAGGATGCGCCTGGCGCCCCGCTGCGAGAGCAGCGTGCGCACCGGCCCGCCGCGCACCGCGCGGATGCGCAGGAACGAGTCGGAGCCCGCGTGCTCGACCCAGGCGACGCGCCCCTGGGCCAGCGAGGGGTTGACCTGCAGGCCGGTGACCGAGGTGGCGATCACCCGGCCGCGGGTCAGGCGGCGGACCGGGGAGACGCGGATCTCCGACCAGCGCCCGGCGGCCACGTGCCAGGCGATCAGCCCGCCGCGCAGGGCCGGCCGGCCGAGGTCGACGTGGCGGCCCACCCGGGCCACGACGCGCGTGCGCCGGGTGACGAGGTTCACGAGCTCGAGCACCTGGCCGCCGGTCCGGGTGCGGCGCACGTAGGCCAGGTCGGGCCAATCGAGGGCCGGCTTCATCAGGCGCGCGCCGTCCACGCGGCCGAGCTCCTGGCCCGAGCGCCAGGCCACCAGGCGCACGCCGGCCGAGTCGACGTACGCCAGGCGCTCGCCGTCGATGGCGGGCGAGCGGGCGTCCTCGTAGCGCAGCGGCGGCCCGCCCGGGCGGCGCACCAGCACCACGGGCCCCGCGGCGCCGGAGCCCGCCACGGCCACGTGGGCGCCGGAGGCGGCCGGGTCGAAGGCGCCGCTCAGGCCGGACGGGGCCTGGGCGGCGGCCGGGCCGGCGCCGGCGACCAGCGCGGCCGCGGCCGCCACGAGCGCGGCCGCGCCGGCCGCCGCCGGGCGCGGGCGCGGGCCGGTCAGCAGGGCACCCCGGTGTCGACGTACATCACGCAGAACACCCGCCGGCCCGGGCGGCAGTAGCCGCGCAGCGAGGCGTCGCCGTTGATGCGCACCCGGCTCGTCGAGCAGCAGTCGGCGAGCTTGCGGATCTGGTTGTCGCAGCAGCGGTACCAGGCGCCCTGGGTGACGGTCGTGATGCCGAAGCGCTTCGGCACCCAGTCCTCGCACAGGCGGGTGCGCGGCGCCTTCGGCAGCGGGGTGCCGTCGCGGCGCACCAGCGGCGCGCCGGCCTCGTCGACCGGCCGGCCGAGCGCGTCGACCAGGCGGCCGCGGTCGTCGATCGGGCGCCCGTCCGTCGGCCGCACCGGGTAGCCGCGCGGGTCGACCCGGGGCAGCGGGCCGGGCGCCGGGCAGGAGCCGGTGGTCCAGGTGTGGCCGCAGAAGCCGTACCAGCCCTGCTTGGTGCGCCTGGTGCCGTAGACGCGGCGGCGGCGCGCGCCCTCCGCGGGCGCGGCGCCCACCAGCGCAAGCGCGCCGGCCGCCACCGCGGCCAGGAACGAGCGGCGCGTGGCGCGCGACGCCAGGCCGTGGGCGAGGCCCCGGGCGGTGCGGTCGATGGCCCGCTCGCCGTCAGGCGACCGCACCGATGCGCTCCTCCCCCAGCGAGATCAGCTCCTCGATCTGCTCCAGCGTGTTGACCAGGCCCTTGGCCACCACGACGCCGTCGATGGCGAAGACCACGTACGGCGTGCCGGGCACCCGGAAGTCGGCGAAGACGCCGGGCGACGCGTGCTCGTCGACCCGCACGACCTCGATGCCCTCGCGCTCGACGGCCTCGAGGGCCGGGCGCAGGTCGGCGCACAGGCGGCAGCCCGGCGAGGAGAAGGCCACCAGCTCGGCGCCGCGGCCGCGCAGGGCGTCGAAGGCCGGCGCCGGGCCGCCGAGCGGCGGGCCCTCGTGCTCCAGCTCGAGCGCCGGCCGGGGCCCGAGCCGGGCCTCCAGCACGCCCACCTGGCGGTAGAGCGCCAGCACGAGCACGGCCAGCGCCACCACGGCCAGCGCCAGGGCGGCGAGGGCGACGGCGGTCAGCACCCCGCCCGAGGGCGCGGGCCGGTCGGCGACGCCCGAGGCGACCACGGCGCCGAGCGCCGCCAGCAGCAGGGCGCGGACGGCGAGCAGCGCCACGGGCCGCTCGCGCGTGCCGCCGAAGCAGCCGCAGGGCGCCCGGCGCCGCCCGCGGGCGCGCATGAGCCCCAGCGAGCCGGCGAACACCAGCCCCAGGGCGGCGGTGCCGGCGCCGGCGGCGCGGGCGGCCGGCTCCACCAGCAGCAGCGCGCCGAGCGCGGCCTCGACGGCCACCAGCGCGGCCGCCGCGGCACCGCGCAGCGGCCGCGGGACGCCGTGGTCCGCGACGGCCGCGGTCAGCGCCCGGGGGTCGCGGAGCTTCGCCGCCGCGGCGGCGAGCAGCACGACGGCGAGCACGATGCGGAGCGTCAGTTCCACCGGCGGGCGACGGTATCAGGAGGGATCGCCACCGCCATGGGGCGCGGGCGGATCGTGGACGAACGCCACCACGTAGGCGCCCGGCCCGGCGTGGGTGCCGACCGTCGGCCCCACCTCGGCGACGAGCTCCGTGACCGCCAGCGGGCGCACGCCCGCGACGAGCGCCTCCAGCTCCGGCACGACCTCCGGCCGGCGCGAGTGGCCGTAGGCGACGCGCAGCGGCCGGTCGTCGCGCGAGTTCTCGGCCACGAACCGCTCGATCGCCGGCAGCACCCGGTGGGCGCCCCGCACCCGCGAGTGCGGCGCCACCTCGCCGTCGAGGATCTGCAGGATCGGGCGCACCCGCAGCAGCGACCCGGCCACCGCCTGGGCGCGCCCGATGCGCCCGCCGCGCAGCAGGAACTCGAGCGTCTCGAGGGTGAAGACCGCCCGGTGGGCGGCCGACAGCGCGGCGACGTGCGCCGCCGCCTCGCCCGCCGTGCAGCCGCGCTCCAGCAGCGCCTGCAGCCGCAGGGCGATCAGCCCGAGCGCCACCGTCACCGACCCGCTCTCGAGCACGAGGGTGCGCGCCGGGTCGACCGCCTCGGCGGCGGCCCGGGCGCGCTCGACCGTGCCCGACATGCGCCCCGACAGCGGCAGCACCACGGCGCTGTCGTGGTCCTCCAGGGCCCGGCGCATGACGTCCTCGAGCACCCCGGGCGAGGGCTGGGCCGTGGTCGGCAGGCGCCCGGCGCGGGCGAGGCGCTCGTAGAAGGCGGCGGCGTCGATGTCGACGCCGTCGGCGAACGCCCGGTCGCCGAAGATCACCGGGATCGGCACCACGCGCCAGTTGGCCGGCCGGCGCTCCGGCGGCACGTCGCACGAGGAGTCGACCACCAGCGCGGTGCGGCCCGCGTCGAGCGGGCGGCCGGGGTCCATCACTCCACCCCCACCCAGAGCGCCGGCGCCGCCTGGCCGCCGGCGTGGGCCTCGACCTCCACGCCGGCGCCGGCGGCCGCGCGCACCCAGCCCTCCACCACGGCCGGGTCGACCGCCGGGGCCGCCCCGACGAGCACGGTGACGAGGGCGTCGCCGCCCGGCGCGACCAGCGGCGCCAGCGCCCGGGCCAGCGCCTCGCGCAGCGCGCCCGGGTCGTCGCCGTCGACGGCGGCGACCGCCACGGCGCCGGCCGCGGCGCGCATCCGCTCGGCCGCCTCCGCGGCCGACGCCGCCGGGTCGAGCTCGACCAGGGCGCTCAGCATCGCGGGCGGCCCGCTGACCGCCACCACCTCGACGCCCGGGTGCCCCTCGGCGGCCTCGCGGGCGTCGGCGGCGTCGGCCCCGCACGCGAGCACGACCACCTCCAGCCCGTCCAGCGCGCCGATGGCCGCGGCGATCGGGGCGGGGTCGCCTGCCGGCGCGAGCGGGGTGGCGCCGAGGCCCTCGGTCAGGGCCCGCAGGCCGTCGCCGCCCGCCACCGCCAGCGCCGCGCAGCGCGCCGCCGGGTGGGCGCGGCGGGCGATGCGCGCCGCCCGCTCGGCCTCCTGGCGGCGCATGTCGTCCCAGCGCACGCCGTCGACCGCCCCCCAGGCGGCCGCGGCGGCCGCCGCGCGCTCGGGCGCGTCGGTGTGCACGTGCACCTTCGCCCGGCGGGCGTCGCCCATCACCAGCAGGCTGTCGCCGAGCGGCAGCAGGGCGGCCTCGAGGGCGGGCAGGTCGATCGCCTCGCCCTCCACGAGGAAGGTGGTGCAGTAGCGGAAGCGCGAGGGCGGGTGGTCGGTCGCCGGGGCGCGCGGAGCGGCCGCCGGCGGCGCGGCCGGCGGCTCGCGCCCGGCGAGCGCGGCGGCGAGGCCCTCGAGCAGGATCGCCACGCCGAGGCCGCCCGCGTCGACCACGCCCGCCTCGCGCAGGGCCGGGAGCATGCCGGTGGTGGCCGCGACCGCGTCGCGCGCGCCGGCCAGGGCGGCCTCGAGCGCCCCGAGCGGCCCGCCTCCGGAGGCGTCGGCGGCCGCCTCGGCGGCGGCGCGCGCGACCGTCAGCATCGTGCCCTCCACCGGGGCGCGCACCGCGCCGTAGGCCGCATCGCTCGCGGCGCGCAGCGCCTCCGCCACGGCCGCCCCGCCGGGCGGCCCCGTCGCGGCGGCCATCGCCTCGGCGGCGCCGCGCACGAGCTGGGAGAGGATCATGCCGCTGTTGCCGCGCGCGCCCATGAGGGCCGCCCGGGCGATCGCGTCCCAGCGCTCGGCCGACGGCATTCCCGCCGTGGCGCGCGCGGCCTCCTCGACGGCCGCGGCCGTCATCAGCATGTTGGTGCCGGTGTCGCCGTCGGCGACCGGGAAGACGTTGAGGTCGTCCAGCTCGCCGGCCCTCGCCGCGAGCGCGGCGCGGGCGGCGGCGATGCAGCGCGTGACTCGCTCGTCCGGGAGCGCGGCCGTGCCCGTCATGGTGTGCCGACCCTACCCCGGAACCGGTCAGAACAACGTCAGCTGGCGCTCCGCGCTGAGCCCCGAGACGCCGACGCCCATCAGGCGCAGCGGCCCGGCGCGCTCGGCCAGCGCGCGGGCGAGCAGGGCCCGCGCGGCCGTGCGGATGACCGACGGGTCGTCGGTGGCCGCGCGCACGGTCTGGCCGCGGGTGACCGTGCTGAAGTCGGCGTAGCGCAGCTTGAGCGTCACCGTGCGGGCGGCGCGCTCGCGGCGCACCAGCGACTCGGCCACCCGGTCGGCGAGCTCGGCCACGATGCCCTCCATCTCGGCCGGCTCGCGGACGTCGCGGGGGAAGGTGCGCTCGGACGAGATCGACACCCGCTCGGCGGGCACCGGCTCGACCGGCCGCGGGTCGACGCCGCGCGCCCGCCGGCGGAGCTCCTCGCCGTGGCGGCCGGGCAGCAGCGCCGCCGTCGCGGCCTCGTCGAGCGCCGCCAGCTCGCCCACCGTCGCGACGCCCGCGGCGCCCAGCCGCTCCTCGGTGCGCGGGCCCACGCCGGGCAGCGCCCGCACCGGCAGCGGGGCCAGGAAGGCGGCCTCCTCGCCGGGCGCCACCACCGTCACCCCGCCCGGCTTGTCGCGGTCGGAGGCGACCTTCGCGACCACCTTGCACGTCGCCACGCCGAGCGAGCACGACAGGCGCACGCGCTCGGCCACCGCCCGCCGCACGGCGTCGGCCGCCTCGGCCGCCCCCGCGTCGGGCAGCTCGAGGTAGCCCTCGTCGAGCCCCAGCACCTCCACCGCGGGCGACAGCTCGCGCACGAGGTCCCAGACCCGCCCGGACCACTCGCGGTAGTGGGCGATGTCGGGGCGCACGAACACCACGTGCGGGCAGCGGCGCAGCGCCTCGGCTGCGCTCATCGCCGAGCGGATGCCGAACCGGCGCGCCGCGTAGTTGGCCGTCGCGACCACCCCGCGCCCGTGCGGGTCGCCGCCCACCACCACCGGCCGCCCGCGCAGCTCGGGCCGCCGGTGCATCTCCACGGCCGCGAAGAACGCGTCGATGTCGAGGTGCGCGATCACGGCCGGGTCGGGTCCGAGCGTACCCGGGCGCGCCGGACGGCGTCCGCCCCCGGGGCTACCGTGGGCGGGTGAGCACGACCGCCCCGTCGCGGGAGGCCATGCTCGACGCGATCGCCGCCGGACGCCGCGCGGACCCGCTCGCGCCGGTCACGGTCATCTCGCCGTCCCACCTCGCGGCCCTCCAGATGCGCCGGGCCCTCGCCGAGCGCGGGCCGTACGCGGCCGTGCGCTTCGAGACGCTGCCGCGCCTGGCCGAGCTGCTCGGCGCCGGCCGCCTGGCGGCCGAGGGCCGCCGCCCGCTGGCGCGGCCGATCGGCGACCACCTGGCGGAGCGGGTGGGCGAGGAGGCCCGCGGGCCGCTGGCGCCGATCCGCGAGCTGCCCGGCTTCGGCCGGGCCCTGCGGCGCCTGTTCGCCCGGCTGCGGCGCGGCGGCCTCGTGGGCGGCGAGCGGCCGCCGGAGGGGGTCGGCGAGCACCTCGCCGAGGTGATGCGGCTCTACGGCCGCTGGCGGGAGGCGATCGCCGCCTTCTACGACGAGGACGACCTGCTCGACGCGGCGGCCGACGCCGTCCGGGACGACCCCGCGGCCGCCGCGGAGCTCGGGGCCGTCCACCTCGTGCCCACCGGCCCCTTCTCCGCCGCGGGATGCCGGCTCGTGGAGGCGATCGCGGCGGCCCGCGGGCCCGTCACCCGGGTCGCCGAGCCGGAGGCCGGCGACGATGTGCGCATCCTCCTCGCCCCCGACCGCGCGAGCGAGGTGCGCGCGGCGGTGCGCGAGGTCGTGGTGGCGCTCGAGGAGGGGGTGCCGCTGCACGAGATCGCCCTGCTGCACGGCGCCGACGACGGCTACGCCCGGCCGCTGCGCGAGGCGATGGAGGCCGCCGCCGTGCCGGCCGTCGCCATGCCCGGCCTGCCGCTGGTGGAGACGCCGGCGGGGCGCGGCGTGCTCGCCCTGCTCGAGGTCGCGCTCGATGACCTGTCGCGCACCGCGTTCATCGACGCGCTCAGCGTCGCGCCCGTGCGGCGCGAGCTGCCGGCGCGCGCCGGGACGGTCCCGCTGCGCATCGGCCGCTGGGACCGGCACTCGCGGGCCGCCGGGATCACCCACGGCATCGCCCGCTGGCGCGAGGGCGTGCGGGCGCTCAACGAGGAGCGCCGGGCGCAGCTCGACGCCGGCCGCCGCGACGGGGCGCAGAAGGGCTGGCTCGAGGACGAGATCGCGGAGGCCGACGAGCTGCTGGCCGTGGTGGAGACCCTCTGGGCGCGCCTCGTGGAGCTGCACGAGCCGTCGCCCGCGGCCGAGTTCCTGCGCCGCCTGCGGCGGCTCGTGTCGGAGTACCTCGACACCTCGGCCCCCGGGATGCCGGAGGTGCTGGCCGAGGTCGAGCGCCTCGGCACCATCGACGCGGTCGGCGGGACCTTCACGCTGGCGCGCTTCCACCGGGCCCTGCGGGTCAACCTCGAGGCGGCCGCGGTGCGGGAGGGACGGTCCGGCGAGGGCGTGCTGGTCGCCGACCACCGCCGCGCCGCGGGGCTGCGCTTCACGCGCGTGGTGCTCTGCGGCGCGGTCGAGGGGCTCCTGCCGGCCGGCCCGGGCGCCGACACGCTCGTGCCCGACGCGGCCTGGGCGCGCCTGCGGGCGGCGGGCCACCCGCTCGTCGAGGACGCCGCCCTGCGGGTGGAGCGGCGGCGCGCGGCGGCCGAGCGGGCCGTCGCATGCGGCGCCTCGGCGGTGCTGACCTGCCCGCTCTACGACGACGGCGGGGCGCGCGACCACTACCCCTCGCCGGTGGCGCTCGCCGCCGCCCGCCGGCGCGACCCCCGCATCGCGACCGCCACCGAGCTGCGGGGGCACCCCGGCGCGAGCTGGCTGATCCGCCCGCCGTCGCCGCTCGCGGCCCACCTGGCCGGTCCGGCGCTCGACCGCTGGGAGGTCGGCCTGCGCGCCGCCGTGCGGCGCGTGGCGTCCGGTTCGCGGGCCCCCGGCGGGGATCCGCTCGCGCGCCCGCTCGCCATGCTGCGCGCGCGCCGGGGCGCCGCGCTCAGCGAGTGGGACGGCAACCTGGCCGCGCTCGCGGGCGCGGACTGGCTGCGCGTGCCGGAGGTGGTCTCGCCCACCCGGCTGGAGCACTACGGCGCGTGCGGCTTCCGCTTCCTCATGGCCACGCTGCTGCGCCTGCGCGTGCCGGAGGAGCCGTCCGACGACGAGACCATCGACCCCGTCACGCGCGGGAACCTCATGCACGCGACGCTCGAGGACTTCTTCCGCGAGCAGCAGGCCGCCGGCCGGCCGGGCGTGGGTGAGGCGTGGACCGCCGCCGACGAGGCGCGTGCCCAGGCGATCCTCACCGGCCGCCTCGCGGAGGCGCGGGCCCGCGGACGGGCCGGGCTCGCCGTCTTCTCGCGCCAGGACGAGCGCACGCTGCGGGCGGAGCTGCGCCGCTTCCTCGCCGAGGACACCCGCTTCCGCCGCGCGACCGGCGCGGTGCCCCACCGCTTCGAGCACCCGATGGACGCGGTCGGCCCGGGCGGGCAGCGCTTCCGGGGGTTCATCGACCGCATCGATCGCGACCCGGCCACCGGGCGGCAGTGGATCATCGACTACAAGACCGGCCGGCCCATCGAGATCGGCGACGACGACCCGTTCGACGAGGGCAGGCGCCTGCAGCTGCCCGTCTACCTGCTCGCCGCCGACGGCGCACCCGCCTCGGCGCTCTACTGGTTCATCTCGGAGCGCGGCGACTTCGGGATGGCCGTCTACGCGCCCGACGCCGACCGGGAGGCGCGCTTCGCGGCCACCCTCGCCGCGGTGGCCGGCGGCGTCGCCGCCGGCGCCTTCCCCGCGGTGCCCGGCGAGTTCGACGAGCACTGGGGGGAGTTCGACAACTGCCGCCACTGCGACTTCACCCGCATCTGCCCGCGCGCGCGGGGGGACGACTTCGCGCGCAAGGCGGCCCACGACGGCGTGCGGCCGTGGCACGGGGTGCGGACGGCGGCCACGGCGGCGGAGGCCCCGGCGCCGTGAGCGCCCCGAGCCCGGACGCGGCGGCCCGGCGGGCGATCGCCGAGCAGCTCGACGCCACGATGCTGGTGGAGGCCGGCGCCGGCACCGGCAAGACGCGGGCGCTGGTCGACCGCGTCGTCGCCCTCGTCGCCCGCGGCACGCCGATCGACCGGATCGCGGCGATCACGTTCACCGAGCGCGCGGCGGCCGAGCTGCGCGAGCGGGTGCGCGCCGGGCTGGACGCCCGGATCACCGCGGCGGCCGACGACCCGCGGGCCGCCGCCCGCTGCGCGCAGGCGCGCGACGGGCTCGACCGCGCGCAGCTCTCCACGATCCACGCCTTCGGTCAGGCGCTGCTGCGGGCGCTCGCGGCCGAGGCGGGCATCGACCCGGACATGACCGTGCTCGACGCGCTCGCCGCCGAGCGGCGATTCGACGAGCGCTGGCGGGCGGCACTCGAGGACCTGGACCCCGACGGCCCCGACGGCGCGGCGATCGACCTCGCGCTGCGCAGGGGCCTCACCATCGACGGGCTGCGGACGCTGGCCGCGCGGCTCGCCGATCGCGAGGACGTGGCCGCGGCCGTCGTGGCCGCCCCTCCCGCGGCACCCCCGCCGCCCTGGGGGGCGATCGAGCGGCTGATCGGCGCGGTGGCCGCGATCGACTGCTCCGGCGTCGCCGACGAGGACGCCTGCGTCGTGCACGTCCACGCGCTGCTCGACGCGCTGGAGGGGCTGCGCGGGGCGGAGGGCTGGGAGCGCGACGCGCTGCTCGCGTCCGCCGCCGCGCTCGGCGCCAGGAGGCTGGGCCGCACCGGGACCGCCGGCGCATGGGGCGGCAAGCCGCGCCTCGACGCCGCGAGGAGCGTCGCGCTCGAGGCCGGCGCAGAGCTCGGGCGGCTGCTCGAGGCGGCGCGCACCGAGGCCCTGTGCGGCGTGCTGCCCTGGCTGGCCCGCACGATCCTCGCCGACGCCGGGCGGCGGCGTCGCGACGGCACGCTCGTGTTCGGGGACCTCATCCTCTGGACGCGCGAGCTGCTGCGCCGGCCGGACGCGCGCGCCGCGCTGCGCGAGCGCTACGACGTCCTGCTCATCGACGAGTTCCAGGACACGGACCCCTGGCAGATCGACATCGCCGAGGCGTTCGCCCGCGGGCCCGGCGGCGACCTGGAGCCCGGGCGGCTGTTCCTGGTCGGCGACCCCAAGCAGTCGATCTACCGCTTCCGCCGCGCCGACATGGCGGCCTACGCCGACGAGCGGCGTCGCGTGCGGGAGGGCGGCGGCCTCCTCCCGGCGCTCACGGAGAACCGGCGCTCGCGCTCGGTGATCGTCGACTGGGTCAACGCGGTCGTGGGGCGGGTGATCGAGGAGACCGGCGACCCGGCCCTGCAGCCGCCGTACGTGCCGATCGCCGCCGAGCGCGACGTCGAGCTGACCGGACCGGGCGTCGTGTGCATGGGCGGCCCGACCGACGCGCGGGCCTGGGAGATCCGCATGGCCGAGGCGACCGAGGTGGCCGCCGCCTGCCGCGCGGCCATCGACGAGGGCTGGCAGGTGCAGGACCGCGACGCCGGGCCACGGCCGGCGGAGCTGCGCGACATCGCGGTGCTGATCCCGGCGCGCACCGGCCTCAGCACGCTCGAGCGCGCCCTGCGGGCCGCGGGGGTCCCGTTCCGGGTGGAGGGCGGCAGCCTGGTCTACCGCACCCAGGAGCTGCGCGACCTCATCAACTGCCTGACGGCGATCGACGACCCGAGCGATGAGGTCGCGGTGGTCGGCGCGCTCCGCGGCGTCGCGTTCGCCTGCTCGGACGTCGAGCTCGCCGAGCACCGGCGCGCCGGCCTGCGCTTCAACTACCTCGCCCCCGCGATCGACGACGCGGCCGGGCCCGTCGCCGAGGCCCTCCGCTGCCTGCGCGCCCACCACCGGCGGCGGCACGACACCTCGCTCGCGACGCTCGTCGAGCGCTTCGTCGCCGAGCGGCGCATGGTCGAGGTGGGCCTCGTCGACGGGCGCAGCCGCGACGCCTACCGGCGCGCCCGCTTCGTGGTCGAGCAGGCGCGGGCGTTCGAGGCCGACCGGCCGAAGGGCCTGCGGGCCTTCGTCCTCTGGCTGGAGGAGCGGACCACCGGGCCGATCCTCGAACGCGACGGCTCCGGGCTCGACGACGACGAGGACGCCGTCCGCGTCCTCACGATCCACGCCTCGAAGGGGCTCGAGTTCCCCATCGTGATCGTCGCCGGCATCGGCACCAGCCCGCCCTACGCCGCCCCGCCCACCGTGGCGCTCGACGCGGCCGGCGAGCTCGTCGCCACCATCGGATCGAAGTCCCGCGGCATGCGCCTGTCCGTCGGCGACGTCGCCGGGGCGGAGGCGCGCGAGGCCGACCACCAGCACGCCGAGGGCGCGCGCCTGCTCTACGTGGCCGCGACCCGCGCCCGGGACCACCTCGTGGTGTCGCTGCACCACCACCACAGCCGCGCCCGCAGGAGCGGCGCCTGCCGGCTGATCGCCGCCGGCGCCCTGGACCACGCGCCCGCGTGGGCGCCCCCCGCTGCGCCGGCGCCGGACGTCACGCCGCTTGGCGACCTCCCCGTCGAGGGCGCCGACGCGTCGCCCGAGGAGCACGACGCGGCGCGGGCCGCGCTCGTCGCGGCGGCCCGGACCGTGCGCTACACCAGCGCCACGGGGATGGCCGCCGCCGCCCGGGCCGCCGAGGAGGCGCCCCCCGACGAGGAGCGCGGCTCGGAGAACGGCGACGAGCCGTGGTCGCGCGGCCGCGGGGGCTCGCGCGTGGGGCGCGCCGTGCACGCGTCGCTGCAGAGCCTGGCGCTCGCGGCGGGGCCGGACGAGGTCGACGCCGTCGCGGCGGCGCAGGCGGTCGCCGAGGCCGTGCCCGATCGGGCCGCAGAGGTGGCGGGGCTGGTGCGGTCGGCGCTGCTGTCGGACGCCGCCATGCGGGCCCGCGCCGCCGCGGGCACCCTGCGCGAGGTGCCCTTCGCCCTGCGCCGCGGCGACGCGGTGGTGGAGGGCTTCATCGACCTCGTCGTCCCCACCGCGGCGGGCCTGGAGATCGTCGACTGGAAGACCGACGACGTGGCCCCCGGCGACGTGGCCGACCGGCTGGCCGGCTACCGGCTGCAGGCCGGGCTCTACGCCCTGGGCCTGGCCGAGGCCACCGGGATGCCGGTGGCCCGCATCACCTACGTCTTCCTGCGCGCCGGCGTGGAGGTGTCGCCCGGCGACCCGGTCGCGCTGGCACGCGCCGCCGCCGACCGGGTGGCCGCCCCCGCGTAGGGTGCGCGGATGGGCGCCGCCGTCACGCTCCCCGAGCGCGTGGTCGTGCCGACCTGCATGGGGTGCGGCGCGATGGGCCGCGCCGAGGGCTGCGAGGGGGCCTGCTCGGAGCACCGGCTCGACCTGGTGCGGGCCGCCGAGCTCGAGGCGCTCGAGGCGGCCGCGGCGATCGCGCGGGCCCGGGTGGCGCGGCTCGCCCCGCTGGCCCGGCGGCTGGCCGGCGACCCGCCGCCGGGCGACCCGGACGCGGCGTTCGCCGCGCTGCGCGACGACGCCCGGGCGGCCCTGCGCGCCCTGGCCGCCGCCGGGCCCGCGCCGGCCTGGGGCGAGGGCGAGGCCGTGACCGGCTGGTGGTGCGCGGAGTGCGGCAACGTCGACGTGCCCCGGCCCTGCATCGGCGTCTGCGTGTGGCGGCCGGCCGGGTGGGTGCGGCTGGACGTCGTGGAGCGGGCCGCCGGGCGGGCGGCGCCGGCCATGGAGGCCGACGCGCCCCTGTCGCGGGTGCTGTCCCGGCTGGCGGCCGTGCGCCCGCGCGCCGGGCAGGCGGAGCGCAACTGGCGCGCCCTGGGCGCGCACGCCGCCGTCGCGCTGGCGGCGCCCGGCGCCGCGGCCGCGTAGGGGCGGCGGGGCCTAGCGGGTCGGCGCCGCGGAGCCGATGCGGCGCACCAGCGCCTCGCGCTGGGCGGGCGTCAGGCGGTGCAGGCGGCGGCGCACCTCGTGGAGCGCCGCCTCGACGCCGCGGCCCCCGAGCAGGGCCTCGCGCACGGCGACGCGCGTGCGCGCGGCCTCGCGGGTCGCCACGTCGGACGCCCAGCGCTCGATGTCGATGCCACCCGTGCCCACCGCGGACCCCCTGTGCGGCGCCCGGCCCCGTGCCGGGGCGCAGCCCCACGGTACGACGGCCCGGACGCCCGGTCCGCCCCCCGCGAGGGGGGTTCGCCACCCCCCTGGCGGCCGGGCGGCGCGGGGATCAGGCGACGGTGCGGGCCAGCTCGTTGAGGGTGGTCTCGCCGGCCAGCACCTTGAGGACGCCGTCCTCGCGCATGGTGCGCATGCCCTCGCGGCGGGCCTGGCGGCGGATCTCCGACGAGGGGGCGGACGCGGCGGTGAGGCGCTCGACCTCCTCGCTCATCGTGAGCATCTCGTAGATGCCGACGCGGCCCCGGTAGCCGGTCTGGCGGCAGTGCCTGCAGCCCACCGACTTGTGGATGGTGGCCGTCTCGCCGACCCCCTCCGGCAGGGTGGCGGTGCCGGCGAACTCCCGCAGGGTGGTGGCGGGCACGGTGACCGGCGTGCGGCACTCCGGGCACAGGCGCCGCGCCAGCCGCTGGGCGAGCACGCCCAGCACGCCGCTGGCGGAGATGAACGGCTCGACGCCCATCTCGGTGAGCCGGGTGAGCGCGCTGGCGGCGTCGTTGGTGTGGATGGTGGCCATGACGAGGTGGCCGGTGAGCGCCGCCTGCATCATGATCTGCGCCGTCTCGCCGTCGCGCACCTCGCCGATCATCAGCGTGTCGGGGTCGCTGCGCAGCAGCGAGCGCAGGCCGGCGGCGAACGTCAGCCCGGCCTTCGTGTTGACCTGGACCTGGTTGATGCCGGCCAGGCGGTACTCGACCGGGTCCTCGATCGTGATGATCTTGCGGTCGCCGGTGTTGAGGGCGTGTAGCGCGCCGTAGAGGGTCGTCGACTTGCCCGAGCCGGTCGGGCCGCTGACCAGCACCGCCCCGTAGGGGCGGCGGTAGCAGGCGGTGAAGCGCTCCAGCGTGTCGCGCGCGAAGCCCAGCTCCGAGAGCTTGCGCATGGCGTTGGAGGTGTCGAGGATGCGGATGACCACGCCCTCGCCGTGCACCGTCGGCACGGTGACCACGCGCAGGTCGAGGCGGTGGCCGGCGGCGGTCAGGCTGACGCGCCCGTCCTGAGGCAGCCGGCGCTCGGCGATGTCCATGTCGGCCATCACCTTGATGCGGCTCACGACCTCGCGCGAGAGGGCGGCGGGGATGGCGGCCACGGTGCGGATGACGCCGTCGATGCGGTAGCGCACCAGCATCTCGTCGGCCTGCGCCTCGAGGTGGATGTCGGAGGCGCCCTCCTCCACCGCCCGGGAGACGACCGACCCCACCATCCGCACGACCGGCGCGGCCTCGCCGTCGATGCGGCCGAGGTCGGCGGTGAAGTCCAGCTCGCCGCCGGCGCGGCCCGCCGCCGGGGCGGCCTCGCGCACGAGCCCGGAGAGGAAGTTGTCCGCGTGGACGTCGCCGGCGTTGAGGAAGGCGTCGATCTCGGCGTCGAGGGCGAGCGCCGGGCGGATGTCGCGCCCGACCAGCATGCGCAGGTCGTCGAGGGTGAGGACGTCCGACGGGTCGGCGGTGGCGAGCAGCAGCGCGCCGCCCGGCTCCACCGCGAGGGGGATCACGCGGTACCGCTGGCGGCTGCGCTCGTCGAGCAGGTCGAGGACGGCCGGGTCGACGCCGCCGGACAGCCGGGCGCGCGGCACCCCCAGGCGGCGGGCCAGGCCGTCGGCCATCGTCTGGGCGCTGATCGTGCCCTGCGCGACGAGGATCTCGCCCAGGCGGCCGCCGTGCTGGCGCTGGTGCGCGAGCGCGGCCTCGAGGACGGGCCGCGTGATCGCGCCCATCTCGATGAGCACCTCTCCGAGCCCGGCCTTCGGCGGGGAGGCGACCGCCCGGGGGGCTGTGGCCTGCGACATGGGTCTCCCTCGTGTCGTCCGACGTTCGCCGCCCGTATCGGCCGGCGGCGCGCGCATCTGAGCCCGCAGGCCCCCCACGCGAGGGCCGCCCTCGCGACGGCGCCGTCCACGCGCCCCGGGGGCTCAGCCGGCCCGGCGGCCCCAGATCACGACGGCGCCGCCGAACGAGAGCCGGCGCACGCGCAGCTCGCCCAGCCCGGCGGCGCGGTGCAGCTCGAGCAGCGCCGGCAGCGGGTGGCGCCGGTAGAGGTCGGGGATGCTGCGGTGCAGGAACCGCCCGGCCCGCCACCAGGGCGCCCCGCCCACGACCGCGCCGGCGGCCGGCAGCACCGCGCCGGTGTAGAGCCGCCACAGCGCGCGGGGCAGCGCGCGCGGCGGGACGCCGAACTCGAGGCTCGCGAACGGCGCGCCCGGACGCATGACCCGGGCCAGCTCGCGCAGGGTGGCGGCGGGGTCGTCGACGTAGCGCAGCAGGTAGGTCACGGTGAGCCCGTCGAAGGACGCGTCGGCGAACGGCAGGCGCTCCGCCTCGGCCCGCACGAGCGTCACGCGCTGGGCCAGCCCGGCGTCCGCGAGGCGCGCGCGGGCTGCGTCGAGCATCTCGAGGCTCTGGTCGACGCCGGTCACGGCGCACCGGCGCTCCAGCACGAGGCGCTCGGCCACGGCGCCCGTGCCGGTGGCAACGTCGAGCACGCGGTCGCCGGGGCCGGCCGGCACCCGATCGACCAGGAACCGATGCCAGCGCGGCTCCTGCCCCAGCGAGAGCAGGGCGGCCCGGCGCGAGTAGGCCGGCCCGGCGAGCCCGGCGAACAGCCCCTGGGTGGCGGGCTTGTCCGGCGGGCGGAAGCCGGGCCGGTCGCTCACGCGCGGGGCGCCTTAGTAGAGGGCCTGCGCCAGGCGGCGGCGGAAGCGCACGGCGAGCGGGTGGTGCTCGCCGATCTCGGCGAAGACGCCGAGCATCGCGGCGCGGACGTCGTCGCGCAGCTCGGGCGCCACCCGGACCGCGTCCAGCAGGTGGGCGAGCCCCGTCTCCACGTCGCCGCGGCCGAGCGCGGCGATGCCGGCGGCCACGTCGGGCTGGTCGGCCGACGCCAGGCGGGCCCGCGCGAGCAGCGCCGCGGCGCCGGCGTCGAAGGCGACCGGGTCGAGCAGCGCCACGATCTCGTCGGCGCGGCCGTCGGCCACCAGCAGGCGGGCGAGCGCCACGCGTGCGCCCACGTGGCCCGGCTCGAGCTCGACCGCGGCACGCAGCGACGCCTCGTCGCCGGCCGCGATGAGCTTCTCCGTCTCGGAGGGCACCAGCCGGTCGAGGAAGGCCTCGACCGCCGGGGGCGGCTGCATGCCGACGAACTCGGCCACGGCCACGCCGTCGCGGAAGCCCTTCACGTACGGGATGCTCATCACCCGGTGCTCGCGGGCGAGGTTCGGGTTGGCGTCGATGTCCACCTTCGCCAGCAGCACCGCGCCGGCCCGGCGCTCCACGGCCGACTCGATCACGGGCGCGAGCTGGCGGCAGGGCCCGCACCAGCCGGCCCAGAAGTCGACCACCACCGGGACCTCATGCGAGCGCTCGATCACCTCGGCGCCGAAGCTGGCCTCGGTCACGTCCACGTGCACATCCCTCCCGTTCGCCGTCTGCCGTCCGCCACTGACGGTAGCGGAGGTGACGAGCGGGCCGCCGCCCGGCGGCTAGGCGGCGTGCGAGCGCCCGAGGGCCGCCGGCACCGGCGGCGCGCACCGCGGGCACGGCGCCCAGTGGCTCGCCAGGTAGCGCCACGGCCCGTGCACCACGTCGCGCACGCCCGGGTCGCCGCGGTGCGGCGCCTCGGGGCAGTCGTGGCGATGGTACGGACCCCATCCGCCCGCGCTCATGTGGGCGACACGGCCGGTCCCTCCGGCGGGACGCCCGTCGTCGAAGCTCGTCATGTCCCCTCCCCCGGGGATGCCACCGCCGCGGCCCTCCGCGGCTCCTCGTTCGTCGTCGCGTCTCGACGGTAGCGCATACGGACTTGAGGGTCGGGGTCCTGCAACCTTCGTTACCCTGGCACCCATGGCCGACCAGTACATGTTCACGATGTACCGCCTCCGGAAGGTCCACCCCCCGGACAAGGTGGTGCTCGACAACGTCTCGCTCTCGTTCCTCCCCGGCGCCAAGATCGGCGTGCTGGGCCAGAACGGCGCGGGCAAGTCCACCCTCCTGCGCATCATGGCGGGGCTCGACACCGAGTTCTCCGGCGAGGCCGCCCTCGCGCCCGGCGCCACTGTGGGGCTGCTGCCCCAGGAGCCGGACCTGGACCCCACGAAGGACGTCCGCGGCAACATCGAGGAGGGCGTCGCCCACCAGGTGGAGCTGCTGCGGCGCTTCGAGGACATCGGCGCCCGCCTGGGCGGGATGGAGCCCGACGAGATGGAGGCGGCGCTCGTCGAGTACGGCGAGCTGCAGGAGCAGATCGACCGCCTCGACGCCTGGGACCTCGACCGCAAGCTCGACGTCGCGATGGACGCGCTGCGCGTGCCGCCCGGCGACCAGGACGTGACCACCCTCTCGGGCGGCGAGCGGCGGCGCGTGGCGCTGTGCCGGCTGCTGCTCTCGGCGCCCGATCTGCTGCTGCTGGACGAGCCCACCAACCACCTCGACGCCGAGTCGGTGGCCTGGCTGGAGCGGCACCTGGAGGAGTACGGCGGCACCGTCGTGGCGGTGACCCACGACCGCTACTTCCTCGACAACGTGGCCGGCTGGATCCTCGAGCTCGACCGGGGGAAGGGCATCCCCTGGAAGGGCAACTACTCCTCCTGGCTCGAGCAGAAGCGCATGCGCCTGGAGCAGGAGGAGAAGGCCGAGTCGGCCCGCCAGAAGGCGCTCGCGCGCGAGCTGGAGTGGGTGCGCAGCTCGCCGAAGGCGCGGCAGGCCAAGAGCAAGGCCCGCATCGCCAACTACGAGCGGCTGGTGGCCGAGGAGCGCGAGCGCCGCGGCCGGGCGGTGGAGATCCGCATCCCGGCGCCGCCGAAGCTCGGCGACCTGGTGCTCGAGGCGAGCGGCGTCACGAAGGCGTTCGGCGACAAGCTGCTGATGGAGGACCTGTCCTTCACCGTGCCGCCCGGCGCGATCGTGGGCGTGATCGGCCCCAACGGCGCCGGCAAGACGACCCTCTTCCGCATGATCGCCGGCCAGGAGCAGCCCGACTCGGGCTCCATCCGGCTCGCCGACGCGGTGCAGCTCGCCTACGTCGACCAGTCGCGCGACGACCTCGACCCCGCGAAGACCGTCTGGGAGGAGGTCTCGGGCGGCCACGACATCATCAAGCTCGGCGGCACCGACGAGATGAACTCCCGCGCCTACGTGGCGTCGTTCAACTTCAAGGGCGGCGACCAGCAGAAGCCGGTCGGCAAGCTGTCGGGCGGCGAGCGCAACCGCGCCCATCTGGCCAAGCTGCTCGCCGGCGGCGGCAACCTGCTGCTGCTTGACGAGCCCACCAACGACCTCGACGTCGACACCCTCCGCGCGCTGGAGGAGGCCATCGAGTCGTGGTCGGGCTGCGCGATGATCACCTCGCACGACCGCTGGTTCCTCGACCGCATCGCCACCCACATCCTCGCCTTCGAGGGCGAGAGCACGGTGCGGTGGTTCGAGGGCAACTTCCAGGAGTACGAGGACTGGCGCCGGCGCACCCTCGGCGAGGAGGCGACCCGGCCGCACCGCATCACCTACCGGCGCCTCACCGCGCCGGGCTGAGCGGCGCCGCCCGGGCGCGCGGCGCCCGGGCGGCGATCGCCCTGCGATAGGATCTCCTGCTGGACTGCCGACCGTCAGAGGAGATCGTCTTGAGCCCCACGCCGGACCCCTTTTCCGCCCGTGACACCCTCGAGGCGGGTGGGCGCTCCCACGTGATCTACCGGCTGGACGCGGTCCGCCGGGACCTGGCGCGCACGCCGTACACGATCAAGGTGCTCCTCGAGGCCGTGCTGCGCAACTGCGGGCGCGGGTTCGTGACCGACGAGGACGTGCGCGGGCTGGCGGGCTGGCGTCCAAACTCCGGCTCGACCGCGGAGGTGCCGTTCCTGCCCGCGCGCGTGGTGATGCAGGACTTCACCGGCGTGCCGTGCGTCGTCGACCTGGCCGCGATGCGCGACGCCATGAGCGCCCTGGGCGGCGAGCCGGGCCTGATCAACCCGCTCGTGCCGGCCGACCTGGTGATCGACCACTCCGTGCAGGTGGACCGCTTCGGCACCGACGGCGCCTTCGCCTTCAACGTCGAGCGCGAGTACGAGCGCAACCGCGAGCGCTACATGCTGCTGCGGTGGGCGCAGCAGGCGTTCCGCGACTTCCGCGCCGTGCCGCCCGGCACCGGCATCGTGCACCAGGTCAACCTCGAGTACCTGTCGCCGGTCGTCCAGACCCGCGAGGTCGACGGCGAGCTGCAGGCGTTCCCCGACACGCTCGTCGGCACCGACTCGCACACCACGATGATCAACGGCGTGGGCGTGCTCGGCTTCGGCGTGGGCGGCATCGAGGCGGAGGCCGTCCTGCTCGGCCAGCCGCTCTCGCAGCCGACCCCGACCGTGATCGGCTTCAAGCTCTCGGGCCGCATGGGCCCGGGCACGACCGCGACCGACCTCGTGCTGACGGTGACCGAGCTGCTGCGCACCCACGGCGTGGTCGGCAAGTTCGTGGAGTTCTTCGGCGCCGGCCTGTCGGGGCTGAGCCTGGCCGACCGGGCGACGATCTCCAACATGTCGCCGGAGTTCGGCGCCACCGCCACGATGTTCCCGATCGACGACGAGACGCTCCGCTACATGGAGGTCACCGGCCGCCCGGCCGAGACGATCGCGCTGACCGAGGCCTACGCGAAGGCCCAGGGCCTGTTCCGCACCGACGCCGACCCGGACCCCGAGTACGACGAGGTGCTCGAGCTCGACCTGTCGACGATCGTGCCGAGCCTGGCCGGCCCGCGCCGGCCGCAGGACCGGGTGACGCTCGACAACGTCGCCGACGAGTTCCGCACCCACTTCGCCGAGGGCCTCGAGTCGAACGGCGCCGGGCCGCACTACCGCCCGGTCGAGGTGCAGGTCGACGGCGACCGCTTCCCGCTGCAGACCGGCTCGGTGGCGATCGCGGCGATCACCTCCTGCACGAACACCTCGAACCCCTCCGTGATGGTGGGCGCCGGCCTGCTCGCCAAGAAGGCCGTCGAGAAGGGCCTCGAGACCCCGCCGTGGGTCAAGACCTCGCTGGCGCCGGGCTCGCGCGCCGTGACCGGCTACCTCGACCGCGCCGGCCTGACCGAGTACCTCGACAGGCTGCGCTTCGACCTCGTCGGCTACGGCTGCACCACCTGCATCGGCAACTCCGGCCCGCTGGCGGAGCCGATCGAGCAGGCGATCGAGGAGAACGGCCTCGTGGCCGCCGCGGTGCTCTCGGGCAACCGCAACTTCGAGGGCCGCATCCACCCGAACATCCGCGCGAGCTACCTGGCGTCGCCCCCGCTGGTCGTGGCCTACGCGCTCGCCGGCCGGGTCGACATCGACCTCACCTCCGAGCCGCTCGGCGAGGGCGCCGACGGCCCGGTCTACCTGCGCGACATCTGGCCGTCGCAGGACGAGATCGCCGAGGCGATCGGCGGGTCGGTCGACCGCGACCTCTTCACGGAGAGCTACCGGACGGTCTTCGAGGGCGACGAGCGCTGGCGCGCGCTGCCGGTGCCCGAGGGGCAGACCTACGCGTGGGACCCCGAGTCGACCTACGTGCAGCTGCCGCCCTTCTTCACCGACATCACCCCGGAGCCGCCGGGCGTCACCGACATCGTCGGGGCGCGCGCGCTGGCCGTGCTCGGCGACTCCATCACCACCGACCACATCTCGCCGGCCGGCTCCATCCCGGCGAGCTCGCCCGCCGGCCGCTACCTCGTGGAGCACGGCGTCGAGCCGCGCGACTTCAACTCGTTCGGCTCCCGCCGCGGCAACCACGAGGTGATGATGCGCGGCACCTTCGGCAACATCCGCCTGCGCAACGCGCTCGCCGGCGGCAAGGAGGGCAACTGGACCGAGCACCTGCCGACGGGTGAGATCACCTCGATCTACGAGGCGTCCATGAAGTACCAGGAGGCGGGCACGCCGCTCGTGGTGCTGGCGGGCGGCCTCTACGGCAACGGCTCCAGCCGCGACTGGGCGGCGAAGGGCACCCTGCTGCTCGGCGTCCGCGCCGTCGTCGCCAAGTCGTTCGAGCGCATCCACCGCGGCAACCTGGTGGGCATGGGCGTCATCCCGCTCCAGTTCCGCGAGGGCGAGGGCCACGAGGAGCTCGGCCTGACCGGCCGCGAGACCTTCTCGATCACCGGCCTCGCCGACCTCCAGCCGCGGCAGGAGGTCACGGTGGAGTTCACCCGCGAGGACGGCACCACCGGCTCCTTCCAGGCCCTCGCGCGCATCGACGGCCCGACGGAGCTCAACTACATCCGCAACGGCGGCATCCTGCCGACCGTGCTGCGGCGCCTCTACGCGGAGCACACCGCCTCCGCGAGCTGAGCCGCATCGGCAGGGGCGCCGGCCGGCGGGCCGGCGCCCCTGCCGATGTTCCACCGCCACGTCGGCGCTCACGGATCGCCGCGCGGTACCGACACAGACGCGGTGACGATGTTGCCGCGGCGACGCGCCCCCCGACCCGCCGACGCCCCCGCCGACCCCGGCTGGATGCGCGCGGCCCACACCGAGCGCCGGCTGCAGGCGGCGCAGTCCGCGCTGTTCGTGGTGCTGGCCGCGGTGGTCGTGGCGGTGGCCGTCTGGGCCGGCCGCGGGACCATGGAGGAGCTCCACCGCTACGGCGTCGAGCAGGCCCGCTTCGAGGGCGTGAGCGAGATCCGCATCACCCTCCAGGACGAGGAGACGGCGATGTGGATGCGCCGGGCCGGCGGCGAGGCGGGCACGCCGCTCGAGTCGACGCGCGACGTGCTGGCGGCGGCGGGGCGGGCCGCCGGCCTCGCACGCGAGGAGATCGCCTCGGAGCCGGGCGACTCGCCCGAGCGGCGCGCGGCCGAGGAGACCGTCCGGGCCCTCGACGACCTCGTGCGCTTCGTGGCCACCACCCCCGCATCGACCGTCGTCGGCTCGGCCGCCGACCGCCGCTACATCGCCGCGCTGGCGCCGATCCGCGGGCGCCTGGTCGACGCCGCCGACCGGTGGGCCGCCGCCGACGGCGCCGAGCTGCGCGCGGCCAACGCCGACCTGCGGGCGACGCTGCGCCGGCTGATGACCATCGCCACCGCCGTCGCGCTCGCCGGCGTGCTGGTGGCGGGGCTCGGGTGGCTGCTGATCGCCCGGGTGCGCCGGCGCGTGGTCGGGGCGCTGCAGCGAGCGACCGTCGACCTGCGGCGCCTCGCCGAGACCGACCCGCTGACGGGCCTCGCCAACCAGCGCACCGTGCACGACACGCTCCGGTCGGCCGTGCCCGAGGCGCGCGCGAGCGGCCGGCCGCTCAGCGCGGTCATGCTCGACCTGGACCACTTCAAGCGGATCAACGACACCCACGGCCACGCGGCCGGCGACGCCGTGCTGGTCGAGACGGCGCGCCGCCTGACGGCCTGCTCGCGCGCCGACGACCTCGTGGCGCGGATCGGCGGCGAGGAGTTCCTGATGCTGCTGCCCGGCACCGACGGGGCGGCCGCCCTGGCGATCGCCGAGCGCGTGCGGGCCGCCGTCGTCGCCACGCCGTTCGGCGCGGCGACCGGGCACCTGACGGTCTCGCTGGGGGTCGCGACGCTCGGCCCGGGCCTCGACGCCGACGCCCTGCTGGGCCACGCCGACACCGCGCTCTACTGGGCGAAGGCCCACGGCCGCAACGCGGCCTACCGCTACGGCGAGGACGGCATGCGGGGGCTCGCGCCGGTCGACGAGGCGCTGCGCCGCGACCGCGCGGAGGGGCTCGTGGCGCTGCGCGCCCTCGCCCGCGCCATCGACGCCCGCGACGCCGCCACCCAGCGCCACTCGGTGCGCGTGGCCGACATGGCGGTGGCCCTCGCCGCCGAGCTCGGGTGGAGCCCCGCCCAGCGGGCCCGGCTGCGCGAGGCCGGGCTCGTGCACGACGTGGGCAAGATCGGCATCCCCGACGCCATCCTGCTGAAGCCCGGCCGGCTGGACGACGCCGAGTGGAAGGTGATGCAGGGCCACGCCGCGCTCAGCGCGCGGATCGTGGCCGAGGCGCTCGACGGGGATCAGGTCGCCTGGGTCGCCCACCACCACGAGCGGTGGGCCGGCGGCGGCTACCCCGACAACCGCTTCGGCGAGGACATCCCCGAGGGGGCGCGGATCCTCGCGCTGGCCGACGCCTGGGACGCGATGACCACGATGCGCGACTACGCCTATCCGCTGGACCGGATGAATGCCCTGGCGGAGTGCCGCCGCTGCTCGGGCACGCACTTCTGGCCGGCGGCCGTGCGCGCCCTGGAGGCGCTCCACGAGGCCGGGCGGCTCGCGCCGCAGGAGCCGCGGGAGCAGCCCGCACTGGCGTGACGGCGGGGGGCGCCCCACCCGGACGGGTGGTGGCGCCGGCGCGGCGAGGCCGTACCCTGCCGCGCCATGACCCCCTCCGCGCCCCGCCTGCTCGCCGCCGCCGGCGCCCTCTGCGCGGCGGCCGCCGCCCTCGCCGCGACGGCCCCGCCGGCCGGCGCCGTGCCCGCCGGGACCGGCGTGCGCGGCACGCTGACGGCCTCGTGGGGCGGCATCGCCGGCGAGCCGATCACCGCCTGGTCGGGCGAGCTGACGATGACGTTCGACCCCTCCGCGGCCGCCCGGGCCGACACCCTCGCCGCCGTCGCGCGCCCGGAGCTGGGCGAGGCCGTGCGGCGCCCGTTCGCGCCGCAGGTGCAGGCGGCACGCGTCACCCGGCTGCGCAGCGACAGCGCGACGACGGTCATCTGCACGGGCACGGACGCCGAGGGCGAGGCCATCGAATGGCGGGCCACCGCGACCTCGTCGGTCGCGTCGATCGCCGACGGCCGCGTGGCGTGGGAGCTCGTGGCGCCGCGCTTCGACCTGCTCAGGGGCCGCGGCGACGTCTGGCTCGAGCCCCACGGCACGTCCGACCCGCAGGGGTGGTACGTCAACGACCGGTTCACCCTGCCCGGCCGCTACGCCGCGTCGGACGCCTGGCCCTGCCCGGGCGACGGCGCGCCGGCCGCGCGGCTGCCGCGCATCATCGCTCTGAACGGCGGCGGCGCGGTGCCCCGCGCCGTCTCGTACCGGTTCAGCGAACCCGAGGTCAAGCCCCTGCGCAGGACGCCCCGCGGGTGGCGGATCGTGATGGGGACCTCTCGGCGGGAGGCGTTCGCCGAGTCGCCGTTCGGGCCGCAGGACCGCCAGTCGATCGACGTGCGCATCGCGTCCGACCTCTACCTGACCGGCAGCCCGGCGGCCCTCGGGGCGCGGTGCCAGGCGCCGGTCGAGGAGGTGCGGCGGGCCCGCACGTCGGCCGCGGCGCTGCGGCTGGCCCGGCGGGCCGGCATGACCCGGGTGCGGTTCGCCGGCACCCGCCGCACCCTGCCCCGGGGCTGGCGCCCCCACTTCCGGCTGACCGGGCCGATCGACAGCATGAGCCACTACCGCTGCGGGACGGGCGCCTTCCGCATCACCCGGTACGCCCCCCGCGCCTGAGCGGGCCGCGCGCCGTTCATCCGCCCGCGACACCATCGGGCCCGTGCGCGTCCGGTGGGACCCCGGCCATCGGCCCGGCGGGCTCCGTGTCCCGGGGTACGGCTGTGTCGCCGGTGAGGCCGCTCCGGAAGTCGCGGATCCCCGAGCCGAGGCCGCGGCCGAGCTCGGGCAGCCTCCGGGGCCCGACGATCAGCAGGACGATCGCCAGCACGATGACGATCTGGACGGGCGAGGTGTCAAGCATGGATCGTCTCCGAGGGGGGTCGGGGAACAGGGCGTGGCCCACCCGCCGACGACAGCCGGCGGGTCGGTGCGCTCAACCGCGGCGCACGCGCGCCCAGGGGCCGGTGATCGCGTAGGTGCGGGCGAGCACCTTCTGGCCCTCGCCGTCGCGGTTGCCCTGCTGGTTCACGAACAGCACCGAGCCCGAGGGATCGAAGCAGGCGCCGCAGAACTCGGACTCCGGGGCGTCGATCGCGCGCGCGAAGTCGGAGATCTCCCCGCTCGTCGTGAGCAGCCGCAGGTACATCGGCGGGTCCGCGTCCTCGCAGAGGAGCAGGTCGCCGGTCGGCGTGACCACGAGGTTGTCCGGGTTCTTGAGTTCGTGGGGGCCCGGCGACTCGTAGATCAGCGTCAGCGTGCCCGCCGCGGGATCGAGCTCCCACACCTGCCCGAGGTCGACGGGGCCGCCGGAGGTGCAGCAGAAGTAGAAGCGGCCGCCCGCGACCCAGCAGCCCTCCTGCCGGTCGAAGATGGCCGCGCCCTTGCCGGCGGCCTCGAGCCGAAGCGTGTCCGCGGCGGGCTCGGGCTCGTCGATCCGGACCCACCGGACCGCCATCGGACGCCCCACGGAGAGCCCGGACGAGGTGTCGAGGCCCGGCCGCCCGTCGACGGCCAGCGCCTCGAGGACTCCCGTCGATCGGGCGAGGTCGCCGGCGCGCCGCGGCCGCGTGGACGGGACGTAGCGGTACAGGCACGCGTTGGGGCCGCGGTCCTCGGTCTGGTAGAGCGCGCCGCCGAGCCAGCCCACCGCCTCGTGCACGAACCGCCCGGCGCCGCGGATCGGCTCGGCCTTCACGGGCCCGTCGGCCGACGCGTCGATCTCGAAGTTGTAGCCGTGCCGGACGCCGGTCGCGCCGGCGTCGACCACCTCCTCGGAGGTGATCCAGCTGCCCCACGGCGTGCGCCCGCCGGCGCAGTTGGTCGACGTGCCGCCCTGGATCGCGAAGCTCCGGGCGATCCGGCCGCCGCGCGTGACCACGACCTTGGTGCAGCCGGCGTTGTAGGTCGGGTCGGCGTCGTAGCGCAGGTCGTCGGGCACGACGACGGGCGACTCCCCGGGGCGGCGGCGGTTCTCGTGGTTGCGGATGAGGACCGTCGTGCTCGTCGGCCCGCGGAACGCCGCCATGCCGTCGAAGATGCCGGGCGTCGGCGATCCGTCGCTCATCAGGTCGCCCTCGCGGGAGATGACGCGGTGGTGAAAGCCCCGGGGCAGGGCGAGCTCGCCCTGTTCGATCAGCGGCCCGTAGCCCTCGCCGTCGACGGGGGCGCCGACGGCGGCGCGCGCCCGGAACGCCGTGAGCGGCCCCGCGACCGCGAACCCCGCCGCCGCCGCCGCGCTGCGCTTGAGGAATGTCGATCGGTCGATCGTCGTCACCCGCCGCTCCCCTCGTCCGTGGGCCGGCCCGCGCCGGCCCGTTCGCGACGCAGAGGCTCACCGGCGGGCCCGAGCGGCGGAAGGGCCTCGCCGCGGCCTTCACCGACCTGTCACGCGCGCGGGACGGACCGGGAGTCGGGATCGAGAGCGGGTTCGGCGGCGGTTCGGCGGCGGTCGGGTTTCATGGAGTTGTCACAGCGGGCGACCGGGACACGGCGGCGGGCGCGGACCGGCACGCCGACCGCATGGCGCGAGAGCGCGACACCCCTCGCGCCGGCCGCCCTCGCCCCGGCGACGCGGCGGTGGTTCGGCGCTGCTCGTCGGGCTCAGCGAGGCGTCGCTGGTCGCCCGCCGCAGCGCCACCTCGTCGGCGCGCCCGGGCGCGCGGCACCCCTCGCCGGGCGGCACGTACGTGCACGGGCGCGAGCGCCTCGGCCCGTTCCGGGGCCACCCGGCGGACGGGGCCGCGTGGTCGCACGACCGCCTCCTGCGCCGCGATCGCGCTGGCCGTGAGCGCCGACGCCTGGCCGAAGCACCCGCGGGCCGTCGCGCCGGGGGCCGTGGTCGCCTCGACGCTCCTCGCCTCGACCGGGGTGGAGCGGTCCGCCCGGGCGACCGCCGTGATCGTCGCCGCCGTCCCGGCCGCGGTGGCCGCAGTGGCCGTCGCCCGGCGTGGGACCGGGCGGACACCGCGCGCGCCGGCGTGTGCGGTGGCGCGGACGGCGGCGGCCTGCTCCGGGTCGGCGGCGTGCCCCAGGCCGCCGGCCTGCTGTTCGTGGCGTCTCGCCGGCTCCGCCCGCACCCGGGCCGCTCGGCGAGAGGTGCGCGAGCGGGCGCGGACGGATCCCGCGGGCCGTCACCACCGCCCTCGAGAGCACCCTGCCCGTCAACGCCGCCCTGGCAGTGACCGCCCTCGGCGCCCTCGGCGCCCGGCTGCGGCTCCTCCTCGGGGTGTCGCGGACCGTGCTCGGCCATGGCGCGACGGCCACCCGCCCCCGGACCCTCGTCGTCGTGCACCCGAGCGCCCGGGGCCGCACCGCCTGGCGCTCGTCGGCGGCACGGCCGTCGTCGTCGTGGTCGCGGCCGGGCGACGCGCGACGCGCGATCGGCCGCTGGCCCGTCACCGTCCTCGCCGACTCGGCGATCGCCACCGCCGGCGCGTGGGGCCTGCCGCGCGCGGAGGGCCGCCCTCCACGGCTCGTGCCCCTCGCCGGGTTCACCGGCTGCGTCCCGCTCGCGTTCGCCCTCCCCCTCCGTCATCGGCCGGGGCGGGCGCGGCCGTGCTCCTCGCCGTCGTCACGTACACCGTACGGCGGTCCAGCGCGGCACCGCGCGGACGGACTCTCAGGGCCGTGCCGGCGGCGAAGCGCTCGTCGTGCCGCCGTTCACCCGAAGCGCCCGGTGATGTAGTCCTGCGTTCGCTGGTCGCGTGGGGCGGAGAAGATCTGCTCCGTGTCGCCGTGCTCCACCAGCACGCCGTACCGCTGGTTGTCCTCCATGCCGGCGACCGTGAAGAAGCCGGTCGTGTGCGAGACGCGCGCCGCCTGCTGCATGTTGTGGGTCACGATCACGATGGTGTAGCGGGAGACGAGGTCGTGCATCAGGTCCTCGATCGCCAGCGTGGAGATGGGGTCCAGCGCCGAGCAGGGCTCGTCCATGAGGATGACCTCGGGCTCGACCGCGATCGCGCGCGCGATGCAGAGGCGCTGCTGCTGGCCGCCCGAGAGCGCGAACGCGTCCTGGTCGAGCTTGTCCTTCACCTCGTCCCAGAGGGCGGCGCGGCGCAGGACCTCCTCGATGCGGTCGTCGGTGACCTTCATCCCGTTGACCTTCATCCCGAAGCCGAGGTTGTCGCGGATGGACTTCGGGAACGGGTTGGGCTTCTGGAAGACCATGCCGATGCGCCGGCGCACGTCGACGGGGTCGACGTCGGAGGCGTAGAGGTCCTCACCGTGGAACAGGATCTCGCCGTCGACGCGGGTGCCCGGGATGAGGTCGTTCATCCGGTTGAGGCAGCGCAGGAACGTCGACTTCCCGCAACCGGACGGCCCGATCAGCGCCGTGATCTGGTTGCGCATGATGCGCAGGTCGATCCCCTTGAGCGCGGCGAAGTCGCCGTAGTGGAAGTCGAGGCCGCGCGCCTCGAACACGACCTCGTGCGCGCCGGGCGGCCGGGGAGGCGCCGCGGGCTCGGGCGTGATGGCCACCCTCCCGTTGCCGGCCACGGTGGCCGCCGCGCCGGAGGACGTGGTCGGGTCGTCGTGCATACGGAAGGCGCTCCTTACCAGCGTCGGCTGAACTTGTTGCGGAGGACGATCGCGACGAGGTTCATCACGATCAGCGTACCGAGCAGGACGATGATCCCGGCGGCGGCCAGATCCTGGAACTCCTGCCGCGGCTCGCCGGCCCAGAAGAAGATCTGCAGCGGCATCGCCAGCAGCGGGGTGTCGTCGGCGTGGAGAGGGTTGAGGCTCGGCACCTGGGTGGCGAAGACGACGCCGCCCACCACGATGAGCGGGGCCGACTCGCCGATCGCGCGCGACAGCGCGAGGATCGTGCCCGTCAGCATGCCCGGCAGGGCGGCCGGGAAGACCTGCCGCGAGACGGCCTGCCAGCGCGTCGCGCCGAGCGCCATCGCGCCCTGCTCGATCGAGACGGGCACCGCCTTCACGGCCTCGCGGCTCGCGATGATGATGATCGGCAGGACGAGGAGCGCGAGGGTGAGCGCACCGGCCAGCATGTTCTTCTGCAGGCCCACGATCGACACGAACAGGGCCAGGCCGAGCAGGCCGTAGATGATCGACGGCACGGCCGCCAGGTTGGAGATGTTGACATCGACCGCCCGGTTGACCGGAGGGCCCAGGCGGGCCCAGGCGAACGACATCCGGGTGCGCGCGACCGCCAGCGCCAGCCGGGGGAGGCCGGCGTCGGCGGCGCGCAGCTCGGCGAGCCGCCGCTCGCGCGCCCGAGCCGAGGTCAGGAGCTGGTCGCGGCTCAGGTTGGCGAACTTCTCGAGGTAGAGCGCCGCGGCGAAGCCGATGGGCACGGCCGCGGCGAAGGTGATCACCATCATCACGAAGGTGACCCGGATCGATGAGTTGAACCCCGCCCGCTCCGGGTTGGTGGAGGTGCGGTTCGTCAGGAAGTCCCAGTCGAGCACCGGCAGGCCCTGGACCAGGATCGAGACGAGCAGCCAGACGAGCGCGCCCATCGAGATGAGCACCGCGGTGAGCACGCCGCCGAAGAACAGCGCATCGGCCGGGCGGATGCGCTTCTTGGCGAGCGGGCGCGGGGCGGCGAGGCCGCGCCCGGAGGGGGTGTCGATGGCCATGCGGGAGCGCCCCCTACTGGTAGACGGTGCGGAAGCGGCGCACGATGCGCACCGCGACCAGGTTGATGAGCAGGGTCACCACGAAGAGCAGGATGCCGACGGCGAAGATGGAGGTGTAGGTGAGGCTGCCGCGGGTCGCCTCGCCCTGGGACACCTGGACGATGTAGGCGGTGATCGTCTGCATCGGCGCCGTGGGGTCACCCGACAGGTTGGGCTGCGCCCCGGCGGCGAGGGTCACGGCCATCGTCTCGCCCACCGCCCGCGAGAGCCCGAGGACGACGCCGGCCGCGATGCCCGACAGGGCCGCGGGGAACACGATGCGGGTCGCCACGTGGCGCCGGGTCGCGCCGACGCCGTACGCGCCCTCGCGCATCGACCGCGGCACCGCGCGCATCGCGTCCTCCGCCAGCGAGCTGATCAGGGGCGTGATGAGGATGCCGACCACGATGCCGGCCGCCAGCGCGCTGAACAGCTGCGTCTCGTCCAGCACCCCGATCGCCTTCAGCGCGGGGACGAGCGACTCGAGGGCGAAGAAGCCGAGCACGATCGTCGGCATGCCGGCCAGCAGCTCCAGCACCGGCTTGACCGTGCGGCGGACGCGCTCGGGCGCGTACTCGGACAGGTAGACGGCCGAGCCGAGGCCCAGGGGGATGGCGACGAGGGCCGCGATGCCGGCGATGTACAGCGAGGCGACGAGCAGCGGCAGGACGCCGAAGGAGTCGTTGACCGGCTGCCAGACCGTCCCGGTGAGGAACTCCCACACGGAGACGTCACCCTCGGTGAAGAACGGCAGGCCCTCGTCGAGCAGCGTGACGACGATGCCCACCGTGACCAGCACGGAGATCGTCGCCGCCGCCGCCAGGAGCAGGATCGCGACCTGCTCCAGCGGGCGGCGGCGGCGACGCCGCAGCGGCGCCGGCCCCTCGGCCGGCGGGGTGGTCCCGGCGCGCGCCACGTCCGTCCTACTGCTCCGCCGGCAGCTTGGCCAGCGCCTCGTCCAGCGAGTCCTGCGGTGCCGGCACGTACTGGGCGTCCTCGGCGAGCTGGACGGCGTTCTCGAGGTAGTAGCGGACGTACCCGGCCACCTCGGGCCGCTCGAGCGAGGCATCCTTCACGTAGATGAAGAGCGGCCGCGAGAGCGGGTAGTCGCCGGAGGTGATCGTCTCGGCCGACGGCGCCACGCCGTCCACCGACAGCGCCTTCAGCGTGTCCTGGTTCTCCTCGAAGTACGAGAACCCGAAGTAGCCCATGCCCGCCTCGGCGCTCTGGACGGCGCGCACGATCACGTTGTCGTCCTCCGAGGCCGTGTAGTCCTGCCGCGGGGTGATCGTCTCGCCGCTCGCGTCCTCGCCGAGGACCTCCTCGTTGAAGAAGTCGTACGTGCCCGACTGCGAGCCGGGGCCGGCGAGGGTGAGCGGCGCGCTGGTGAACGAGCCGCCCGGGATGTCGGCCCAGTTCTTGACCTTCGAGTCGGGCATCCAGACCGCCTTCAGCTGGTCCATCGTGATGTCGTCGGAGCCGACGTCCGCGCCGGCGCCGGTGACGACCGTGATGCCGTCGGAGGCGACGCGCAGCTCCTGGTAGGTGACGCCGGCCTGCTCGCAGGCCGCCGCCTCGTCCTCCTTGATGGCGCGCGAGGCGTCCGAGATGTCGGTCTCGCCCGCGCAGAAGCGCTCGAAGCCGCCGCCGGTGCCGGACGTGCCGACCGTGATGTTGACGCCGGAGTGCTCGCCGGCGAAGGCCTCGGCGGCCGCCGAGGAGAGCGGCGCGACGGTCGAGGAGCCGTCGATCAGGATGTCCCCGGAGAGCGAGGCGGCGCCTCCGCCGCCGGTGGTGTCCGCCGAGCCGTCGTCGTCGTCGCCGCATGCGACGAGGCCGAGCGAGCCCACGGCGAGCGCCGCGGCTGCGGCGACCGTGGCCAAGCGACGTGCACGAGCCATGTGGTGGTGCTCCTTCCGACGTGTGCGGGGCCGCCCGGATCGGCGCCCCGTGGAAACCGCGGCGACGGTATCCCCAGGGTCGCGCAGCACAGGTGACGACGGTGTGACGCTGTCGTGAACGACCTGTGAACCGGCCCCCGGGCGCTGCGAATAGACTCACGCGCGGCCACCACGACCCGAGGCGAGCGATGATCGACGAGGCCCGTCGGCAGTCACTGCGCGTCGCGCGCGGCCTCGCGCGCCGCGGGCGCGACGGCGCCGCGCGGGCGCGCCGCAGCGCGTGGATCGCCGGCGCGGTCCTGCGCGACGGCGGCCCGGGGGCGGCCCTGCCGCTCGCCCGCCGCGCGGCCCACCTGCTGGGGCCTCGCCGGTTCGGGCTGGAGGAGGCCTACACCCTCGGGCTGCTCGACCCGCGCGCGGCGGACGACCTCGTCGACGCCTCGGTCAGCAAGCGGGAGCTGATCGCGCTGCAGGCCCGCCTCAACCCGAACGAGTTCTGGTACCTGACCGAGGACAAGGCGGTCTTCTCCCGCCTCGCCGAGGCGGTCGGCGTGCGGGTTCCGGCGCTGCTGGCGATCCTCTGCGACACCGGTCCCGGCTGGTCGGCGACGGGCGAGCCGCTCGCCCGCGCCGGCGACTGGGAGCGCCTGTTCGCCGAGGGCCTGCCCGACACGTTCGTGGTCAAGCCGGCCCGCGGCTACCACGGCCTGGGCGTGCGGGTGGTCGAGCGGCGCGACGGGCTGCTGCACCAGCTCGGCGGCGAGGCGGTCACGCCCGCGCAGCTCGCGCGCGAGCTCGTCGCCGATCGCCAGTTCCACATCCACGTGGTGCAGGAGCGGATCACCAACGCGCCCGGGGTGCCCGGCGCGCGCAGCGCCGTCCAGACGGCCCGCATCGCGACGCTCGTGGAGCGCGACGGGTCCGTCCGGCCGCTCAACGCGTTCTTCAGGTCGGCGCTCGAGGGCAACGTCATCGACAACTTCCGCCACGGGGCGACCGGGAACCTGGTCGCGCCGCTCGATCCCGCGTCGGGCACGGTCCTGGGCCTCACCGCGGTCGGCGACGACGGCGTCCTGCGCGAGGTGGAGCCGCCGCCCGGGACGAACGCGCCGGCGCCGGGCACGCGGATGCCGATGTGGGACGAGTGCCTGGAGCTCGTGCGCTTCGCGGCGCCGCGCTTCCTGCCCATGCGCACGCTCGGCTGGGACGTGGCCGTGACCCCCGACGGGCCGACGATCGTGGAGGCGAACATGTGGTGGGACCCGGTCGGCTCCGTGCACGGGGTGCGCGCCGCGCTCGACGCCCTGAGGGCTGCGGCGTGAGCGCGCTCGCGGCGGCCGCCCGGCTGCGGGGAAGGATCGCCCACGCGGCCGGCTGGCGCCTGCGCGAGGCGCGCTCGTGGGCCGGCCGGACCGCCGAGATCGCCCGCGCGACGCGCGCCGAGCACCCCGGGCGCGACGCCGCGCTGGCCCGGCGGGCGGTCGACCTGCTGGCACGGCGGGGCTTCACGCTGGACGAGGCGTACACGCTGGGGCTGTTCGACCCCTCGCTCGGGCAGGCGGAGCTCGACGACCGGGTCCCCAAACGGCGGATGGTCCGCGAGCAGGCCGCGCTCAACCCCAACGAGCTCTGGTACCTGACCGAGGACAAGGCGATCTTCTACCGCTACGCCGAGGCGGTCGGCGTGCGGGTGCCCGTCCTCCACGCCATCCTCTGCGAGTCCGGGCCGGCGTGGACGCGCACCGGCGCCGTGCTGACCGGCCCGTCCGACTGGGCCCGGCACCTCGAGACCGCCGTCCCGGACGAGTTCGTGGTCAAGCCGGCGCGCGGCTACTACGGGCTCGGCGTGCGGCTGGTGTCCCGCCGCGACGGGGCCCTCCACGTGGTGGGCGCCGGCCCGACGAGCGCCGACGCGCTGTGCCGCGAGCTCGCGGAGGACCGCCAGTTCCACATCCACCTCGTGCAGGAGCGCCTGCGCGACCACCCCGAGATGCCGGGGGGCGGGCGCGCCCTGCAGACGCTGCGGGTGATCACGCTGATGGACCGGCTCAACGAGCCGCGCGTGATCAACTCGCAGTGGCGGCTCGCCGTGGGCGGCGGGGTCATCGACAACTTCCACGGCGGCACGACCGGCAACGTGCTGTCGATCGTGCAGGACCTCCGGGACGGCACCCTCGGCCCCGTGATCCGCGCCGGTGAGCGGCGGCGCTTCGAGCTGGTGCCGGCCGGCAGCATCCCGGGCACCCCGGCCCCCGGGGCGCGGGTGCCGCTGTGGGACGAGGTGGTCGACCTCGTGCACACGGCCGCCCGGCGGTTCCTGCCGATGCGCTGCATCGGCTGGGACGTGGCGGTCACGCCCGACGGCCCGGTCATCGTCGAGGCCAACATCTGGTGGGACCCGCCCTCGCCGCAGCGCGGCACCGGCGAGCTCGTGCGGCTGATGCGCGAGTCCCTGGGGGACTGAGCCGGTGGCCCGCTTCGCCGGCATGGCCGACGGCGCGCCCTCCGACGAGGTGCGGCGCATCCTCGAGCGCCACCGGCGCATCGCGATGGTGGGCCTGTCGCCGCGCGAGGACCGCCCCAGCCACCGCGTGATGGTGCACATGCGGGCCCAGGGCTACGCGATCACGCCGGTCAACCCGACCTGCGACGCGGTGGACGGGCTGCCCTGCGCGGCGAGCCTCGACGAGGCGGCCGAGCGCGGGCCGCTCGGCATCGTCAACGTGTTCCGGCGCGCCGTGGACATCCCGCCCGTCGTGGACGACGCGATCCGGCTGGGCGCCGAGGTCGTCTGGCTGCAGCTCGGGCTGCGCGAGGAGGGGTCGGCCGCCCGGGCCGCCGCGGCCGGCCTGCAGGTGGTGCAGGACCGCTGCATCAAGATCGAGCACTGCCGCTTCTTCGGCGGCCTGGACGTGGTCGGGCTCTCGACCGGCGTCATCGGCTCGCGGCGCATGGCGGCGTTCCGGCCGTGAGCGGCCGGGCCGACGAGCGCCGCGCCTTCGGCTTCGACACGCGCGCCCTGCACGCCGGCCAGCGCGTCGACCCCGTGACCGGCTCGCGCGCCGTGCCGATCCACCAGACCGCGGCCTACGTGTTCGAGGACGCCGACCACGCGGCCGACCTGTTCGACCTCAACCGCTTCGGCAACATCTACACGCGCCTCATGAACCCGACGACCGCGGTGTTCGAGGAGCGCATGGCGAGCCTCGAGGGCGGCGTGGGCGCGCTCGCCACGGCCAGCGGCCTGGCCGCCCAGATGGTCGCGATCGTGACCCTGCTGCGCAGCGGCGACCACATCGTGGCCTCGCGCCACCTCTACGGCGGCAGCCACAACCAGCTCGCGATCACGCTGGCACGGTTCGGCATCACCACGACGTTCGTCGACCCGGCCGACCTCGGCGCCTGGCGCGCGGCCGTCACGCCCGCCACCCGGTTGCTCTACGGCGAGACGATCGGCAACCCCCGCCTCGACGTGCTCGACATCGCGGCGGTGGCCGGGGTCGCCGACGAGCACGGCCTGCCGCTGCTGATCGACAACACGTTCGCCACGCCCTATCTGTGCCGGCCGCTCGAGCACGGCGCGCACCTGGTGTGCCACTCGGCCACGAAGTGGATCTGCGGGCACGGCACGAGCATCGGGGGCGTGCTCGTGGACGGCGGCGTCTACCCCTGGGCCGAGGGACGCTTCCCCGAGATGGTGGAGCCGAGCGCGGGCTACCGGGGGCTGCGCTACGCCGAGACCTTCGCCGACTTCGCGTTCATCATGCGGGCTCGGGTCGAGACGATGCGCGACCTGGGCCCGGTGATGTCGCCGTTCACCGCCTTCCTGATGCTGCAGGGGCTCGAGACCCTGTCGCTGCGCATGGACCGCCACGTGGAGAGCGCGCTCGCCCTGGCGCGGATCCTGCGCGACCACCCCGGCGTCGACTGGGTCGCCTACCCGGGCCTCGACGACAGCCCCGAGGCGGCCCGGGTGGCCCGCTACCTGCCGCGCGGCGCGGGCGGCGTGCTGACCTTCGGCGTGAAGGGCGGCCGCGAGGCCGGCAGGCGGCTGATCGAGGCCTGCGAGCTGTGCTCCCACCTGGCCAACGTCGGCGACGCCAAGACGCTCATCATCCACCCCGCGTCCACGACCCACCGCCGCCTCGACGAGGCGGGCCTCGCCGCCGCAGGCGTCACCGACGACATGGTGCGGGTCGCGGTGGGCCTGGAGACGCTCGACGACATCGCGTGGGACCTCGACCGCGCGATCCGCGCGGCCGCCGCCTAGCGGACGGTCGCCCGCAGGGGCACGCGCTCGCGGCCGGCGCCCGCCCAGGGGCGGACGGCGGCGACGGCGATCGCCGCCACGACGCCGGCGGCCGCGACGAGCAGCGCGAGCGCCCCGGCGCGCGCCAGGCCGGCGGAGCCGGCGAGCGTGCCCGAGGCCAGCAGGGCCACGCCGATCGCGAAGGCCGCACCCTCTGCGCGGGCGAGCGGGGCGGGCGCCAGGTGGGCGACCGGGGGCGGCGTCCCGCCGCCGCGGCGCAGGCCGCCGAAGCGCGCCACCCAGCACATCGTCGGCACCATCACCAGGATGTGCCCCGCCGTCACGCCCGCCGCGAAGCCGACGAGAGCGAGCAGGAGCGCGGCCGGGGCGGCGCGCCACGCCGGCAGGGCCAGCACGAGGACCGCCGCGGCGACGAGCGCGGCGAGGCCCGCCGCCAGGTGCTGCACCGCGGGCGGCGGGCGCCGCCGGCCGCGGCGCGCGGCGCCCGCCACGTGGACCACGAACGCGCCGATCGCGGCCACGATCAGGGCGGCCCCCGCCAGGGCGGGCGGGCGGGCGCCGGCGACGAGGCCCGCCACCAGCAGCGCGACGCCCGCGTGCCAGCCGGCGATGGCCGCGCGGGCCGCGCGCACCCCGCGCACCGGCGCGATGAGCATCATCGGCGCCATCCGGGTCGCCATCGCCACGATCAGGCCGCCCGCCCAGCCGAGCGTCGCCATGACGGCGTGCGCCCCGATCAGGCGCGCCCGGTCGACGTCCCAGACGTCCCAGCGCCGGTCGGCCACCATCACGAGGCCCAGGAGGAGCACGCCGGCGAGCCAGAGCGCCGAGGCCACCAGGCCCGCCAGCGGCTCCGGCCACGACCCGCGGCGGCCGCGCCAGAGGCCGGCGACCGCCACGAGCAGCCCGCCGACGCCCGCCGTCAGCAGCAGGCCGCCCAGCGCCTCGAGCGCGCCCGCCCCGAGCCCCAGGCCGCTCGCCAGCGCCACGGCGCCGAGCCAGATCAGGAGCCCGGGCCACCGCCCGCCCCACGGCGGGCGCGACGACATGTTGGGCGCCAGGTGGAGCAGGGCCCCCGCGATGGTGACGGTGAGGAAGCCGAGGCCCACAAGGTGGCTCGCCGCCAGCAGCCGCGGCGTGTACCAGCGGCCGTCGGCGAGCTCGCCCGCCGCCGCCGCCAGCACCGCGCAGCCGGCGAGCCACGCGAGCGCCGCGAGCGCCATGAGCCCCGCGGAGCGATGGCCCAGCAGCAGCCTCACCGGGGCTCCAGCCCGGTGACCAGCACCCGGCACCCGGCCGTGACCGGGTGCTTGGGCTCGAAGATCGACAGCTCGGCGTCGTAGTCGACCCGCTCGAGGGCCCCGCGCACCAGGCCGCGGTGCAGGGCGCAGATCAGGTGCCCGCCCGGGGCCAGCACGGCGTCCTTGAACGGGCAGGCGCGCAGGCGCACGTCCCGCTCACCCGCCCGCCGGCCGGCGGCCGAGGTCACCTCCTCGGGCGCGAAGCCGAGGCCCGCGAAGGCGGCGGTCAGGTCGTCGACGTCCGCGTCGTCGCCGACCAGGCGCCGGCCCTGCTCCCAGCCGAACGCCTCGACGCCGTCCTCGTCCGTGCCGGCCCGGCGCACCAGCTCCAGCAGCAGGCGCACGAGCTCGCGGTGACCGACCGCGGCGACGCCGTGCGGCGCGGCGAGCGCGTAGCGGGCGCTGGGCCGCCCGCGGCGGCCGGTCGGCGGCGACGGCGCCTTCACCACCACCCCGGCGCGCTGCAGCACCTCGAGGTGCTGGCGGACGGCGTTGGGGTGCAGCTCCACCCGCTCCGCGAGCTCGGACACGGTCAGCCCGCCGGTCGCCGCGCCGAGCGCCTCGGTGATGCGCCGGCGCGAGGGGTGCGCCACCGCGCGGGCCTCCTCCGGCGAGAGCCCGGGACGTTCGTCCGGGTTGCCGGTGTCATCCGGCGTTTTATTCCGTTGGTGACTGGTCGAAATGTTCGGCATAGGGTTTATTACATTACATCACAGAGAAATCCGGCCGAGCGGCCCCGCCGCCATCGGAGAGGAAGCGCAGATGTTCGATCCGGGCACGCCCCACCCCACCCGTCGCAGCCGCGGTCGCGTCGCCGTCATGCTGATCGCCGCGTTGGGGCTCTCCGCCACCGGCCTGAGCGCCGCCATCTCGGCCGGCGGATCCGACGCGGCCGCCCCGGTCGCGGCGGCCGCCCCGGCCGCGGCCGAGGGGCACGGCGGCCACCCCGGGACCGTCGCCGCGGCGGCCGAGGTGCCGGCCGCCCCGAAGAACACGATGAGCGCGGACGCGCCGGCCTACCGCGCGGCGAAGGTGCACGAGATCGACTGGGACATGACCGAGAAGCTCGTCGAGATCGCACCCGGCAAGGTCGTCAAGGTGTGGACGTTCGACGACTCGGTGCCCGGGCCGGTCGTGCGCGTGCGCGTCGGCGACACCGTCAAGGTGACGATCCGCAACAGGACCAAGCTCCCCCACTCGGTCGACTTCCACGCCGCCCGGATCGCGCCCGACAAGGCGTTCCGCGACGTCGCCCCCGGCGACAGCTTCACCTTCAGCTTCGAGGCCACCACGCCCGGCGTCTTCATGTACCACTGCGGCACCGCGCCGGTCGTGCACCACATCGCCAACGGCATGTACGGGATGATCATCGTCGAGCCCGAGGGCGGCCTGCCCGCCGTCGATCGCGAGCTCGCCCTCGTGCAGTCCGACTTCTACGTCTCCGACACCCCCGGCAACCCGGCCGACAACGAGAAGCTCATGAGCGGCATCCCGGACGTGGTCGCCTTCAACGGCTACGCCGGCCAGTACAAGGACGACCCGATCGTCGTGAAGAAGGGCGAGCGCATCCGCGTCTTCCTCCTCGCCGCCGGGCCCAACACCTGGTCCGCCTTCCACGTGGTCGGCACGATCTTCGACAAGGCCTGGATCGACGGGGTCCACGACGAGAACCTCTCGATCGGCAACCAGACCCTCAACCTCTCGGCCTCGCAGGGCGCCATCGCGGAGTTCAGGCTCGACCAGGAGGGCACCTACCCCTTCGTGACCCACGACTTCACCAACGCGACGAAGGGCGCGGTCGGCCTCCTCAGGACCGAGAACGCCACGGGCACCATGACCCACTGACGGGGACGTGACACCCACCCGCACCGACGGGGCGCCCAGCGGGCGCCCCGTCACCGTCCCGGCCGGGAGGCGGGCCCCGCGGCGGGCCAACCTCTCGGCCGTGCTGCTGGACGACAACCCGGCCCTCCTCAGCGACGGGCCGGCGCTGCGCTGGGCGGGCGGCGCCTGGAGCTACGGGCGCCTGGCGGGGGCGAGCGGGCGGGCGGCCGGCTGGCTGCGCGGGCGCGGCGTCGGCCGCGGCGACGTGGTGATGATCGCGCTGCACGACGGCCCCGGATGGGTGGCGCTGTTCCTCGGCGCGGTGCGGGCGGGCGCGGTGTGCGCGCTCGCCAGCCCGCTGCTCGAAGCGGAGGCCGTCGCGGGGCTGGCCGCCCGCCTGCGGCCCGCGCTCGTGGTGAGCGACCGGCCGCTGCCCGGCGCGGGCGCGCCGGTCGCGGACGACGACGAGCTCGCTGCGGCCCTCGAGGGCGCGTCGACCGACCCGGGGCCGGCCGACGTGCGGCGCGAGGACCCCTGCTACATGCTCTCGACCTCCGGCACCACGGGGCCGCCGAAGTGGGCGGAGCACCGCCACGGGGACATCCCCGCCTGCCTGGCGACGTACGGCCGCCGCGTGCTGCGCCTGCGCCCGGACGACGTCACCTGGTCGATGGCCGGGCTGTCCTCCTCGTACGGGCTCGGCAACTCGCTCTACTTCCCGCTCGGCGCGGGCGCGAGCGCCCGCCTGGAGCCGGGGCCGCGCACGCCCGCCGCCGCGGAGCGCGCCTGCCGCGAGGGCGTCACGGCGCTGTTCGGGGTGCCCACCGGCTGGAGCCGCCTGGCGCGCCACGCCGCCGACGGCCGGGTGGACCCGGCGGCCTTCGCCGGCGTGCGGCTCGCCGTGTCGGCCGGCGAGCCGCTGCCCGAGGCGGTCTGGCGCGAGGTGAGCGAGCATCTCGGGCTGCGGATCGCCGACGCCCTCGGGTGCTCGGAGGCCACGAACCTCTACCTGGCCGAGCGCCCCGGGTCGGCGCGGCCCGGGTCGGTCGGCACGCCGGTGCCGGGCTACGCGGTGCGGCTCGCCGGCGACGGCGAGCTGCTGGTGCGCGGGCCGACCGTCATGACGGGCTACCGCGGCGACGCCGCGGCCACGGCCCGGGCGCTGCGCGGCGGCTGGCTGCACACCGGCGACATCGTGCGGCGCCGGCCGGACGGCCGCTACGCGTTCGTCGCGCGCGCCGGCGACCGCTTCAAGGCCGGCGCGCTGTGGGTCGAGCCCGCGCGCGTGGCGGCCGCGCTGCGCGCCGACCCGGCGGTGGCGGACGCCGCCGTGGTGGGCGTGCCCGACGCGCACGGCATCGTGCGGGTGGGCGCCGTCGTGGCGGCGCCGGGCGCGCCGCCCGGGCTGCGGGACGCCCTGCACGCGCGCTGCGCGGCGGCGCTCGCCCCGCACGAGCGGCCCCGCGCGCTGGTCGTCGCGGACGAGCTGCCGCAGACCGGATCGGGCAAGGTCGACCGGGCGGCGGTCGCCCGGCTGGTGGCCGGCGCGGGCGCCGGCGGAGAGGGGGGCTCGTGAGCGACGCGGATCGCGGGGCGGCGCTGCTGCGCCGCTGGAACGAATGCGGCTGGTACCGCACCGTGGGCATGCGGGTGACCCGCGCCGACGAGGCCGGCAGCGAGATGGCGCTCGAGGTGACGCCGGCCCTGCTGCAGGCGTACGGCACCGCCCACGGCGGCGCCGTGGCCGGGCTCATCGACGCGGCCATGGGGCTCGCCATCCTGGGCCGCCTGCCCGGGGGCGAGGGCTGCGCGACGGTCGAGATGAAGCTCAACTTCACCGCGCCCGCGCCGCCGGGCACGCTGCGCGCGCGGGGCCGCGTGCTGCACGAGGGGCGGCGGACCGTCGTGGCCGCCGCCGAGGCCGAGGACGCGGAGGGACGGATGGTGGCGTGCGGGCAGGGGACCTTCCAGCGCTTCGCGGAGCCGGCGCCATGAGCGCCGACCCCGCCCGCATGGACGGCCGGGTCGCCGTGGTCACCGGCGGCGCCGGCGGCATCGGTGCCGCGATCGCCGCCGCGCTCGTCGAGCGCGGCGCCCTCGTGGTCGCCACCGACCTCGACCCCGCGGTCGCCGACGTGCCGGGCCCGCTCGCCGGGCGGCTGGAGGGCGTGGCGCACGACGTGACCGACCTCGCCGCCACCCGGGCGGTGGTGGAGGGGGTCCTCGCCCGGCACGGCCGCCTCGACCTGTGGGTCAACAACGCCGGCTGGGACCGGCCGGCGCCCTTCGCCGAGACCGGCCCCGAGCTGTGGGACCGCATCGTGGCGATCAACTACACCGGCGTCCTCAACGGCTGCCTCGCCGCGCTCGACGCCCTGCGGGCCGCCCCGGACGGGGGCGCGATCGTCTCGATCGCCTCCGACACGGCGCGCGTGGGCGGCTGGGGCGAGGCCGTCTACGCGGGGGCCAAGGCGGCGGTGGTGGCCTTCTCCAAGTCGCTCGCCCGCGAGGTGGCCCGCGACGGCGTGCGCGTCAACTGCGTCTCGCCCGCGGTCACCCGGACGGCGTTCGAGGAGCGCCTGCGCGCCGACCCGGTCGGCGCCCGCATCGTGGAGGGCGCGGTGCGCGCCACGCCCATGCGCCGCGCCGCCCGGCCGGAGGAGGTGGCGCAGGCGGTGGCCTTCCTCGGCTCGCCGGCGGCCGGCTTCATCACGGGCCAGGTGCTGTCGGTCAACGGCGGCGTCGTCATGTGAAGCGATCCCAGCTCACCTCGACGCCGGCGAGGGCGAGCGCCCCCGCCACCAGCGGGATGAGCAGCGGCTGGTGCACCAGGTAGATCGGCAGCGCGTGCCGCCCGGGCGCGCCGAGCGCCCGGGCGCCGCGCGGCTCGCGCAGCCGCGCGCCCCAGGGCCCGCGCCGGCCGCCCGGGTAGAGCGCCAGGCCCGCGGCCAGCCCCAGCAGCAGCGGCGCCAGCCACGGCAGCAGCGGGTACCAGTCGACGCCCTCGCCCCCGCCGGTCGGCACGCCGACCACCATCAGGCCGGGCACGTCCGACGGCCCGGCGTCGCGCACCAGCAGGCCCGCGGCGAGCACCGCCGCGGCCAGCGCGGCGTTGCCCCCCGGGCCGAGCGGCACCAGCAGCGGGGCGATCACCATCCCGGCCGCGATGCAGTGGAGGATGCCGAACCGCACGTAGTCGTCGCCCAGCGCCACCCGGGTCGCGGCGCTCACCAGCAGCGCGGCCGCGGCCACCTCGCCGGCGCGGCGCAGGCGGCGCCGGTAGACCGCGCGCGCGCCGAGGCCGCGCGCCCGGGCCCGGCCGCTCGCCACGGCCACGCTCACGCCCACCACGGCGAGGAACGACGAGCCGGTGGCGACCTGCAGCGCCCGCCACCCGCCCGAGAAGGGGTCGATGTCCACGCCGGGCCCGAGCAGGTCCACGTCGTAGGCCGCGTGGTAGGCGACCATCATGAGGATCGCCACGGTGCGGGCGAGGTCGACCTCCCAGAGCCGCGCCGCGGCCGGGGCGCTCACCCCCCGGTGCCCTCGACCAGGTCGCGCAGGGGCCCGATCAGCGACGGCCCGGCCGCGACGAGCCCCGCGGGCCCGAGGCGCTCCACGGCGCCGCCGGCCTCGCGCACGAGCAGGTCGCCCGCCGCCCAGTCCCAGGGGTTGAGACCCCACTCGTAGTAGCCGTCCACGCGCCCCGCCGCCAGCCAGGCCAGGTCGAGCGCGGCCGAGCCGAAGCGGCGCACGTCGCGCACGGCGGGCAGCACCCGGGTCAGCACCCGCGCCTGGCGGGCGCGCTCCTCGGCGCGGTAGTCGAAGCCGGTCGCGACCAGGGCCTCGCCGAGCGGCGCGCCGTCGCGCACCCGCAGGGGCGCGTCGCCCAGAGAGGCGCCACCGCCCCGCACGGCGTGGAACGTCTCGCCGCGCGAGGGGTCGTGCACGACGCCCGCCAGCGCCCCCTCCGCGTCGCGCACCGCCACGCTGACCGACCACTGGGGGATCGCCCAGAGGTAGTTGATGGTGCCGTCGAGCGGGTCGACCACCCACTCGAGGCCCGACCGCCCCGCGCCCCCGCCGCCCTCCTCGGCGAGGATCGCGTCGTCGGGCCGCGCCTCGCGGATGACGCCGAGCACGAGCGCCTCCGCGTCGCGGTCGGTGTCGCTGACGAGGTCGGTGCGGCTGGACTTCGACGCGAGGCCGCTCACCGGCCCGCCGGCGCGCTCCAGCAGCAGGTCGCCGGCGGCGCGGGCGGCGCGCAGGGCGACGTCGAGCAGCGCGCCGGTCATCGCAGGTGCTCCACGACGGCCGGCAGCACCTCGCCGGGGCGCTCGATGTGCGGGAAGTGCCCGGCGCCCGGCACCCGCAGCAGGCGCCCGCGGGGGAACGCGGCCGCCAGGCGCGCGGCGCCATCGGCGCGCGTGACACGGTCGCGGTCGCCGGCCACCACGAGCGCGGGCGCGGCGATCCCCGCGGCGAGGGGCCGCACGTCGAGCCGGATCCCGCTCGCGGCCCAGTCGGCCATGGCCCGCACGTCGGCCCGGGCCAGGCGCGCGGCGGCTTCCTCGAGCAGCGCGGCCGCGGCCGGGTCGCGCGCGAGCGCGGCCGGGTCGCCCAGCGCGCCCGCGAAGGCGGCGCGCCGGCGCGCGGGGTCGCGCCGCATGGCGCGGATGGCCAGCCGGGCGAGTGGACGGCCCACGAGCGGCAGCGCCAGCAGGTCGGCGACGCCGCGCGGCGGCATGCGCCGGCGGTGCGGCTCGACCCACGGCGCCAACAGCACCAGGCGGCGCACGAGCGCGGGGCGCGCCCGGGCGGCGAGCATCGCCACCTGCGCGCCCAGCGAGTGCGCCACGAGCGCGAGCGGCCCCAGCCGGTCGGCCAGGGCCTCGACCGCGCGCGCGAGCGCGGCGGGCGCCGCGCGGCCGCGCGCCGGCCGCGGGCTGGCGCCGCTGCCGGGGAGGTCGGCCGTCACGGCGCGCATGCCGGCGGCGGCGATGGCGCCGGGCAGCGGCCCCCACCCCTCCTTGAAGCCGTTCAGCCCGTGCAGGAGCAGCACCGGGGGGCCCTCGCCCCGCTCCGTGATCGCCACCTCGCCCATGCCGGGGACGATACGGGCTCGCGTGGGGTACCCTGGGTGCCGTGAGCACCGAGCTCGACCTGATCGCCCCGCGGGGCTACTGCGCCGGCGTGGAGCGGGCCATCGAGACCGTCGAGCGGGTGCTCGACGAGCTCGGCCCGCCGGTCTACGTGCGCGGCGAGATCGTGCACAACCAGTACGTGGTGCGCTCGCTGGCCGCCAAGGGCGCCGTGTTCGTGGACAGCGAGCACAAGGTGCCGCGCGGCGAGACGCTCATCCTCTCGGCGCACGGCGTCTCGCCCGAGGTGCGCCGGGTGTGCGCCGAGCGCGAGCTGCGCGTCATCGACGCCACCTGCCCGCTCGTCTCGAAGGTGCACGCCGAGGTGCGCCGCTACGCCGGCAGGGGGCACACCGTGCTGCTCGTTGGCCACGCGGACCACGAGGAGGTCATCGGGACCCGTGGCGAGGCGCCGGGGTCGGTGATCGTCGTGGAGAGCGTCGAGGACGCCGAGCGCGTCGAGGTGCCCGACCCCGAGGCCGTCGCCCTCACCACGCAGACCACGCTCTCGATCGACGACACCACCGCGATCGTGGACGTGCTGAAGCGCCGCTTCCCCGCGCTGCGCGGCCCCAAGTCGAGCGACATCTGCTACGCCACCCAGAACCGGCAGGACGCGGTGCGCGAGAGCGTGCGCGAGGGCGCCGACCTGGTGCTGGTGGTGGGCTCGCGCAACTCCTCCAACTCCAACCGCATGGTGGAGGTGGCCCGCACGGCCGGGGCGGAGTCCCACCTGATCGACGACGTCGACGAGCTCGACCCGGCGTGGCTCGATGGCAAGCGGCGGGTCGCCCTGACCGCCGGCGCCTCGGCGCCCGAGGTGCTCGTGCAGGAGGTCGCCACGGCGCTCGTCATCGCGGGCTACGCGCGCGGCGGCGAGGAGGTCCCCTCGGCGGAGGGCGTCTTCTTCCACCTCCCCCGCGAGGTGCGCGTCCGCCGGTAGGACCCGGCCGCGATCCGCGGGGCTCATGGCGGCCCCGGATCGGCCGATCGATGGGATGCCCCCGCGTCCCGCACGGGCGGGCGCCCGGGCCACCGCATGCGTCGAGCCCTCCCCGCCATCCGCCTGGCCGCGCTCGCGGCCGTCCTCCTCGCCCTCGCGGCGGCCTGGCCGCACGGGCGTGCCGCGGCGGCGCCCTCCCTCGCCGGCTCGCGCGCCGAGGTCGCGGCGCTCGGGCGCGAGGTGGCCGCCCTCGACCTGCGCATGGGCGCGGCGGCGGCGGCGCGCAACGCCGCGCTCGACCGCCTGGACGCCGCCCGCGCCGAGGCGCGCGCCACCCGGCGGGGGCTGGACATCACGGGCCGCGAGCTCGGGCGCCTGCGCGGCGCGCTCGCCGACCGGCTGGTGTCGCTCTACGTCGCCGGCTCGCCCTCGTTCGTGGAGGTGCTGCTGTCGAGCGGGGGCCTCGCCCAGGCCGAGGAGGTGGGCGCCGCGCTCGACGGCGTCGCGCGCCGCGACGCCGCGACCGTCGCGGGGCTGCGCGCACGGCGGGACCGGCTGCGGCGCTGGAGCGGCGCCGGGCCGAGGCCCAGCGCGCGGCCGAGCGCGAGCTGGCCGCCGCGCAGGCCCGCGGCGACGAGCTCGCCGCCCTGCGCGCCGAGCGGCGTCGCCTGCTGCGCGCGGCGCGCGCGGAGCTGCGCCGCCGCGGACGAGGAGCACGGGCTGCGGGAGCGCCTGGCCGCGCTGGCCCGCGCGCGGGACGCCGCGCTCAGCGCCCTGCCCGTCGCGGGCGGCCCCGCGCCGCTCCCCGGCGCGCTGCCGGCGGGCGACCACCTGTTCCCGGTGGCCGGCCCGGCGACGTTCGCGGACGACTGGCTCGCGCCCCGGGCGGGCGGGCGCTCGCACGAGGGGATCGACCTGTTCGCCGACCGCGGCACGCCGGTCGTGGCCGTGGCCGACGGCACGCTCTTCAAGGTGGGCGCCAACGGGCTCGGCGGCTGGCGCCTGTGGCTGCGCGACGACGCCGGCACCGAGTTCTACTACGCCCACCTCGACGCCTACGCGGCCGCGGCGGTTGAGGGGGCCCGGGTGTCGCGCGGCACCGTGATCGGCTACGTCGGCGACAGCGGCGACGCGCGGGGCACCCCCACCCACCTGCACTTCCAGATCCACCCCGGCGGCGGCGGCCCCGTGCCGCCGTTCCCGCTGGTCAGCGCCTGGCCCCGGCCCGGCCCGCGCTGACGCGCGCTCAGCCGGGCGGGCCGATCACGGTCGGTCCGTCGACCGTGAAGCCGGGCGGCAGCGAGGCCGCCAGCTCGTGCGGGTCGAGCGCCCGGCGGGGGTCGATCTCGAGGTCGACCGGCTCTCCGGCGGCGTCGCGCGGCACCATCACGCCGGCGTCGGCGAGCCAGCGCGCGTAGAGCCGGTTGAGGTCGCGCCGGGCGGTCGCCGGCGAGTCGGCGCCCTCGGCGTTCTTGATCGGCGAGAACTCGTCCTCGCGCGCGGCCTCGACCGTGACCGTGCGCTCGGCGGCCGGCAGGGCGTCGAAGAGGAAGGTCTCGAACTTGACCGCGTTCGGCGCATCGGGCTCCACGGGCGCGCCGTCCTCGGCGACGTACGGCACCTTCTTGACCGCCCGGTGGTACGGCAGCTGCAGCCCGCCGTCGGTGAGCCGGCGGGCGAAGGCCACGTCGACGCAGTGCACGGCGATCGAGCCGGCCCAGAGGACCAGCTCGCCCCTGTCGTCGCGCTCGGCCGCCATCTCGGGCGAGAGGTCGCTGTACTCGACGACGCCGGTGCGGCCGTCGACGCGGGCGATGACGCCCATCTTCTCCTCGGGCCCCACCTTTCGCACCACGACCGACGACATGTCGGCCGCGCCGAGGAAGTGGTGGCCGAGCAGCTCCGGCCGGCAGACCCGCACGAGCGGGTTGTCGACCTGGAAGGTGAACATCGTCCGCACGCCCTCGCGGGCCATCTCGTCGAGCGCCCCGGCGTCGCGCAGCGCCGACAGCAGGCCGCCGTGCCCGTTGGGCGACAGCGCCAGGCGGTCGGGCGCCTCCAGCAGGATCCGCCCGGTGGCGCGGTCGACCGCCGGCAGCGTGCCCTGCACCACGAAGCGCACCGACTCGGGCGGCAGCCCGTACCAGCCGGCCTCGCGGAAGGCCTCGCGGGTGACCGCGTCGTTCTGCGGCGAGGTGAGGATGTACCAGGGCAGCGCCGCGCCGTACCGCTTCCGCACCGCGGCGATCTTGGCGGCGTGGTGCTCGAAGAGCACCCGGCCGGTGATCGGCGCGAACGGGAAGAGGCCCTTGGGGCCCTCGAAGCCGAGCCGCGTGCCCTGGCCGCCGGCGAGCAGCACGGCGGCCATCGCGCCGGAGCGCAGCAGCTCCTCGCCGGCCTCGCGGGCCCGGGCGTCGCGCACCACGTCCCCGTCGTCGCGCGGCAGCGCCACCAGCCCGTCGGGGTCGGGCGGCTCGATCGCGCCCTCGTGCGGGGGCGCGCCGTCGCCGACCAGCTCGCCGACGAGCCGGCCGATCAGGTCGAGGTCGAGCGCGTCGATCTCGGCCTGCAGCCGCGCGCGCGCCTCGCCGTCGAGGCGCTCCAGGCGGTCGGCCAGGTGCTCCTGTCCGGCGGCGGCCAGCCGGGCGCGCGAGGTCATCGCCCGGGCTGCAGCGCCACCTTCGTGACGCCCTCCACGCGCTCGGCCATGAGCCGGTAGCCCTCGGCAGCGTCCTCGAGGGGCAGCCGGTGCGAGAGCATCGGCGCCGGGTCGATGCGGCCGGCCTCGAGCAGGCCGAGCAGCTCCGGCAGGTACACCGCCCCGGGCACCAGGCCGCCCGTCACGGAGATGTTGCGGGTGAACTGGTCGAACCAGTTGATGCCCGGCACCTTGCCCATGAAGTGGTCCATGCCGAGGCACGCGATGGTGCCGCCGGCGCGCACGCAGGCGTGCGCGGTGGCCATCGACGCGTCGCCCGAGATCGTGTCCACGACCACGTGGGCGCCCTCGCCGCCGGTGTGCTCGCGCACGGCCTCGCGGATCTCCTCGTCGTCGCGCGAGTCGATGACCAGCGTGGCGCCGAGCGCCGTCGCCGTCTCGAGGCGGTCGGGGTGGTGCCCCAGGCAGACGATGCGCTCGGCGCCCTTCGCGCGCGCGCCGTGGACGGCCGCCAGGCCGACGGCGCCGTCGCCGATCACCGCGACCGACCACCCGGCCTGCGTGCCGGCGGCGGTGAGCCCGTGCCAGCCGGTGGACATCACGTCGACCAGCGGCAGCAGCGAGGCCTCGCGGTCCTCGCCGGCCAGCGCCTCGGGCATGCGGTGCAGGGTGGTGGCGGCCAGCGGCACGCGCACGAACTCCGACTGGCCGCCCTGCACGTCGCCGCCGTGGCGCCAGGTGCGCGGCGCCCAGCCGAACATCGACCAGCGGACGCAGGCGTAGGCCTTGCCCTCGCGGCAGAACCCGCACTCGCCGCACATCGTGGAGACGGAGGCCATCACGCGGTCGCCGGGGCGGACCCCCGCCTCCGGGCCGGCCTCCTCGACGGTGCCGATGAACTCGTGCCCCAGGCGCGCGCCCGGCTGGAAGCCGAAGGCCTCGCCCGCGTTGAAGATGTGCAGGTCGGACCCGCAGATGCCGGCCATGGTGACCCGGACCACCGCGTCGCCCGGGTCGGCGATCCCCGGATCCGGCACGTCGGCGACGCGCACCTCGCGCGTGCCCTGGAAGGTGAGGCCTCTCATCGCTCCCCCGCATCGATGCCCTGGACCGCCGCAGGATACGCGCCGCGCCGGGCGTGTGCGGATCGCTACGATCGCCCTCGATGGCCGAGGCGCCGCACGCGGCGTGGCCGCCCGGTACCGGGACGACCCGGACCGGGCGCGGGTCACCGTGCGCGTCGCCACGGAGCTCACCGACGGGATGCGCTGCTCCACGACGGCCCGCTCGCACGTGGTGCACGCCGACGAGCCCCGCTCGCTCGGCGGCACCGACACCGCCCAGAGCCCCGTGGAGCTCATGCTCACCAGCCTCGCCACGTGCCAGGCGGTCACCTACCGGCTGTGGGCGTCCGAGCTCGGCATCGCGGTCGGGCGCATCGCGGTCGACGTGGAGGGCGACATCGACCTGCGCGGCTTCCTCGGCGTGGCGGACGCCCCCGCGGGGTACGGCGCGATCCGCATCCGGGTCGCCGTGGAGGGCCCGGAGGCGCCGGAGCGCTACCGCGAGCTCGCCGCCGCCGCCGACGAGCACTGCCCGGTGCTGGACGTGCTGCGCCGGCCGGTGCAGGTGACGCGCGAGCTGGCGACGCCGGCGTGAGCCGGGTCAGGTGATGAGCCGCGCGGTGATCGCGGCCACCGCCAGCCGCCAGGTCAGCAGGCCGAACGCCACCAGCACGCCGAGGTGCAGCAGGTCGACCGCCCCCTCCCAGCCGAACACCGCGTGCCGCACGAGCTCCACGAGGTGGTACAGCGGGTTGAACTGGGCCAGCACGCGGGCCCAGCCGGGCAGCTCGTCGAGCGGGAAGAAGGTGCCGGCCACCAGGAACAGCGGCGTCAGCACCGCGCTGATGACGTAGTTGAAGTTCTCGATCGCCTTCATGCGGCCGGCGATCGTGATGCCGAAGGCCGACCAGCCGAGCCCGGCGATGAAGGCGATGAACGGCACCGTCAGCATGCCCCAGCTCGGGTCGAGGCCGAAGACCATGGCGACGACCATCGGCGCGCAGCCGTAGACGCCCGCCCGGGCGGCCATCCACAGCATCTCGCCGGTGACGAGCTCCTCCGTGTCGACCGGCGCGGCGAGGATCGCGTCGTAGGTGTGCTGGTACTGGTACTTCACGAACGTGCCGAACATGGCCGGGAAGGCGCTCGAGAACAGGACCGCGGTCGCGACGGTCCCCGTGCCGACGAACTCCACGTAGCGGTAGCCGGCCACGGTCGACACCAGCGAGCCGAAGCCGAAGCCGAACGCGAGCAGGTAGATGGTGGGCTCGACGGTCGACGAGAACGTCGTGGAGCGCCAGTACGACGAGAAGTTGATCACCTCGCGCACGAGCACGCCGGCCAGCGCCGGCCCCTCCAGGCGGCGCAGGCGCCGGCCGCCGGCGACCGGTCGGGTCGTCACGCGATGTCCTCCCCGGTGAGCAGCACGAAGACGTCCTCGAGGTTGGCCGGGCGGCGCTCCCCGTCGGGCGGCGGCGCGGTGCCGCGCTCCAGGGCGAGCACCGACACCGACGTGCCGGTGCGGCGGGTGCGCAGCCCGGCGGCGGCCGCCTCGGCCTCGACCTCGGCCAGCCGGGCGGGCGGCCCGTAGACCTCGACCGCCTCGCCGCCGGCGTGCTCGCGCACCAGGTCACCCGGGGCGCCGGCCGCCACCGCGCGGCCGTGCGACATGATCGTCACCGTGTCGGCGAGGCGGGCGGCCTCCTCGATGTAGTGGGTGGACATCAGGATGGACACGCCCTCCGCGCGCAGCGCGCCGATGAGGGCCCACAGCTCCTGGCGCACCTGCGGGTCGAGGCCCACGGTGGGCTCGTCCATCAGCACGAGGCTCGGCCGGTGCACGAGCGCGCGGGCGATCAGCAGGCGCCGGCGCATGCCGCCCGACAGGGCGTCGACCCGGCTCGCGCGGCGGTCCGTGAGGTTGGCGATGGCGAGCGCCCGGTCGACCGCGGCGCGCCGCTCGTGGCGCGGCACGCGGTACAGGTACGTGAAGACGAGCAGGTTCTGCTCGACGGTCAGCGTGGTGTCGAGGTTGTCGAGCTGCGGCACCACGCCGCACGCGGCGCGCGCCTGCTTCGACTCGCCCGGCAGGCGGAAGCCGAGCACCTCCAGCTCGCCCTCGTCGGCGATCGCCTGCGCCGTGAGCAGCTTCATCGTGGTGGACTTGCCGGCGCCGTTCGGGCCCAGCAGGCCGACGCACGAGCCGGCCGGCACCTCGAGGTCGAGGCCGTCGACCGCCGTGATCGGGCCGTAGCGCTTCACGACGCCGCGCACCCGGATGGCGGGCGCGCCGCCGGGTGCGTGCACCCCCGCGGGCCCGCTCAGCCGGCGGGCTCGAGCACCCCGGCGCGGGCGAAGGCCGCCGCCGGGTCCATGACCAGGCCCACGAAGAACGGGCCGAACTCGCCGTAGCGGGCGCTCACCTCGTCGAAGCGCATCTCGTAGACGATCTCCTTGAGCGCCGCGGGGTCGTCGGCGAGCAGGGTGACGCCCCACTCCCAGTCGTCGAGCCCGGTGGAGCCCGTGATGAGCTGCAGCACCCGCCCGGCGTACGTGCGCCCCACCCGGGCGTGGCCGGCCATCAGCTCGCGCCGCGCCTCGAAGGGCAGCGCGTACCAGTTCTCGCCCGGCGCGCGGCGCTTCGACATGGGGTAGAAGCCGATCGCGGCCCGCCGCGGCAGGCGCGGGTGCAGGCGGGCGTCGTTGTACTTCGCCATGCGCTCGGACCACTCGGCCAGCTTCGCCTCGACGTCGGGCGCGCCGGCGGCCTCCAGCCGGGCGCGCTCCTGCTCGGCGGTGGAGGTGTACTCGCTGAGCTCGGTGAGCGAGACGTACGAGTACTCGGCCTCGAAGGGCCCCGCCAGGACCTCCTTCACGAGGCGGTCGATCGCGTCGAGGTCGGGGCCCAGGATCATCAGGCCCAGGTCGGCGCTCGCCCCGAGCACCGAGAACGCGATCACCTGCTGGGGGTCCGTGGCCGTGAAGCGCTCGATCGCCGCGAGGGCGTCCGCGGCGCCGGGCGCGTCCCGGTCGGCGCGCAGCATGAGGTGGACGACGCCCCACCCGGTCGAGGGCCGCACCTCCGCCATCAGGCGCCCAGCCGGTGGAGCGCGCCGTTGCCGATCACGTACAGGTCGCCGTTCAGGCCCTCGCCGAACGAGGTCACGTTGCCGAGCCGCGCCCCCAGGCGGCCGGTCTCCTCGCGCACCGCGCCGGGGCGCGGGCCGGCCCGCATGCTCCAGACGCGCCCGCTGCAGAAGTCGGCGTAGACGTAGCGCCCCCGCAGCCCGCCGGCGCGCGGCCCGCGCGCCACGTAGCCGCCGGTCACCGAGCAGCCCGACGAGTGGCTGTACTGGGCGACCGGCGCGATCGGGCGCGAGCCCCGCACCGGGCCGCCGCCCGGGTACGGGGAGCGGCCCTCGAAGGCGTTCCAGCCGAAGTTGGCGCCGGCGCCGCGGCCGCGCGGGCGGAAGTCGATCTCCTCGACGGCGTTCTGGCCCACGTCGCCGATCCAGAGGTCGCCGCGCGCGCGGTCGAACGAGAAGCGCCAGGGGTTGCGCAGGCCGTAGCTGTAGATCTCGGGCCGCCCGCCGCCGCGCGCGAAGGGGTTGCCCGCGGGGATGCGGTAGCCCCGGCCGCGGCTGCGCCCGTCCACGTCGATGCGCAGCAGCTTGCCCAGCAGCGTGTCGGTGCGCTGGCCGTTGCCGTGCGGGTCGCCGCCCGAGCCGCCGTCGCCGGTGGCGATGTAGAGCATCCCGTCCGGCCCGAAGGCCAGGTGGCCGCCGTTGTGGTTGGCGTAGGGCTGGCGGATGCTCAGCAGCACGCGGGCGCTCCGCGGGTCGGCCCGCCGCGCGCCGGCGCGCCGGAACTCGACCACCCGGGTCGTGCCGGCGCGGTCGGTGTAGTTGACGAAGAAGCGGCCGGTGCGGGCGTAGCCGGGGTGGAACGCCAGGCCCAGCAGCCCGCGCTCGCCGCCGGAGGAGACGCGCCCGGACACGTCGAGGAAGGGCCGGGCCGCCAGGCGGCCGCGCTCCAGGATGCGGATCCGGCCGCTCTGCTGCACCACGAAGAGCCGGTTGGCCGCCCCCGGCGCCCCGGTGACGTAGAGGGCGTCGCCCAGCCCCCCGGCGACGCGGGTGAGGCGCACGCGCCCGGCCTGGTCCTGGCGCGCCGGGGCGCCCGCCGCCGGCGCGGACGCCGTCCCGGCGGTCCGCGGCGCGCTGGTGGCGGCCGCGGTGCCGCCGTCGTCCCCCGACCCGCAGGCCGCGAGCAGCGCGCCCGCGGCGACGGTCACGGCGACGGCGTGTCGGCCTCGGAGCACCACGGCGGCGAACGCTATCGCACGTCCGGCCGGGCGCGCGCGCAGGCGGGCCGGCCGCGGCTCGCCGCGGCCGGATCCATCCGTCTGGACCGCGTGCGCTAGGCGGTGGTGACCGGCTCGATCGCCGGCTGCACCGCCCGGCTCACCGTCACCGGCAGGAGGCGCACGAAGGCGTTGAGCTCCGCTGCGGGAGCGCCCTCGGCGAGACCCGTCACCAGTCGCTGCAGCACGGCCTCCTCGCGGGGGCCGAGCTCGCCGGCCACCGGGCTGAGCGCGTCGGTCAGCCGCTGGGCCACATCGGGATCGAGGACCTTGAAGGCCTCGAGGAGCTGAGCGGGGATTTCATCGGCCATACGGTGCATTATCGCACAGGCCGCGGCCGCCGTGCGGCCGCCGATCCCGCCCCCGTGCAGGGAACCGGGCGGGCCGCCACGAAGAGGGCTCCACCGAGCTTGGAGGCGGTCGGTGGACTGGTGGATGGCGGGGCTGGTGCTGTCGGCGCTGGTGGGGCTCGCGGCGTGGGACGTCGGGCGTCCCGGCCGCGCGTCGCCCGCGGCGCTCGGCACCCTGCGGGCGGTCGGCGGCCTGGGGCTGCTGGCGATGGCGGCCCTCGCGCTGAGCGCGGGCTCGATCCCCGGCGCCGTGGTCGCCGCCGTCGCGGCGGCGCCGCTGCTCGGCGGGCTGACGGGCCGGCTCACCCGGCCGCGCGCCGAGCAGGCGCCGGCCGGCGGGGCCCGCACGGCGCCGGCCGCGGGCCCGGGGGCCGCCGGGCAGGTCCCCGCGGCCCCCGCGATCGCGGCCCCCGCGATCGCGGCCGAGGCGGAGCGCCGGGCGGCCTGACGCCCCGTCAGGAGCCGGGCACGGGCCGGCGGCCCGGGTCGCCCCGCTGGGGGCGCAGCAGCCAGCGCTCGATGCGGTCCAGCACCGGCTGGTGGCGCAGGGAGGGGATGGTCCAGCCGATGTCGGCGGTGCGCAGCAGCGCCACCTGCACGAGCGCGATCGCCTCGTCGAGGTCGACCGGGCCCGGCGGCAGGCCCACCGCGTCCATCGTCGCGAACAGCTCACGGCGCAGCCGCGGCCCGGCCACGTCCGGCAGGAAGAACGCATCCTTCACCGCGCCGCCGAGGCCGTCGAGGTCGACCAGCACCACGAGCGGCGAGACCCGCCCCTCCTCCTTGGCGACCGTGATCACCAACTGCTGCTGGTCGGGCGCGTCGATCGGCGACGTCGCCCAGGCGGCCGCGGGGTGCGCGCCGAGCAGGCCCGCCACCGCCGGCCGCGGGCGCGCGAGCCGCCCGGCGGCGTCGCGCGCGGCGCGCCCCAGGCCGTGCGGCAGCACCACCGAGAGGGCGAGGCAGGCCTCCCGGCCGTCCTCGCCCGTCGCGGCGAGCGCCGTCAGCAGGGCCGGGGCGCCGTCGGGGCCCACTGCGGCCGCGACCTCCTCGGCCATCGCCTCGACCAGGTAGGAGCGGCCCGGGGCGACGATCGCGCGGGCGAGCCGCGACGCGGCCTCCCGGTCGCGCGCGGCCTCGCCGCCCACGACGGCCGCCCGGCCGCGCATGAACGCCGCCTGCGCGTCGAGGTCGCCGGCGATGTCGGCCAGGCACTCGGCCACCTCGGCGGCCGGGGCGGCGTGGGCCAGGCCCGACTCGGCCCAGCGCCGCGCGCTGACCTCGTCGCCGCTGCGGAGGGCGATCAGCGCGGCCTCGTACCAGTTCTCGGGGTCGCCCTCGCCGAACGACGCGCGCAGGTGCCCGAGCGCCTCGTCGGGGCGGCCCGCCCGCGCCAGCATCCGCGCCAGCGCCCGGCGCGCCGCGGGCGCCCGCTCGGGGGCGTGGCGGGCCAGCAGCCCCAGCAGGCGGGCCTGGACCTCCGCCGCCTCGTCGGGGCGCTCGTCGGCCATCAGCTCGTCCACCTCCTGCTCCAGCACGGCCGCCTCCTCGTCGGTGAGGCTCGCCCACGGCGTGCCGCGCGGCCCCACCCAGCCGAGGTGCACCTCGTAGCCCGCGTCGGCGAGCACGCGGGTCAGCGGCCGGCCGGCCTCGCGCAGGGCGCCGGGCCGGCCCGCCGCCACGCCCGCGACCACCGCGCCGAGGTGCGTGACCGGCGGCGCCAGGTGGGGGCGCCGCGTGCCCTCGCCGGCCAGGCGCGCCGCGACCGCCGCGACCAGCTCGCGCTCGTCGCCGGGCCGCGCGGCGGGCGCCGGCCCGCGGGCCAGCTCCACCGTCACCGCCCCCGTCGTCGCGTCGGTGACCCGCACCACCACCGTGTCGCCCGCCCGCGCGTCGCGCGGCAGCGGCAGCGGCCCGGCGACGCCGGCCACCTCGAGCGGAGCCAGGTCGCGCTCGAGGCACGCGGCGCCCGCCGCCGCGTCGGCCGGGGAGACCTCGGCCGTGAGCGCCAGCCCGTCGAGCGCCTGGGCGACGCTCGCCAGCCGGCCGTCGGGCAGCTCGATGACGCGCCGGTCGTCGCGGACCGCGCGCCGCACGGCGCCGGCCGGATCGCGCGCCCGGGTGACGCCGGCGCGCGTCAGCTCGGCCCCCAGGCGGTCCGCCCCGAGCGGCCCGGCGGCGAGGAGCGAGAGCACGGCGTCGGCGATGCGCCCCATGCGTCGGAGGATAAGGAAGGCCCCGGACCCCCGGCCACGCCCCCGGGGCTCGTCGGCTGCCGCTGTCAGGTCGTGGTGCGGGGCGGTCCGGGGGTGAGGTGGTCCGGGCGGTTGGGGGGGGTGGTCGCGGTCCGTCCTCGGCGAGGTCGTCGACGGACCGGGTCGGCGGGGGCCGATCCGTGGCGCGGGGCGGGACCCGGCCCGTCCGTTGACGAGGTCGTCGACGGACCGGGTCGGCTGGGGACGATCCTGAGCGCGGGACGGGACCCGGCCCTGCGTTGACGACGTCGTCCAAGGACGGTGTCGGCTGGGGCCGATCCATTGCGCGGGCGGGACCCGGCCCTGGCGGGCCGGCTCGCGCTGGGCACGTTGTCGACCGCCATGCCCCGAGCGCGGGGGCCGGCCCACTTGCGGGGCCGGCCACGCGGCAAATCGCCCCTGGCCGGGGCGATTTGCGGACCGGCGCACCGCCTTCGGCGGGGCGGGCGCCGGAACGTGCACCACCGGATCCGTCCGTGGTGCGCGTGGGGTGTGCCCCGCGCCGTCGTGGCCGGTTACTGCACGCTCCCGCCTTCGGCGGTCGTGTCTCGATTACCCCGGATCACGGCCACGTCGTCCGGGACGGATCGCGATCACCCCGCCCAGGACGGATCCGGAGTGCGATCCGTTCGCCGCGCGGCGCGCCCCGGCGGCGCGTCAGCGCCGACGGAGCCGCGCGGTGAGGGGCAATCTGCCGAATCGGCGCGCCCCGGCCGCCAGGCCGGAGCCGATTCGGCCGGCGCGCCCGGGGCGTACCCCGCTTCGACGCAGCCCGGGCCGACCGGCGAAGCCGGGCGGCCTGGGCGGAGCCCCATGGCTCGCCGCCGCGCGCCCGGGGCGTTCCCCGGTCCGCCGCAGCCGGGACCTCTCTGCGAAGCCGGAAGGTCCCGGCGGAACGCCCATAGCTCGCCGCCGCGCGCCGGCCGGCGTTCCTCAGCTCGGCGGAGCCCCATCGCTCGCCGCCGCGCGCCCGGGGCGTGCCTCGCCTCGGCGCCCCTCCGTGGCATCATCGCCACGTGTCGGGCTCCCGCCCAACCCGCCCGGCGGCGACGTGACGCTCGCGGCCATCGCCGCGGCGGCGTCCATCGTCGAGACCTTCACGCGGATCGCGGACGACGCGGCGACGTACGGGTACTGGGCGGTCCTGCTCGTCGTGGCCGGGGACGGGGTCTTCCCCGCGCTGCCGGGCGAGACGGCGATCGTCGCCGCGGCCGTGCTGGCGGCGGAGGGCTCGCTCAGCCTGGGGCTCGTGATCCTGGCCGGCGCCGCCGGGGCGATCGCCGGCGACTCGACCGCCTACTGGATCGGCCGCGGCGGCGGGGGGCCCATCAAGCGGACGGTGACCCGCATCGCGGGGGCCGAGCGGCTCGCCGCGGCGGAGCGGATGGTGCGCCGCCAGGGGCCGGCGCTGGTGTTCACGGGGCGGTTCCTGCCCGGCATCCGCATCGCCATCAACCTCTCGTGCGGCGCCGGCCAGATGGGCTACGGCCGCTTCCTGCTCTTCGACGCCCTGGGCGCCACCCTCTGGTCGGCGCAGGCGGCGCTGCTCGGCTACTTCGCGGGCAAGGCGTTCGCCGACCAGCTGTGGGTCGCGTTCGTCGTGGCCTTCGCGGTCACCGGGATCGTGGCTGCTTTCGTTACGGTGAAAGAGCGCAAGCGAGTGCGCGCCGAACGGGCGGCCGCCGAGGCCGAGCGGCGCGCCGTCGACGCCCCTCCCCAGGGGGGTGGCGGCGGCACAGTGTGAGTTTTTTGTTGGATCCTGGAGGCCCCGCTGCAGCTTTGGTCAGTTTCCCGCCCCCGATACGCGATTGTGCGGGTTGCGGGCGGGAGGAACCGCGCACAGAATCGCGCCATGCCAGGCACGGACAGCCGCCGGGCGGCCCACGATCGCGACCCGGCGGGCCGTCGCCGGCTGCGTGAGGGTGGCGCGCCGCGGTGACGTTCGGCCGCGACCTCCAGCAGGGGGCGACCGAGGAGGCCGGCGCCGAGGCGCGTCCGCGCCCGCCGCACATCGGCCCGCCGCGCCTGCTGTCGGTGTCGGCGGCCGCGCGCCTGCTGGGGGTCAGCCCGTCCTCGCTGCGGGCGTGGGCGGCGGCCGGCCGGGTGCCGCACGTGCGCACCCCGGGAGGCCACCGGCGCTTCGAGCTCGACGAGCTGGTGCGCTGGCTCGAGGAGCGCGGCGGCTCGCCGCCCGCGCCGCAGAGCCGCCTGCAGGAGCTCGTGCCGACGCGGCTCGAGGCGATGCCCGCGACCGCGGACGTGCTCGCCGACGCCGCGCCCGATGTGCTGGCCGCCTTCGACGAGGAGCTGCGGCGGGTGCGCCCGTCCGCGGCCCGCGCGTCGGCCGCCCGCCACGCCCGCGTCGTGGGTGCGCTCGACTCGCTGATCGAGGCCCTCGAGAGCGGCGACCTCGGCTCCTGCTACCGCGACGCCGAGTGGGAGGGCTTTCGGCACGGGGCCTCCGGGCAGCCGGGGGACGTGCCCGTGACGGAGGCCCTGGCGCTGCGCCGCGCCGTCGACCGGGTGCTGGGCCCCCTGCTGAACGGGCGCGCCGACGACCAGCGCGCGCTCGAGCGGGCGCTCGACCGGATGGCGGTGCGCGTCGCGGCGGGCTACGCCGACGGGGTCAGATGCCGGCTGCGGTCGGCGCTCGAGTGAGCGCGGTCGGGGGGCGGCCGTGAAGCGGGCGGGGGCGCGGCCGAAGCGATCCGAGGGCCCGTGGCTCTCGGTCTCGGCGGCGGCCCGCGCGCTCGGGGTCAGCCCCAGCACGCTGCGCCTCTGGGCCAGCGAGGGGCGGGTGCCGCACGTGCGCACGGCCGGCGGGCACCGCCGGTTCGACCCCGAGGCGCTGCGCCAGTGGCTCGCGCGCCAGCCCGCGCGGCCGGGGCGGCCGGTGCGCCACGGCCCCGTGCACCTCGACTCGTCGCCGGCGCTCGCCGACGCCCTCCGCCAGCGCGCCGACCTCGTGTCGGACGCGGTCGAGACGCTCGTGGAGGGCCCCGCCGAGGCGGCCTACCGCCGGCTGCCGCCGGTCGAGCGGCGGGCGGTCGTGCGGGCGTGGGTCGACGCCCTCGCCGACGCCTTCCAGGTGGGCAGCCTGGACGAGGCGCTCGAGCGGGCCGAGACCTACGGGCGCGGCCACGGCCTGGCCGGCTCGTCGGCCGAGGTGACGCTCGGCGGCAGCCTGGCCCTCGAGCGCGCGGTCGACCGGGCGCTGGCGGCGCCGTCGTCGCCCCTCGACGACGACGAGCGCCGCGAGGTGGTCGCGGCGATGGGCCAGCTGACCGTGCGCGTCGCCACGGCCTGGGCCGCCGCGGTGGCCGGCCGCGGGGTGCGCCCGAGCGCCTGAGCCGCGGCCCCGGCTACGCCCGGGCCGGCACCGTCACCGTCTCGATGGCGCGGCCGCGGGGCGTGATCGCCCGCACGACCGCGCGGCGCGCCGTGGCCGTGATCACGAGGAAGTGGTGCTCCAGCGCGCAGGCGCGCAGCCCGGCGACCGGCCACACGCACGGGTAGAGCTGCGCGCCGCCGCCCGCCGTGGTGACGTAGGTGACGCCGTCGGCCTCGATCCGCTCGTACATGTGGTTGTGGCCCTGCAGCACGAGCGCGACGCCGCCCGCGCGCAGCAGCGGCTCCCAGCGCCGCTGCGCCGCGGCCGACGCGCCGTGGATGCCGCTCGTGCGCACCGGCTGGTGCACGGCGACGATGCGCAGCGGCTCGCGCGCCCGCTCGAGGGCCCGGCGCAGGAAGCGGGCCTGGGCGGGGTCGTCGGGCCGGTTGCCGTCGAGCACGACGATCCGCGCCGGGCCCGCGGCGAAGGTGTACCAGCGACGGGCGGCGCCCAGCACGTCGGCGGTGGCCGTGCCGGCGAGGTCGTGGTTGCCCCACGTCGCCCGCCAGCGCACGCCCATGCGGATGAGGCAGGCCTCGGGCCGGTCCCAGTTGTCAGGGGTGGCGACGCCGTCGGGCCGCGAGAAGTTGTCGCCCGTCGTCAGCACGAAGGCGAACGGCGCCCGCCGCGCCTCGGCGCACATGCGCCGCGTGACCGCCGCCTGGGCCGGCGTGGCGTCGCCCCAGTCGCCCTTCACGGCGAAGCGCACCGTGCCGCCCTCGTCGCCGCCGGGCGCCGCCAGCGCGACGGCGACGGCCGCCCCGACGGCGGCGAGGCTCACGCGCCCGCCGCGCCCCCGTCGCCGCCGGCGGGGGCGCCGTCGCCGTCGCCGCCGCCGGCCGACTCGATCTGCCGGCGCAGCTCGTCGGCCCGGGCGCGCAGGCGGGCGCGGGCGGCGTCGAGGGCGGCCTGCGGGTCCTGCGGGGCGTCGGGCTCCGGCGGGGCCGGCACGACCTGCGCGGGGAGGGTCGGCGGCGGCGGGGCCGGGGCCTTCCGGCGGCGCGCCACCGCGAGGCCGGCGCCCGCGCCCACCGCGCCCAGGGCCGACGCGGCCCACATGCTCCATCTGCGCATCGCGATCACCTCGGTCGGGGTCCGGAGGACGATCCTACCGTTGCTATACTCCCGCGCCTGCCGGGGCCCGGCGCTCCGGTGCTCCTGCCTGCCACAACCTCCGGAGGTCCGGGATCGCTCCCTACGAGATCATGATCATCCTCAACCCCGACGCGGATGAGGAGCAGCAGCAGGAGATCCTCGAGCGGGTCCAGCAGCTCATCCTGGACGGTGGCGGCCGGGTCGACCACGTCAACGACTGGGGCCGCAAGAAGCTCTCCTTCCCCATGGAGAAGCGCGGCGACGGCCGCTACGTGGTCATCACGTGCGAGGGCGAGCCGACCTCCCTGCCGGAGATCGAGCGCGTGCTCTCGATCAACAAGAACGTCGTGACGCGCGCCCTGTTCATCCGGCTCGGCAGCCGCGACGCCGAGCGCGCCCGCGCCACCGGCGCCCCGGCGCCGGTGGACGCGCACCCCGAGGGCGAGGGCCGCCCGCAGCGCGGCCGTCCGGGCGGGCGCGGCAGGCGCGGCCCCCGCTAGTGCCGGCCGACCTCAACCGCGTCACCCTGGTGGGGCGCCTGACCCGCGACCCCGAGCTGCGCCACACCGCGGGCGGCGACCCGATCTGCTCGATCCGCCTGGCGGTCTCCAGCCGCGCCCGCGACGAGACGGGCAACTGGGGCGACCGCAGCAACTACTTCGACGTGACCGTCTTCGGCCGCCAGGCCGAGACGGCCTCAACCTACCTCGCCAAGGGCCGGCGCATCGGCGTCGACGGGCGCCTGTCCTGGCGCGAGTGGCAGGCCCAGGACGGCTCGAAGCGCCAGTCGGTCGAGGTCATCGCCAACGACGTCTTCTTCCTCGACAGCCGCGGCGAGGGCGGCGGGGGCGGCGGGGGCGGCGGCGACTACGCCGGCGGGGGGGCGGGCTGGAGCCCGGCCCCGGCGCAGGGCGGCGGCGGCGACCTCCCGGTGGACCGCAGCGACATGCAGCCGGCGCCGCGCGCCGACGACGACGACATCCCCTTCTAGAGCGACAGAGGCAGGCGAGAGACATGCAGGCGATCCTTCTCAGTGAGGTGGAGGGGCTCGGCGAGGCCGGGGCCGTGGTGAGCGTCGCGCGCGGCTACATGCGCAACTACCTCCTCCCGCGCGGCCTGGCCGAGGAGGCGACCCCGGCGCGCATCGCCGAGGTGCGCCGCCGCGAGGAGCAGCGCCGGCAGGCCGAGCTGAAGGCCGTCGAGCAGTCGAAGGAGCTCGCCGACCTGCTCGGGCGCACCATCCTCACGCTCAAGGCCAAGGCCGGCGACGACGGCCGCCTGTTCGGCTCGATCACGTCCGCCGACGTCGCGCAGGCCATCAAGGAGGCCCGCGGCGTGGACGTCGACCGGCGGCACATCACGGTGGAGCCCCCGATCCGGGCGCTCGGCACCTACCAGGTGCCCGTCGACCTCGGCCCCGGTCTGGCGACCGAGGTCAAGACCATCGTCAGCCCGCTGATCGACTGAGCACGGCCCGCCCCGCGGGGCCGAGCACCCCCGTCATGTCCGAGACCGTCTCCCCGCCGCAGAACGCGGAGGCCGAGGCCATGCTGCTGGCCAGCCTCATGGAGGTCGACGCCTACGTCGCCGAGGCCCAGAGCATCGTCGACGCGGACGACTTCTACCGCGAGGGCCACCGCGCGGTGTTCCGGGCGATCAACGACCTGTTCCAGATCGGCGAGCCGGTCGAGCCCATCACCGTGCTCGAGCAGCTCACGAAGAACGGCGAGCTCGAGGTGGCGGGCGGCCGCGTGGCCGTGCTCGACCTGATGGAGACGCCGTTCATCGCGGCCAGCTACCGCACGTACGCGGAGATGGTGCGCGACGCCGCCACGCAGCGCCGGCTGCTGCGGGTGGGCAAGGAGATCGAGCGGATGATCGCTCAGCGCGAGGGCGAGACCGCGCGGATGCTCCAGGACGCCGAGACGCTGGTCTACGACCTCTCGCAGAAGGGCGTGCGCGGCGACTTCACGAGGGCGCACGAGCTGGTCATCAAGGGCATCGAGCGCCTGACCGCGGCCGAGGAGGCCGGCGGCCACGTCACCGGCGTGCCCACCGGGTTCATCGACCTCGACCGGGTCATCGGCGGCCTGCACCCGGGCAACATGGTCGTGGTCGCCGCCCGGCCGAGCATGGGCAAGACCGCCCTCGCCCTGGGCATCGCCGAGCACGCCGCCCTCAACGAGAACCTGGCGGTGGCGGTGTTCAGCCTCGAGATGAGCGGCGACGAGCTGATCCAGCGCCTGCTCGCGTCCACCGCCGTGGTCGACGCCGGGCGGATCCGCGCCGGCAAGCTCGCCCCCGAGGACTGGTCGCGCATCGGCCGCGCCGCCGACCGCCTGTCGGCCGCCCGCCTCTACATCGACGACTCCGAGGGCGTGACCGTCGGCGAGATGCGCACGAAGCTGCGGCGCCTGAAGAGCCGGGACGGCCTCGACCTGCTGGTCGTGGACTACATCCAGCTGATGGAGGGCAACCGCGGCCGCAAGGACGAGAACCGCGTCCAGGAGATCTCCACGATCTCGCGCAGCCTCAAGATGCTGGCGCGCGACCTGGACGTGCCGATCATCTGCGTCTCGCAGCTCAACCGCTCCCCCGACGCGCGCAACGACAAGCGGCCGATGCTGTCGGACCTGCGCGAGTCGGGCGCGATCGAGCAGGACGCCGACCTGGTGCTGATGATCTACCGCGACGACTACTACAACCCCGAGAACTCGGAGGACAAGGGCCTGGCGGAGGTCCTCGTCGCCAAGAACCGCCACGGGCCGACCGACCGCGTGAAGCTCACCTTCCGCGGCTCGTACGCGAAGTTCGACAACCTCGACAGGGACCACTGAATGCCGGCCACCGTCGTGATCGGCGCCCAGTGGGGCGACGAGGGCAAGGGCAAGGTCGTCGACCTGCTCGCCGAGCGCAGCGACCTCGTCGCCCGCTACCAGGGCGGCAACAACGCCGGCCACACGATCGTGGCCGGCGAGGAGGTGTACAAGCTGCACCTCGTCCCCTCGGGGATCCTCTACCCGGGCACCGTCTGCGTGATCGGCAACGGCACGGTGGTCGACCCGGGTGCCCTGTGCGCGGAGATCGACGGCCTCGAGGAGCGCGGCATCTCGCTGGACACGCTGCGGATCAGCGGCAACGCGCACCTGATCATGCCGTACCACGTCATGCTCGACGGGGCGTCCGAGATGCGCCTCGGCAAGTTCTCGATCGGGACCACCCGCCGCGGCATCGGGCCCTGCTACCAGGACAAGGCGGCGCGCGTCGGCATCCGCGCCCAGGACCTGCTCGACCCGAAGATCCTGGTGCGCAAGCTGGAGATCGCGCTCGAGGCGAAGAACGAGATCCTCGAGAAGCTCTACGGCATGCCGCGCCTCGAGCCCGAGGGCATCGCCGAGGACCTGCTCGCCTACGCGGAGCGGCTGCGGCCGTTCATCGCCGACACGGCGCTGATCGTGGACGAGGCCCTGCGGGCCGGCAAGCGCGTGCTGTTCGAGGGCGCCCAGGGGACGATGCTCGACATCGACCACGGCACGTATCCGTTCGTGACCTCGTCCAACCCGATCGCCGGCGCCGCCTGCACGGGCATCGGCATCGGCCCCACGCGCATCGAGCGCGTGCTCGGCGTCACGAAGGCGTACGTCACCCGCGTCGGCGAGGGACCCTTCCCCACCGAGCTCGACAACGCCGAGGGCCGCCACCTGCTGGAGCGCGGCAACGAGTTCGGCACCACCACCGGCCGCCAGCGCCGGTGCGGCTGGCTGGACCTCGTGGCCCTGCGCTACGCGGCGCGCCTGTCGGGCATGACCCAGCTCGCGCTGACCAAGCTCGACGTGATGTCGGGCATGGAGCGCGTCAAGCTGTGCGTCGCCTACCGCGACCGCGACGGCAACCGGCTCACCGACTTCCCGTATCACCAGACGGTGTTCCACGGCTGCACGGCCGAGTACGAGGAACTCCCCGGCTGGGACGAGGACCTCTCCGGCGTGCGGTCGCTGGAGGAGCTCCCGCCGCGGGCGCGCGAGTACGTCGACGCCATCGCCGCCGCGGTGGAGGTGCCGATCACCCTCATCGGGACCGGCCAGGGCCGGCACCAGGTGATCGACCAGGTGGAGATCTAGGGGGCCGGCGGGCCTTCCGGCGCCGGCTCGGCCGCCACGGCGGCGGCCGGCGCGGGGTCGGCCGGGACCTCCTCGCCGGGCGGCGCGGGGGCGGGCGTGGGCTCGCCGTCGGCCGGCGGCGGGAGCGGCTCCGGCTCGGGGTCCGGCGTCGGCGGCACCGGCGCGGGGTCGGGCGTCGGCGGCTCGGGCGCGGGCGGCTCGGCTCCGGCGCCTCGGGCGCGGGCGGCTCGGGCGCGGGCTTGGGCCGCGGGGCTTCGGCCTGCGGTGGCCGCCCGGCGGCTCGGCCAGGCTCGCCGGCCGCGTCGGGCGCGAGCGCGGGGGGCGGCGGCGCGAGCAGGGCGAACGCCGTCAGCGGCGCGTCGCCGGCGGGGCGGCTCCCGGCGGGCGGCTCCTCGGCGGGCGGCTCCTCGGCCGGCGGCTCCTCGGCGGGGGCTCCTCGGCCGGCGGCTCTCGGCGGGCGGCTCTTCGACCGGGGGCTCCGCGGGCGCGGCGTCGGGCGGCGGCTGCTCAGGCCCCGGCTGGGACGGCGGCTGCTCGGCTCGGCGCGGCGGCTCCGGCTCCGGCCCGGGGGCGGGCGGCTCCGCTGGGGCTCCGGTTCGGGCGCGGGGCTCGGGCTCGGGGTCGGGCGGGTCGGGGCGGCGGGCCGGGCCGGCGCGGCGGCGGCGACTCCGCGGGACGGCGAGGGCGTCGGTGGGGCCCGTGGCCGCGGCGCCGCCACCGGCGCCGGGGGTCGCGCCGCGGCGCGGGAACGACCGGCACGGCGGCGGCGGCGGCGCGGTCGCGTCGCCCTCCTCGGGCGCCGCCGGGTCGTCGACCACCACGACGGGCACGGTGCCGGCGCCGCCGGGCGGCGGGTCGGGACCGGCGAGGCTCGGCGGCGGCGGCGCGGCGGCCCGGGGGGACGCCGGCGGCGGGCCGGGGGCGACGCCGATCAGCAGCTCGACCGGGCCGGGGGCCGGTGCGCGCGACGGCCGGCGCCTGGGCGGCGGGGTCCGCGCCGCCGCCGATCGCGAGGATGAACTGTGGCGCGGCGGCCTGGGCGGCGACCCGCTCGGGCGCGAGCGCGAACGGGCCCACGCCGTTGACCGACACCACGACCGTCGCCACGGCGCCCGCGGCCACGGCCGTGGCCGTGAGGATGCCGCCGACCGACCCGACGGTGAGGCGGCCGGGCCCCGCCAGCCGGGCGACCGCGCCACGGCGGCGCACCGGGCGGCGGGGGCGCCCGCCTCGATCAGCGCGCGGGCCTCCTCGCGCGTGGTGCCGAGCGCCACCGCCACCCGGCGGGCCGAGAGGCCGGCGGCGTCGTGGAGCGCACGGCGCCGCGCCGGCGCAGGGTGAGCGCCACGTCCCGCCGGCCTCGCCGGCGGTCGCCGGCCGGGCGCGCAGCAGGTCGGCGCAGCGGTCGTGGGCCACACCGAGCAGCCAGAGGCGCGCCGGGGGGGCCGGCAGCGCGCCGCGCGCGAGGGCCGCCCCGGCCGCGACCAGCGTCGGCGGGCGCCCCCTCGCCGCCCTCCCGGTCGCCCACCACGGCGGCGCAGTACCGGCGCACCGCCCCGCCGTGGCGCGCCCAGAGCGCCTCCATCGCCGCCGGGTCGCCCGCGGCCGCGAGGCGGGTGAGCGCCGCGTCCCCCAGGGCCGCGCTCGGCCGGAGCCGGCCGCGGTGCGCGGCGAGTGGCTCCTCGGAGGGGGCGGGTGCGGACAGCGGGGTCTCCAGGGACGAGGGAGGGACGTGTATACCTCGCCCCCGCTCCGCCCCGCTGACGCGAACCTCAGGAAATCTCACACCGCGCGTTGCAGAGCGGCGAAAACCCCCCGTCGGGGGGGCTACGGACGGCTGGCGGCGCCGGGTCGGAGGCTCAGACGGCCGCGGTCATCGCAACGTGCGGCGCGTGCCGGGGCGACGGGATGCGGGGCTCGGCGGCGCGGCGCTCCAGCGCCTGCTCCAGGGCCGCGACCACGGCCGGCGCGAACTGGTGGCCCGCCTCTCGGCGGCACTCGTCGAGGGCCTCCGCCTCGTCGAGCGGGCGGCCGTTGAACGCGCGGTGGCGCATCGCGTCCCAGGCGTCGGCCACGGCGAGGACCTGCGCCCCCTGCGGGATCTCCTCGTCGGCGAGACGGTCGGGGTAGCCCCGACCGTCCCACCGCTCGTGGTGGTGCCGGATCCACGAGACCTGGTGCCGTCCGAGCACCGCGGCCGCCATCTGGGCACCGACGGCGGCGTGGACCTTCACGATGTCGTACTCGGCGGGCGTCAGCCGGCCGGGCGTGAGCAGCACGGCCTCGGGCACCGACACCTTGCCGACGTCGTGGACATGACCCGCCTCCCGGATGTCGTCGACGCTCTGGGGCGTCCATCCCAGCGCGGCGGCGATGTCGGCGGCCAGTTCGGCCACGCGCTCCGAGTGGCCGGCGCCGGCGGCGTCGCGGGCGTCCATCGACCGCGCGACGCGGCGGAGGTGCATCGCCCCCTGCCAGCGGGCGAGGCCCTTGGCGGGGTCGGGCGACGAGGTCGGGGGGAACCAGTCGATCATGTCGGGGAGTAGGACCCCCCGACCCGGCCGAAGGTCGGATCTATCTCCGGACGATCTCCCCCGAGGGCCGGTCAGGCGGTCGTGAGGGCGATCAGCGCGAGCACCCAGATCGCGAGGATCGCGAGCGCCGCCGGCCATCCGCCCGACAGCGCCACGCCCACGATCGCCGTGCCGAGCACCGCGCCGCCGACCACCACCCAGGTGACCCAGCGCACCTCGCTCGCCTCCCGCCGGGCGAAGTCGGTCACCGGGGGCTCGCGGGGCGCCAGGGCCGTGCCGCCACCGGCCGACTCCATGTAGGCGTCGAGCGCGCGCACGACCTCCGCGGCGGCCCCCTCCGGGTCGTCCTCGTCGGCCAGCCGCGCGAGCGCCTCCTGCAGGAGGGCGCGCTGCGCCTCGCGCTCGGCGCGGGACGGCGGTCGGCGTGGCTCGGTCATCCGACCCCAATGGTACCCGCAGCCGGTCCGCCGGCCGCGCGGTGTGCGAGAGTGCCGGGGTGAGCCGCACGGTGCTGGTCGTCGGAGGTGGGGGGCGCGAGCACGCCCTCGTCAGGGCACTCGCCCGTTGTCCCGAGCGACCGCGCATCCTCTGCGCCGGCGGCAACGCGGGCATCGCCCGCGACGCGGAGCTCATCCCGCTGGACCTTGCCGACGTGCGGGGCGTCGCCGCGCTCGCGCCGGCCCTCGGCGTCGACCTGGTCGTGGTGGGGCCCGAGGCGCCGCTCGTGGCCGGCATGGTCGACGCGGTGCGGGCCGCGGGCGTGCGCGCCTTCGGCCCGTCGGCGGCGGCCGCCCGGCTGGAGGGCAGCAAGGCGTTCGCGAAGGAGGTGATGGCGGCGGCGGGCGTCCCGACGGCGCGCGCGGTCACCGTCACCGACCTCGACGCCGGCCTGGCGGCGGTCGACGAGCTGGGCCTGCCGGTGGCCGTGAAGGCCGACGGCCTCGCCGCCGGCAAGGGCGTGGTCGTGGCCCGCACCCGCGAGGAGGCGCGCGACGCGCTCGCGGCCTGCCTCGTCGACGGCGCGTTCGGCGACGCCGGGCGGGTCGTCGTGGTGGAGGAGGGCATGACCGGCCCCGAGGTGTCGCTGCTGGCGATCACCGACGGCAGCGCGGTGGCGCGCTTCCCCGCCGCCCGCGACTACAAGCCGATCGGCGAGGGCAACACCGGCCCGAACACGGGCGGGATGGGCTCGGTCTCGCCCGTCCCCGACATCCCCGACGATCTCGCCGACGAGCTGGTCGACCGCGTGCACCGGCCGGTCATCGCAGAGATGGCGCGGCGCGGCACGCCGGTCTCGGGGGTGCTCTACGCCGGGCTGATGATGACCCCGGACGGCCCGCGGGTGCTCGAGTTCAACACGCGCTTCGGCGACCCCGAGACGCAGGCCCTGCTGCCGCGGCTGCAGGACGACCTGCTCGGCCTGCTGACGGCGTGCGCCGACGGCGGCCTGCCCGACCGCCCGGTGCGCGTGCACGACGGCGCGGCGGTCACGGTCGTGCTGGCCTCGCACGGGTACCCCGGCAGCCCGCGCACGGGCGACGTCATCCTGGGGCTCGAGGAGGCCGCCGCCACGGGGGCGGAGATCTACCACTGCGGCACGGCGCCGGGGCCGGACGGGACGATCGTCACCGCCGGCGGGCGCGTGCTCGCGGTCAGCGCGCGCGGCGCCGACGTGGCCGAGGCCCGGGCGCGCGCCTACGAGGCGGCCGGCATGATCACCTTCGAGGGGCGGCAGATGCGCGGCGACATCGCGGCGGGCATGGAGGCGCGGGCGTGATCCCGCGGTACTCGCGGCCGGCGATGGCCGCGATCTGGACCGAGGAGGCAAAGCTCGCGCGCTGGCTCGAGGTGGAGCTGGCCGTGTGCCGGGCCTGGGCCGCGCGCGGCGTCATCCCGGCCGAGGACCTGGTGGCGATCGAGGAGCGGGCGGGCTTCTCGGTGGAGCGCACCCAGGAGCTCGAGAAGACCACCAACCACGACGTGGTCGCCTTCCTGACCGACGTCAACGAGCGGATCGGCCCCGCCTCGCGCTGGATCCACTACGGCATGACCTCGTCGGACGTGCTCGACACCGGCCTGGCGCTGGCGATCGCGCGGGCCGGCGACCTGCTGCTGGCCGAGCAGGCGGCCCTCACACGCACGCTGCGCGACCTGGCGCTGCAGCACCAGGACACCCTCTGCGTGGGCCGCACCCACGGCATCCACGCCGAGCCGACCACGTTCGGCCTCAAGCTGGCCGGCCACGCCTTCGAGAGCCGGCGCAACGAGGAGCGCCTCGCCGACGCCCTGCGCGGCGCGGCGGTGGGCAAGCTGTCGGGCGCGGTCGGCACCTACGCGATGCTCGACCCCGAGATCGAGGCGCACGTGCTCGGCGAGCTCGGCATCGCCGGCGAGCCGGTCGCCACCCAGGTCGTCGCGCGGGACCGCCACGCCCAGCTCGTGGCCGCGATGGCGGTGGCCGCCAGCTCGCTCGACCGCCTGGCCACCGAGCTGCGCCACCTGCAGCGCACCGAGCTGCGCGAGGCCGAGGAGGCGTTCACGGCCGGCCAGAAGGGCAGCTCGGCGATGCCCCACAAGCGCAACCCGATCACGGCGGAGCGCATCTCGGGGATCGCGCGCGTCGTGCGCGGGCACGCCGTGGCCGCGCTGGAGGACGTCGCCCTGTGGCACGAGCGCGACATCTCCCACTCGTCGGTGGAGCGCATCATCCTCCCCGACGCGTTCGTCGCGCTCGACTACATGCTGGCCCGCACCCGCTCGCTGATGGAGGGCCTCGTGGTGCGGCCGGACCGGATGCTCGCGGTGCTGGAGTCGTCCCACGGGCTCGTCTACTCGCAGCGGGTGCTGCTGGGCCTGGTGGAGCGCGGCCTGACCCGCGAGGAGGCCTACGCCCTGGTGCAGCGCAACGCGATGCGGGCCTGGGACGAGGGCCGCCCGCTGGGCGAGCTGCTGGCGGCCGACGCCGACGTCGCCGCCCGCCTGCCCGCCGACGAGCTGCGGGCGCTGCTCGACCCGTCGTGGTACACCCGGTACGTCCCCCAGGTGATGGAGAGGGTGAAGGCCCTGTGATCGACGCCGCGGCCGTGTCGCGGTATCCGCTGGTGCTCGAGGGCAAGGTGCGGCAGGTGCGCGCCGTCGACGACGAGCGCCTGCTCATCGTGGCGACGGACCGCATCTCGGCCTACGACTGGGTCATGCCCACGCCCATCCCGGACAAGGGCGCGATCCTCACCCGGCTGTCGGCGTTCTGGTTCCGCCACACCGAGGACGTGGTGCCGAACCACATGATCGAGCTCTGCGGCGACCGCGCCATGCTCGTGCGCCGGCTGCGGATGCTGCCGGTGGAGTGCGTGGCCCGCGGCCACCTCGCCGGCTCGGGCTGGCGCGACTACCAGCGCACCGGCGCGGTGTGCGGGCACGAGCTGCCGCCCGGCCTGCGCCAGGCCGACCCGCTGCCCGAGCCGATCTTCACCCCCGCCACGAAGGCGGTCGAGGGGCACGACGAGAACATCACCCGCGAGCAGGCGGCCGAGCTGGTGGGCGCCGACCTGCTGCGCGAGGCGGAGCGCATCACGCTGGCCCTGTACCGCCGCGCGGCCGAGCGCTGCCGCGCCGCCGGGCTGATCCTGGCCGACACGAAGTTCGAGCTCGGCCTGGACGCCGATGGCACACTGTTGCTGGGCGACGAGGCGGTCACGCCGGACTCCTCGCGCCTGTGGCCGGCGGACGCCTGGGAGCCCGGCACGAGCCCGCCCTCGTTCGACAAGCAGTACCTGCGCGACTGGCTCGACGCCAGCGGGTGGGACCACGCGTCGCCGCCGCCGGAGCTTCCCTCCGAGGTGGTCGCGGGGACCCGCTCGCGCTACGTCGAGGCCTACGAGCGCATCACGGAGGAGGTCTGGTGACGCAGGTCGTGGTGACGGTGATGCCGAAGGCCGGGGTGCTCGACCCGCAGGGCCAGGCGGTCGCGGGCGCGCTGGCCCAGCTGGGCTTCGACGGGGTCGGCGAGGTGCGCATCGGCAAGCGCATCGAGCTGGCGATCGAGGGCGACGACCCGGCCGGCCGGGCGCGCGAGATGTGCGAGCAGCTGCTCGCCAACGCCCTGATCGAGGACTATCGGGTGGAGGTCCCCCGGTGAGGGTCGCGATCGTCCGCTTCCCCGGCTCGCTCGACCACGACAGCGCGGCGCGCGCCGTGGAGGGCATGGGCGCCGAGGCCGTCGAGGCCTGGCACGCCGACGACGAGCTGCCGGCCGGCACCGACGCGGTGCTGCTGCCCGGCGGGTTCTCCTACGGCGACCACCTGCGCTGCGGGGCCATCGCCAGCCGCGCGCCGGTGATGGAGGCCGTGCGGCGCCACGCCGAGGAGGGCGGGCCCGTCGTCGGCATCTGCAACGGCTTCCAGGTGCTCTGCGAGGCCGGCCTGCTGCCCGGGGCGCTGCGCCGGAACGCCACCCTGTCGTTCGTCTGCCGGCAGATGGACCTGGAGGTCTGCGACGACGGCACGCCGTGGACCGGCGGCCGCGAGCCCGGCGAGACCATCTCCATCCCGGTCAAGAACAACGAGGGCGCCTGGGTTGGCGACCCGGCGAGCGCCCGCGTGGTGCTGCGCTACCGCGACGACCTGCTCGGCTCGACCGACCGCGTGGCCGGCATCACCAACGAGGCCGGCAACGTCATGGGGCTGATGCCCCACCCCGAGGAGGCCTGCGACCCGCTCCTCGGCTCCACCGACGGGCGGCTCGTGCTGGGCGGCCTGCTGCGGTGAGCACGGTCGACGTCCCCCTCCACCGCCAGCTCGGCCTGACCGACGACGAGGCGGAGCGCATCCCCCGGCTGCTCGGGCGCGAGCCCACCGACCCCGAGCTGGTCATGTTCAGCCTCATGTGGAGCGAGCACTGCTCCTACAAGCACAGCCGCCCGCTGCTGAAGGCCTTCCCCACCACCGGCGAGCGGGTGCTGCAGGGGCCGGGCGAGAACGCCGGCGTGGTGGACGTGGGCGACGGCATCGCCGTGGCGCTGAAGATCGAGAGCCACAACCACCCCTCGGCCGTCGAGCCGTTCGAGGGCGCGGCCACCGGCGTGGGCGGCATCGTGCGCGACATCATCGCGATGGGCGCCCGCCCGATCGCGCTGCTCGACAGCCTGCGCTTCGGCGAGCTGACCAGCGCGCGCAGCCGCCACCTGTTCACGCGCGCGGTCGCCGGCATCGGCCACTACGGCAACTGCATCGGCGTGCCGACGGTGGGCGGCGAGGTGCTGTTCCACGACCGCTACGAGGAGTCGTGCCTGGTCAACGCGATGTGCGTCGGCGTGGTCGAGGGGCCGCTGCTGCGCGCCGCCGCCTCGGGCGCCGGCAACGCCCTCGTGCTGATCGGCAACCGCACCGGCGCGGACGGCATCGGCGGCGCCAGCGTGCTGGCCTCCGCCGAGCTCGACGAGGACGAGGACAAGCGGCCCTCCGTGCAGGTGAGCGACCCGTTCACGGAGCGCAAGCTCATGGACTGTTGCCTGGAGCTCGCCGCGGCCGGCGCGTTCGTGGCCCTGCAGGACCTCGGCGCGGCCGGCCTGACGAGCGCCGCCAGCGAGATGGCGGCCAAGGGCGGGGTGGGCCTCGAGATCGACCTCGACCTGGTGCCGCTGCGCGAGGAGCTGCGCCCGGCAGAGATCCTGGTCTCGGAGAGCCAGGAGCGCATGCTCGCCGTCGTCGAGCCCGCCCGGGTCGACGAGGTGATCGCCGCATGCCGGCGCTGGGACCTCGACGCGACCGCCATCGGCACGGTCACCGAGGGCGGGAACCTGGTGGCCCGCGCGGGCGGCGAGGTGGTCGTGGACCTGCCGGCGCGCCTGCTCGCCGACGACGCGCCGGTCTACGAGGTGCCGCGCACCCCGGCGCCCGTCCCGGAGCCGCTCGACCTCGGCACGCTCCCCGAGCCGGCCGACCTGTCGGCGGCCTGGCTGGAGCTGCTGGGGCACCCGAACGTCGCCTCGAAGCGCTGGGTCTGGGAGCGCTACGACCACCTCGTGGGCGCCAACACCATCCGCCGCCCCGGGGGCGACGCCGCGGTGGTGCGCCTGCCGGGCTCGGAGCGCGCGATCGCCCTCACCACCGACTGCGCCGAGCGCCTGTGCGAGCTCGACCCGCGCGCCGGCGGGCGGGCCTCGGTGCTCGAGGCCGCCCGCAACGTGGCGTGCGTCGGCGCGCGGGCCGTGGCCGCCACCGACTGCCTCAACTTCCCCAACCCGGAGAAGGGCTCGACGGGCTGGCGCCTGGCCGAGGCGATCGCCGGCATGACCGACGCGCTCGTCGCCCTCGGCGTGCCCGTGGTCTCGGGCAACGTCTCGCTCTACAACGAGAGCGCCACGCGGGCCATCCTGCCGACCCCGGTGGTCGGGATGATGGGCGTGCTCGAGCGCGCCGACGCGAGCGTGGGCCAGGGCTTCGCCCGCGCGGGCGACCTCGTGCTGCTGATCGGCGACGACGGCGTCCTCGACGGCAGCGAGTACGCCGGGGGCGCGGTCGGCCGGGCGCCGGAGGTCGACGTGGCGCGCGAGGTGGCCGCGATCGACCTCGTGGTGCGGGCCGCCGAGGCGGGCCTGCTCACGAGCGCCCACGACGTGTCGGGCGGCGGCATCGCGGTCACGCTCGCCGAGAGCGCGATCATCGGCGGCGTCGGCGCCACCGTGGCGCTGGAGCCCGGGCGGCGTGCCGACGAGGTCCTGTTCGGCGAGGGCGGCGGCAGGATCGTCGTCACCGTGGCCGACGAGGCGGCCGCCGAGCGCCTGCGGGCGCTCGCGCCGGAGGGCGATGCGGTTCGGATCGCCCGCATCGGGCAGGTGGGCGGTGAGGGCATCGAGCTGCGCGTCGGCGACGCGACCGCGCGGCTCGCAATCGACGACGCGCGAGCCGCCTACGAGCGGGCGCTGCCGGAGGCACTGTCGTGAGCATCGACCTCGACCTCGACGACTTCCCCAAGGAGGAGTGCGGCGTCTTCGCCGTCGCCGCGCCCCCCGGCCGCGACGTCTCGCGCCTCACCTTCTACGCCCTCCACGCGCTGCAGCACCGCGGCCAGGAGAGCGCCGGCATCGCCGTCCGCGAGGGCGAGCACGTCACGATCCAGCGCGACCTGGGCCTCGTAAGCGCGGTCTTCGACGAGACCTCGCTGCGCAGCCTGACCGGCGACGCGGCGATCGGCCACGTGCGCTACTCCACCACCGGCGCCAACAAGTGGGACAACGCCCAGCCGGTCGCGCACACGCGCGGCGACGGCATCGTGGCGCTGGGCCACAACGGCAACCTCACCAACACCGGCGAGCTGCGCGCCGAGATGGAGCGGGCCGGCGTCGACCTGCGCGCCAGCACCGACTCGGAGATCATCGCCGCGATGATCGCCGCCGAGCCCGGCAGCCTGCTGCGGGCGGTCGGCGAGGTGATGCCGCGCCTGGTGGGCGCCTTCTCGGTGGTGGCGATCACCGGCAGCGAGGTGGTGGCGTTCCGCGACCCGCACGGCGTGCGCCCGCTCGTGCTGGGCCGGCTGCCCGAGGGCGGCTGGTGCGTGGCCTCCGAGACCTGCGCGCTCGACCAGATCGGCGCGGTCTTCGAGCGCGACGTGCGCCCCGGCGAGTCGCTGCGGCTGACGGCAGAGGGCATCGAGAGCCGCCAGGCGCTGCCGGCCGCCGGCCGCCGGCTGTGCGTCTTCGAGCACATCTACTTCGCCCGCCCGGACAGCACGATGGACGGCGAGACCATGTGGGAGTCGCGGCGCAAGATGGGCGCCCAGCTCGCCCGCGAGGCGCCCGTCGAGGCCGACCTCGTGGTGGGCCTGCCGGACAGCGGCACCCCGGCGGCGATCGGCTTCGCCGGCGAGTCGGGCATCCCCTACGCCGAGGCGGTCGTGCGCAACCGCTACGTGGGGCGCAGCTTCATCCAGCCCGACCAGGCGCTGCGCCAGCAGGGGATCAAGCTGAAGTTCAACCCGCTCCCGGCGGTGATCCGCGGCAAGCGCCTGGTGGTGGTCGACGACTCCATCGTGCGCGGCAACACCACCCGGCAGATCGTCGCGATGCTGCTCGAGGCGGGCGCCGCCGAGGTGCACATGCGCATCTCCAGCCCGCCGGTGATGTGGCCCTGCTACTACGGGATCGACATGGCCGACCGCACCGAGCTCGTGGCGGCCAACCACTCCGTGGAGGAGATCGCCGCCCTCACCGGCGCGGCGACGCTCGCCTACCTGAGCCTCGACGGCCTGCAGGTGGCCGTGGGCCGGCCGAGCGGCGACTTCTGCCGCGCCTGCTTCACCGGCGAGTACCCGATCGCCGTGCCGGACAGCTCGCTGAAGATGCGCTTCGAGTCCCTCACGGCCCCGGCCTGACGGCAGGGGCCGGGAGGGTCTTGCCCCTCGAGCGCACGGGCGCCCTCTGCCGGGGCGCCCGGGGCGCGCGGCCGGCCTCTGACCGGGGCCGACCGCAGACCGGCGCACCGGCTTCGCCGGGGCGGGCGCCGGAACGATCGGCGCCCGGCCGTCATCTGCCGGTCGGCGACGATTAGGCTCTCGGGGTGAGCGAGCCGGAGATCTCATACCGCGACGCGGGCGTCGACCTCGACGCGGCCGCGCGCCACACCGCCGCGATCGCCGCCATGGTGGCGGGCGGCCAGACCGGCTTCGCGGCGGCGCACGCGCTGCCCGCCGGCATGCGCGAGCCGGTGCTCGTCACCTGCACGGACGGCATCGGCACGAAGCTGCTGCTGGCGCAGCAGCTGGGGCGGCTGGAGGGGCTCGGCCAGGACCTCGTGGCGATGTGCGTCAACGACATGGCGTGCACCGGGGCGCGGCCGCTCGTCTTCCTCGACTACCTCGCCGTGGGCCGGCTCGACACCGACGCGGCGGCCCTGCTCGTGCGCTCGATCGCCGACGCCTGCGCGGCCGTGGGCTGCGCCCTGGCCGGCGGCGAGACGGCCGAGATGCCGGGCCTCTACGCGCCGGGGCACTTCGACCTGGCGGGCTTCGCCGCCGGGGTGGTGGAGCGCGCCGACATGCTCGGGCCGCACCGGGTGCGCGAGGGCGACGCCATCATCGGCCTCCCCTCGTCGGGGCTGCACTCGAACGGCTACTCGCTGGTGCGGGCGCTCGTCGAGGCCGGCGCGCTGGCGCCGGACCCCGACCTGCTGCTGGCCCCCACCCGGCTCTACACGCGCGACGTGGAGCGGGCCCTGGCGGCGGGCGTGGAGCTGCGCTCGGCCGCCCACATCACCGGCGGCGGCCTGCCGGAGAACCTGCCGCGCGCGCTGCCCGAGGGCCTCGGCGCGGTCCTGCGCGAGGGCTCGTGGGAGCCCAACCCGGCGATGCGCGCGGTGCTCGGCACCGGGCGGGTGGCCGACGAGGAGGCCTGGGCGACGTTCAACATGGGCCTCGGCATGTGCCTGGTGGTGGCGCCCGGCTCGGCCGGCGCGGCCCTGACGGCGCTGGGCGAGGCCGGCGCCGTGCGGGTGGGCACGGTGGAGGCCGGGGCGGGCGTGCGCCGTGCCTGAGGGGCCGGGGCCGCTGCGCGTGGTGGTGCTCGTGTCGGGCAGCGGCACGAACCTGCAGAGCCTGATCGACGCGGTCCACGCCCCGGGCGAGGCCGAGATCGTGCTCGTGGTGAGCTCGGCCCCCGGCGTGCGCGCGCTGGAGCGCGCGGAGCGGGCCGGCATCCCGACGGCGGTGGTGGCGCTCGCCGGCCGCGAGCGCGCCGAGCGCGACCGCGAGCTGGCCGAGGTGGTCGCCGCGGCGGAGCCCGGCCTGGTGGTGCTGGCGGGCTGGATGAGCATCCTGACCGGCGCGTTCCTCGACCGCTTCCCGGACCGGGTGATCAACCTGCACCCCTCGCTGCTGCCGGCCTTCCCGGGCCTGCACGCGATCCGCCAGGCGCTGGAGTGGGGCGTCCGATACACCGGCGTCACCGTCCACTTCGCCGAGGAGGTGGTCGACGGCGGTCCGCCGATCGTGCAGGAGCCGGTTCCCGTGTTGTACGGTGACGACGAGAGGACGCTCACCGAGCGGATCCGCGAGGTCGAGCACCGTCTCGTGCCGGACGCGGTGCGCCTGTTCGCCGCCGGAAGGGTGCGCCGCGACCCCACCGACCGGCGCAAGGTCCAGATCCTTCCCGTGGAGGTCGAGTGAGGGTTTCCCGCGCGCTGCTCTCGGTCTCGGACAAGACCGGGCTGGAGGAGCTCGCCCGCGGTCTCGCCGAGGCCGGTGTGACGATCATCTCCACCGGCGGGACCGCCGAGGCGATCCGCTCATGGGGCATCGAGGTCGTCCCGGTGGACGAGGTCACGGGCCACCCCGAGATCCTCGGCGGCCGGGTCAAGACGCTGCACCCGAGGGTTCACGGGGGCATCCTGGGGCGCGCCGGCCACGAGGGCGACGCCGCCCAGATGCGCGAGGCCGGCATCGAGCCGATCGACCTCGTGGTGGTGAACCTCTACCCCTTCGAGGACTGGGTCGGCCGGCGCGGGGTCTCCGACGCCGACCTGATCGAGCAGATTGACATCGGCGGGCCGGCGATGATCCGCGCGGCGGCGAAGAACCACGCGCGCGTGGGCGTCGTGACCTCGCCCGACCAGTACGCCGAGGTGCTCGCCGCGGTGCGCGGCGAGGAGGGCCTGACGCCCGAGCTGCTGCGGCGGCTGGCCGGCGCGGCCTTCCGCCGCACGGCCCTGTACGACGCCGCCATCGCGAGCTGGTTCGGCGAGCAGGAGGGCGACGACTTCCCCGAGGCGCTCATCGTCGGCTTCCACAAGGAGCTGGAGCTGAGCTACGGCGAGAACCCGCACCAGCGGGGCGCCTACTACTCCCAGCGCGGCGCGCGGACGCACCTGCTCGCGCGCGTGGAGCAGCTGCACGGCAAGGCCCTCTCGTTCAACAACCTGCTCGACGTCGAGGCGGCGCGCGGCCTGCTGGCCGAGTTCCAGCTGCCCGCCTGCGTGATCGTGAAGCACAACAACCCGTGCGGCGTCGCCGTGGCCGGCGACATCCTGACGGCGTACGAGCGCGCCCGCGACTGCGACCCCGTCTCGGCCTACGGCGGCGTGATCGCCGTCAACCGGCCGGTGGACGGCGCCCTGGGCGAGCTGCTGGCCGGGACGTTCGTGGAGGTGCTGGACGCGCCGGGCTACGACGACGACGCCCTCGCGGCGCTCACCCGCAAGCCCAACACGCGCATCATGCGCCGGGCGGAGCGGCGCCGGCCCAACCCGGGCGAGCGCGACGTGCGACGGGTGGTGGGCGGCCTGCTGGTGCAGGACCGCGACGCCGAGAGCGAGGACCGCGCGACCATGCGCGTCGTCACCGGCCGCGCCCCGACCGACGCCGAGTGGGGCGACCTGCTGTTCGCCTGGCGGGTGGCCAAGCACGTCAAGAGCAACGCGATCGTGCTGGCGCGCGACCTCGCGACCGTCGGGATCGGCGCCGGCCAGATGAGCCGGGTCGACTCGGTGCGGCTGTCGCTGGAGAAGGCGCGCGTGCCGGTGGAGGGTGCCGCGCTGGCGAGCGACGCCTTCTTCCCCTTCGCCGACGGCCCCGAGGCGGCCGTCGCGGCCGGCATCACCGCGATCATCCAGCCGGGCGGCTCCATCCGCGACGCCGAGGTGTTCGAGGCCGCCGACGCGGCCGGCGTCGCGATGGTGGTCACCGGCCGCCGCCACTTCCGCCACTGACGAGCGCAGGAGCCGGGATGCCCGCCTGGTCGGTCACGATCGACATCGACGCGCCGCCCGACCGGGTGTGGGCGCTCGTCGGCGACCCCACCAGCGTGCCGCGCTGGTATCCCAAGTACGCGGCCGCGGAGGTCGACGGCGACATCCGCGTGCTGCGCACCGCCGAGGGCGGCGAGCTGCGCGAGCGGCTGCTGGAGCGCGACGAGGGCCGGCGCTTCTACTCGTACACCGTGCTCTCGGGCGCGCCGGTGGCGTCGCACTTCGCGAGCTTCGAGGTGGTCGCCGAGGGCGCCGGCAGCCGCGTGCGCTGGGCCACCCAGGCCGAGCCGAGCGACCCGTCGGCCGACCTGCGGGGCCGCCTGGTCGGCACGCAGACGGAGGCCCTCGAGCGCATGAAGCGGATCGTGGAGGCGGGCGAGGCCTGACCGGCGGGCGGGCGGGCCCCGCCGCGTCCTACCCTGTGGCGGTGAGGCCCCTCGCCGCGCTCGTCGCGCTCGCCGCGCTGCTGACGGCCGCCGTCCCGGCCGCCGCGGCCCCGGCCGACCTGAGCGAGGAGCCCCTCGACCGGGCGACGCTGCTGGCGCTGCCGAGCGTCTACCGCGTCGACGCGACCATCCGGGTGGCGGCCCTGCGCACGCGCGACGGCGGGCGCATCGCGCTGCCGCCCGAGGCGCGCACCATCGAGGAGCGGGGCACCGCGTTCGCCGTCGCGCCGGACGGCTGGCTGGTGACCGCGGCGCACGTCGCCGCGCCGCGGCCGGCGACCGTCGCCCGGATGGCGCACCAGAGCCGCCTGGCCGCCCTGGGGCGCCCCCACGGCGACGAGGAGGCCGCCCGGCGCTGGGTGGCGCGCACCGGCGCGCGGCCGGTGGGCCTCCGCGTCGTGGGCCTCACCGCCACCCAGGCCGACGCCGGGGCGGGGGCGGACGCGGCGCGCGCCCTCCCGGTGCGCGAGGTGCGCCGCGACGGCCCCGCCGACCTGGCGCTGCTGCGCATCGGAGCCCGCGGGGCGCCCGCGCTGGCGCTCGACGAGGCGGCATCGCGCGGCACGCCGATCGTGACGATCGGCTTCGGCCGGGGGTCGTCGCTGCAGGCCGTGCCAGGGGGCGGCGGCGAGCTGGAGCCGGCCGTGCGGCGCGGCGCGCTGAGCCGCTCGGGCGAGCTGGTGGACGACGGCCCCGGCCGGCGCGCGCTGGCCGTCAGCGCGCCCGTGATGCAGGGCGACTCGGGCGGGCCGGTGGTCGACGAGGAGGGCCGGGTGCGCGGCGTCGTCACCCGCCGCTTCCCGGGCGGCGGCATCGCCGAGCCCGCCACGGAGGTGCGCACGCTGCTCGAGGCCGTCGGCGTGACGCCGGGCGAGGGTCCCGCCGGCGAGCGCTTCCGGGGCGCCATGGCGGCGTTCTGGGCGCTCGACTACGACGCGGCCGCGCGCGGGCTGGCCGAGACGCGGCGCGTCTTCCCGGCGCACGCGCTGGCGGGGCGCGAGGCGGCGCGGGCGGCCGCCCTGGGGGCCGCCGGCATGGAGCTGTCGGCCACCGGGCGCCGGCGGGGCGCGCTGCTGGCGGTCGGCGCCGTGTCGCTCGCCCTGGCGCTGGGCTGCGCCGCGCTGCTGGTGGCGCCGGGCCTGCGCGGGCCCGCGGGGCGGCGGCGCGACGGCCGCTAGGACCCTGTCGAAGGACGACGGGCGCGCGGCCCACCGAGCGAGAACCGAGCGATCCGGATGGCCGCGGCCGACGCCGATGCTGGTCGCGTCGGCGTCGACGCGGACGGCGGAGCGCGACGGCTTGCGGCCGGTGGACGCGTGGCCGACCTCTCGGACAGGCTCTAAGGTTCGGCACCGCCCACGACGGAGAGGGGCTCATGAGGATCGGCGTCCCCGCCGAGGTGAAGCCGGACGAGTACCGGGTGGCGCTGACGCCGGCCGGCGCGCACGAGCTGGTGCGGCGCGGCCACGAGGTGCGCGTGGAGCGGGGCGCGGGGCTCGGCTCGGGCCTCGCCGACGCGGCCTACGAGCGGGTCGGCGCGGCGCTCGGCGACGCGGCGGACGCCTGGGGCTGCGACCTCGTGCTGAAGGTGAAGGAGCCGCAACCGGGCGAGTTCGGCTTCCTGCGCGACGACCAGACCCTCTTCACCTACCTGCACCTGGCCGCCAACGCGGGGGTGGCCGACGCGCTGCGGCGCGCCGGCACGACGGCGATCGCCTACGAGACGGTGGAGGACGCCGAGGGCCGGCTGCCGCTGCTGGCGCCGATGAGCGAGATCGCCGGCCGCCTCGCGGTGCAGGCGGGGGCGCGCTACCTGGAGCGCCCGCTGGGCGGCCGCGGCGTGCTGCTGGGCGGGGTCGCCGGGGTCGCGCCCGGGTCGGTGGTGATCATCGGCGCGGGCATCGTGGGCGTCAACGCGGCCATCGTCGCGGCCGGCATGCAGGCCCACGTCACGGTGCTCGACGTCGACCTCGGGCGGCTGCGGCGGCTCGAGATGACGCTCGCGGGGCGGGTGACGCTGCTGCACTCCACGCGCCTGGCGATCGAGGAGCTGCTGCCGACCGCCGACCTCGTGGTGGGCGCCGTGCTCGTGCCGGGGGCGCGCGCCCCACGCCTCGTTGAGCGCGAGGCGCTCGCCACCATGCGGCCCGGCTCCGTGGTGGCCGACGTCGCGGTCGACCAGGGCGGCTGCTTCGCGACGAGCCGGCCCACCACCCACTCGGACCCGGTCTTCGTGGTCGACGGCGTGGTGCACTACTGCGTCGCCAACATGCCCGGGGCGGTGCCGGTGACCGCCACCCGGGCCCTCTCGAACGCCACCCTGCCCTACGTCACGTGGATCGCCGAGGAGGGCGTCGCCGGCGCCCTGCGCGCGCACGCCGGGCTGCGGCCGGGCGTCAACGTGCGCGACGGCAAGATCGTGAACGCGGCGGTGGCGGAGGCGCTGGCGATCTGAGCGACACCCTGGAGTGGACGCGCCCCCTGCCGGGCGGCGGCGCCGCCGGGCTCTCGCGCGCCGAGGCGGCGCGGCGGCTGGCCGAGCGGGGCGAGGTCGAGGGCCCCGCCACCAGCCGCTCGTGGGCCAGCATCCTGCGCGCCAACCTGCTGACCGTCTTCAACGTGACGCTGCTGATCGTGGGCGTCATCACGCTGATCTTCGGCGACTGGCGGGACGCCCTCTTCCTCGGGATCCTCGTGCTCAACGCCGGCATCGGGATCGTGCAGGAGTGGCGGGCGAAGGTGAGCCTCGACCGGCTGGCCGCGCTCGTGGCGCCCACGGCCACCGTGGTGCGCGACGGCCAGGCCCTCACCGTGCCCGTCGACGAGGTCCTGGAGGGCGACCTGGTGCGCATCGGCGCCGGCGACCAGGTGGTGGGCGACGGGCGGCTGCTGCGCGCCGACGGCCTGGGCGTGGACGAGTCCATCCTGACCGGCGAGTCGGAGCCGGTGCAGCGCGACGCCGGCGACGGCGTGCGGGCCGGCTCGTTCGCCGTCGAGGGCTCCGGCGAGTACGTCGCCGAGGCCGTGGGCGCCGACACCTACGCCGAGCGCCTCGTGGGCGAGGCCCGCGAGTTCCGCCACCCCCGCTCGCCGCTCGAGACCGCGCTCGACCGCCTGATCCTCGTGCTGGGCGTCTCCATGGTGCCGCTCGGCGCCCTGCTCGGATGGTCGCTGATCGAGCAGGACGTGCCCTTCCGCGAGGCGGTGGGCACCGCGGTGGCCGGCGTGATCACGCTCGTCCCCGAGGGGCTCGTGCTGCTGACCGGCCTCACCTTCGCGGTGGCGACGCTGCGCATGACCCGCCGCGGCGCGCTCGCCCAGCAGCTCAACGCGGTCGAGTCGCTGGCCTCGGTCGACGTCATCTGCCTCGACAAGACGGGCACCCTCACCGAGGAGTCGCTGCGCGTGGTGGGAGTGACCCCGGCCGAGGGCGTCGCCGAGGAGGAGCTGCGCGACGTGCTGGGCCGGTTCGCCGCCGCCTCGCCGGGCGGCACCGGCACGCTCGACGCGATCGCCGCCTACGCGCCGGCCGACGAGCCGCCGGCGGCCGAGAGCGTGCCGTTCTCGTCGGCGCGGCGCTGGAGCGGGGTGCGGCTGGGCGGCCGCACCGTGGTGATGGGCGCGCCGGAGCACTTCGACCTGGGCGGGGCGCTCGGCGCGACCGCCCGCGCCGAGGCGGCGGCCGGCCGGCGCGTGCTGGCGCTGGCGCGCGGCGACGCGCCGTTGGTGCTCGCCGGCAAGGAGGCCCCGCCGCCGCCCGGCCTGCGGCCGCTCGGCATCGTGACCCTGTCGGAGCAGCTGCGCCAGGACGCGCGCGAGACGGTGGCCTTCCTGCTGGACGACGGCATCGAGCTGCGCGTGATCTCGGGCGACGCGCCGCCCACCGTGGCGGCCATCGCCGCCGACGCGGGCATCCCGGTGCAGGGCGACCCGGTCGACGGACGCGAGCTGCCCGAGGGCGAGGCCGAGCTGCGGGCGCTCGCGCGCGAGCGCACCGTGGTCGGGCGCATCTCGCCCGACGGCAAGCGGCGCTTCGTGGAGGCGCTCGCCGCCGAGGGCAAGCACGTGGTGATGGTGGGCGACGGCGTCAACGACGTGCCCGCCCTCAAGGCGGCGCGCCTGGCGATCGCGCAGGGCAGCGGCTCGCAGATGGCGCGCGGCATCGCCGACCTGGTGCTGGTGCGCAACGGCTTCGCGTCGGTGCCGCCCATGATCCGCGAGGGGCGCAAGGTGATGCGCAACCTGCAGCGGGTGGCGAAGCTGTTCGTGACGAAGTCGATGCTGGCGGCGTTCCTCGTCCTGACGGTCGGCCTGTCGTCGGAGAGCTACCCCTTCCTGCCGCGCCACCTGACGCTCGCGTCCGCGATCACGATCGGCATCCCCGCCTTCGTGCTCGCGCTCGCGCCGAGCGCCGGGCCGTGGCGACCGACCGCCTTCCTGCGCGAGCTGGCGCGCTTCGCGATACCGGCCGGCACCGCGATGGGGCTCGGCGTGGTCGCCAGCTTCCTGCTCGCGCTGAACCTCGTGGAGACCGGCGAGCTGCGCGCCCGCACGGTGGCGACCACCGTCCTGGTGGCCGTGGGCCTCTACCTGATCGTGGTGCTCGAGAGCTCCAGCCGGGTGCGCGGCTGGACCGTGGCCGGCCTGTGCGCGGCGCTGTTCGCGCTCTACCTCGTGGTGCTGGAGCTGCCCGCCTGGCGCGGCTTCTTCGAGGTCTCCGGGCTCGACGCCGCCGTCGTGATCTGCTCGCTGCTCGGCGCCGGGCTGGCGATCGGGGGGCTCGTGCTCATGGACGAGCGGTTCCTGCCGGGTCCGATCCCGGCGTGGCTGCATCCGAGCCGGCTCGCCGGCCGGCGAGCAGCGCGACGACGCTGAGCAGGGCGATCAGCACGAAGGCGCTGAGCGCCATCACCGGGATCGTCACGTAGCCGAACTCGTCGATCCAGCGCGTGGAGCACGGGACGCCGGCGCGGCACGTGGCGCTCTCCGCGTCCGGGTTGACCTCGATGTAGATGTGGTGGATCGAGATGCCGGCGCCCACCAGCGGGAAGACCAGCGCGTAGAGCCCGGCGCGCCGGTCGCGCAGCAGGGCGCCCACCAGGAGGATGATCGCCAGCGGGTACATGGCGATGCGCTGGTACCAGCAGAGCGGGCACGGCACGTAGTCCGCGATCTCCGAGAAGTACATGCTGCCGCCCGTCGCGACCGCCGCCACGAACCAGGCCGCCCAGGTCGCCTGCCGCGACAGCGCGTCCCACGCGCCCACCAGGCGGCCCCGCACCCCCGGGCTCACGAGCGCGGCGACGAGCCCGATCAGGACCACCGCGCTCGCGATCTGGGCGACGATCGCGAGCGCGGCGAAGGTCGTGTCGACCGTCCCGATCACCGCTCGCCGGGGCCGACGGCCGCCACGGCGTCCTGGAACTCGGACAGGTTGGCGGCGCCGGAGATCGTCCGCTCGCCGCCCGGGCCGCGGACGATGAAGGTCGGCGTCGCGTCGACCTTGTCCTTCGACGCGGCCTCGGAGCGGTCGAAGAAGCGGCTCGCCACCGCCTCGCCCGCGTAGTCGGCGCGCCACTTCTCGAGGTCGAGGCCGAGCTGGGTGACGACGTCCTCCATCATCGCGTCGCTCAGCCAGTCCTGCGTCTCGGGGCCCTGGTTGGCGTAGAGCACCTCGACGAACGACCACATCGCGTCCTGCATGCCGGCGGCCTCCGCGCCGAGCGCGCCGCGCTCGGAGGAGGCGTTGATGAAGGCGATCGGCCGGAAGGTGAGCTTGGCGTCGCCGTCGCGCACGAACTCGTCGATGAGCTCGATGATCGTGGTCTCGCTGGCGAGCTTGCACGCCGGGCAGGAGATGTCGCCGTACTCGATGATCTCCACCGGCGCGTCGGCCTCGCCGAGCGTGTTGCCGTCCTGCGGGATGCCCTCGAGCGTGGTCTGCACCTGCTCGACGCCCTCGATGCCGGACGAGCCGTCGTCGTCCCCGCCGACGACGGTCACGGCCACGAGCACGGCCGCGATCACGACCACCGCCGCGATCGCCCCGATGATGTAGCGCTTGTTCACGTGTCCGGCCTCTCTCTCGGTCGCCCCCGGATGGGCCGGGCGGGCGCCCGGCCACGCGCGAAGATAGCGTGCCGGGCGGCGGTGGCGCGTCCGGCCGCGGGTCTACAGTCCGTGCGATGGAGCCCGACCGACACGGCCCGCACGTCCTCGTCGCCGACCCCTCGTACGGGCAGGGCATCGACCCGGCCGAGGCCGAGACCGCCCCGGTCGACGTCGCGGTGGAGGGCCGCCCCTGGCGGCCGGTGGTGCCCACGCCCTGCACCCCGGGCGAGCTGGCGTTCATCGACGGCGCCCAGCAGATCGAGGCCTGGCTCACCGTGACGCCCGACGGCCGCCCCGAGGCGCCGCTGCCCGCGGCCGCGTTCGCGATCGCCGCCGGCGCCGTGCTGGCCGGGCCCTCCGGCCCCGCCCGCGTGGCCGGCCTGCGCTCGCGGCGGCTGGTGCTGACCGTCGGCGACCGGCGCCTGGAGCTGCCGCCCGGCGGCGGGTTCGCCTGGGAGGCGCGCTGCGGCGCGCCGGGCGAGGCGGCGGGCATCGCGCGGCGGGTCGGCGAGATGCGCCAGCAGCTCGAGCTGGCCGTGGCCGAGGAGATCGCGGCACCCGACCGGCTCGTGGTGCTCGACGGCCGCCTCTCGTTCATCCGCGACGCGGGCGGCCCCGTGGTGGGCGCGATCAAGAGCCACCACCGCATGTACCTGCCGCCCGAGCAGGCGCGCGTCGTGGTGGCGCTCGGCGTTGGGCAGCGCACGCCGCTGTTCGCGATCGGCGACGACCGGCTCTCCTGGTACCAGCGGCTGCCCGGCGTGGGCACCGCGGGCTGGGCCGGCATCCTGCGCGGCGAGGTCGCGCGCTCGGCCGGCGTCGCGGAGGCCGTCCGGCTGGCCGACCGCGCCGCCTGCGAGCTGCCCCGCTTCGCGGGGCGCCCCCACCGCGACGCGCGGGCGCCGCAGAACCTGTCGCCGATCGCGGCGCTCGAGGCGATCCTGCGCCGGCGCATGGGCGAGCGGCGCCTGGCCCTGCGCGCGGTGCGCCGGGCGGCGCTGCGGGCGCGGCTCGACGACGTGCCGGCCGGGGTGGGGGTGGCCGAGGCCGACCCGCTGGCGGCATGAGCGCGAACGGCCCGGGCGACGCCCGGGTGGGCGTCGTGCTGGGGCACCAGGCGGCCAGCAGCCAGACCTTCCAGGTGGGCCTCGAGCCCGGCCAGTCGCTGCAGGTCGACGACCTGGTGGCGGTCACGACGCCCGACCCCGAGGCCGACGTCGTCACCTACGGGGTGGTGGTCGAGTCGCGCGCCCTGCACGAGGGCGCCACCATGCCCTCCGACTCCATGGTCATCGCCGCCGGCGAGATGCCGGGCGAGCTCGTGCGCACCGCCGAGGTGCAGGTGATGCGCGTCGATCCCGAGCGGTGGATCGCCCCCCACCCCGGCCTGCCCGTGCGCCGCGCGCGCGGCGCCGAGCGCGAGCACGCGCTGTACGAGGACACCATGGACCGGCGCCTGGCCCTGGGCCTGGGGCGCGACGGCGAGCCGGTCAACCTCGACCTGGACTTCCTCGACGGCACGAAGGGCGGCCACGTCTCGATCTCGGGCATCAGCGGCGTGGCCACGAAGACGAGCACGGCCCTGGCGCTGATCCGCCTGCTGCTCGCCCACCCCGACATGCGCCGCCGCGTGCGGGTGCTGCTGTTCAACGTGAAGGGCGAGGACCTGCTGTTCCTCGACCACCGCAACCGCCGCTACGCCGAGCGGGCCGCCCGCGACGGCCTCGACGCGGCGTGGGCGCGCCTCGGCCTCGCCGACCCCGGCGGCTTCCCCGACGTGGCCTTCTGGGCGCCGCCGCGCCGCGACGACCACACGCTGCCGAGCTCCGAGTCGCGCCACGAGGGGGTGAAGGTGTTCGGCTGGACGCCGCACGCCTTCGTGCTGGAGGGGCTGCTGCGCTTCTGCTTCGCCGACGCCTCCGACATGCGCAGCCAGCTCTCGTTCGTGGAGGAGCGGGTGCGCGGCGAGCTGCTGCGGCGGGCCGTGCCGGTGGCCGGCCACCCCGGCGCGGTGGGGCTGCTGTCCGGGCCCGCCGAGGGGCCGCCGCGCCGGCGCGAGCCGCGCGCCGCCGGCGAGCTGATGGCCGGCCCGTTCCACGACCTCGACGGGCTCGTCGCCTTCCTCGTGGAGGAGCTCGACGCGGAGGAGGGCTTCGGCATGTGGACCGGGCGGGCGGCGCCGGGCACGGTGAGCGCCTTCGTGCGCCGGCTCGAGAGCGCCGCCGCGCGCCTGCGCGGGCTGGTGCGCTCGGACGCCTCGCCCATCCCGCGCGGCGACGCCGCCGCCGACGAGCCGCCCGTCGCGGTGGTGCACCTCGCCCGGCTGCACGAGTTCGCCCAGCGCTTCGTGGTCGGCACGCTGCTCGCCCAGACCTTCGCCGCCAAGGAGGCCGGCACGCGCGACCCGATCGAGTTCGTCGTGCTGGACGAGCTCAACAAGTACGCGCCGCGCGACGGCGACTCGCCGATCAAGGAGACGCTGGTCGACATCGCCCAGCGCGGGCGCTCGCTGGGCGTGATCCTGGTGGGCGCGCAGCAGCAGGCCTCGCTCGTGGCCCCGGAGATCACCCAGAACGCCGCCATCCGCATCGCGGGCCGCCTGGACGCCGCCGAGGCCGAGCGCGGCGAGTACGGCTGGCTGGGGCCGGCCCAGCGGGCCCGGGCGCGCCTGCTGATGCAGGGGCGGGTGCTCGTGAGCCAGCCGAGCGTCCCGGCGCCGATCGCGGTCGAGATCCCCTTCCCACCCTGGGCGACCACCTCGGGCGAGGCCGCGCGCGACGAGGTGGCCGAGCGCGCCCTGCGCGAGTTCGGGTGAGGCTCCTCCACACCGGCGACTGGCACCTCGGCAAGCGGCTCTACGGCGCCGACCGCGCCGCGGAGGCCGAGGCCGCGCTCGACGAGCTGGTCGCGCTGGCCGACGCCGAGCGCGTCGACGCGGTGCTCGTGGCCGGCGACCTGCTCGACCGGCGTCTGGTCGACTCGGCGGCGCTCGGCGCGTGCCTGCGGGCGCTCGAGCGGCTGGCCGAGGTCGCGCCGGTGGTGGCGGTGACCGGCAACCACGACGACCCCGACCTGTGGACGCATCTGGCGCCCTACCTCGCCGCCCGGCGCATCCACGTCTCGGGCAGGGTGCGGCCGCCGGCCGAGGCGGTGGCCACGGTCGCGACCGACGCGGGGCCGCTGCACGCCGCGATGCTGCCGTGGGCCGACCCCGCGCGCATGCAGCTCGGCGGCGGCGCGGCGGCGCGCGACGCCCGGGTGCGCTGGGCCGACGGCGTGGGCGAGCTGGTGCGGCGCTACTCGGCCGAGGCCGCCGCGCGGCGGCGCGAGGCGGGCGGCGCGGCGGTGCTCGTGGGGCACCTGATGATCGAGCGGGCCCTCGCCGGCGGCGGCGAGCGCGAGCTGACGATGGGCATCTCGTACGTCGTCTCGTCGGCCGCGCTGCCGGCGGACCTCGACTACATCGCGCTCGGCCACGTGCACCGCCCCCAGCCCCTGCCCGGCGTGGCCGCGCCCGGCCGCTACTGCGGCAGCCCCATGGCGCTCGACTTCAGCGAGGACAACCACCCCAAGTCGGCCGTCATCGCCGAGGTGGCGGGCGACACCACGACCGTCCGCGAGGTGCCGCTGACGGCGGCGGCCCCGCTCGTGCGCATCCGCGGACCGCTCGGCGGGCTGGGCGCGCTCGCGTCGGCCCACCCGGCCGGCGCTTGGTTCGCGTGCGAGGTCGAGCTCGAGGGGCCGGTCATGGACCTGGTGCGCCAGGTGCGCGACGCGGTGCCGCGCGCGCTGCGCGTGGAGGCCGTCTACCCGCAGGCCGCGGCGGCGGCCGGGGACGAGGGCGGCGGCGACGGCGGCGACGGGCCGGCGCGCTCGCTGCCCGACCTGTACGCGGAGTGGGTCGCGCGCGGGGGGCGGGAGCTGACGGCGGCGCGCGCGAGCGCCTTCGCGGCCGCGATCGCGGGGGCCGGCTCGCCCGACGACGAGGGCTGACGGGTGCGGCCGCTCGAGCTGGAGCTGACGGCGTTCCGGTCGTACGACCGGGCCACGGTGGACCTGCGCGGCCACGACCTGGTCGTGATCAGCGGCGACACCGGCGCGGGCAAGACCTCGCTGCTCGACGCGATCGCGTTCGCGCTCTACGGCCGCACGCCCGAGAAGGTCCCGGCGCGCGACCTGCTCACCCTGGGGCGCACCCACGGCGAGGTGCGGCTCACCTTCGCGGCGCGCGGCGAGGTCTGGCGCATGACGCGCCGCTACGGCCCCGAGGCGCCCGACCCGGCGCACGTGCTGGAGCGCCTCGACGGCGACGGCGGGGCCTCGCTCGAGACGATCGGCGGCGAGGAGGCCTGCGCGGCCCGGCTCGCCGGCGTCGTGGGGATGAGCTTCGAGGCCTTCACGAGCGCCGTGCTGCTGGCCCAGGGCCGCTTCGCGGCCTTCCTCGGCGCCCGGCCGGCGGAGCGCGACGCGATCCTGCGCGAGCTGTTCGGCGTCGCCTCGCTCGACGGCGCGCGCCAGGCGGCGCAGGGGCACGCCGCCGCCGCCGAGCGCGCCGCCGAGGTGTGCGAGGCCCAGGCGGCCCACCTGCCCCCCCACGGCCCGGGCGCGCGGGCCGCGCGGGCGCGCGAGGCGCGGGAGGCGGCGGCGCGGGCCGCCGCGGCGCGGCGCCTGGTGCCGATGGCGGCGGCGGCGCGGCGCGAGGCCGAGCGCGCCGAGGCGGCGCGCGGCCGGGCCCGCTCCGCCCGGACGGCGGCGCAGGAACTGCCCGACGAGGACGCCGGCCGGCAGCTGCTGGCCCGGCTGGCCGCGGCCGACGGCGCCGTCGCCGAGGCGCGCGAGCGCCACGCGGCCGCCGAGGCGCGCCGCGAGGCGGCGGCGCGGGCTCGCGCGGAGCTGCAGGCCCGCCACGGCGGCGCCGCGGCCGAGATCGCGGCGCTGCGCGAGCGGGCGGCGGGGGCGCGCGCCTCGCGCGCGAGCTGCCGGCCCGGCGGGGCGCGCTGGAGGACGCCGGGCGCGCCCTGGCGGAGCGCCGGGCGGCGCTCGCGGCGCTGCGCGGCGCGCTGGACGCGGCGCGCGCCGAGCGGGCACGGGTCGGCGAGCGCCTGGCGGCCGTCGAGGCGTGGCGGGCCGAGGAGGCCGCGGCCGCGCGCCGGGCCGCCGCGCGCGCCGACGCCGAGGCCCGGCTCGCCTCGGCCGCCGCGGCGCACGCGGCGGCCGAGGCGGCGCGGGAGGAGGCCGAGGCCCACGCGCGCCACCTGCACCGCCAGGACCTCGCCGCCGCGCTGCGCGCCGAGCTGGCCGAGGGCGACCCGTGCCCGGTGTGCGGCGGCACGGTGGGCACCACGGCGGTGGCCACCGGCGACCTGCCGGCCGCCGACCGGTCCCTGGCCGCGGCGCGCGAGCGGGCCGCGGCGGCCGCGCGCGACCACGCCCGCGCCGAGGAGCGCCTGCGCGCGGCGGCGGCCGAGGACGAGGGCGGGCGGGAGCGGCGCGCGCAGGCCGCGGCCGCGCTCGAGCGGGCGGGCGTCACCGCCGAGGGGGCGGCCGGGGCCGCAGACGAGGCGGCCGCCCGCGCCGCGCAGCTCGACGCCGCGGTCGCCGAGGCCGAGCGCGGGCTGCGCGCGGAGGAGACCGCTGTGGCGTCGGAGGACGCCCGCCTGGGCGCGGAGCGCGCCGCCCTGGCGCGCGACGACGGGGAGCTGGCCGGCGCGCGCGCGTCGCTCGGCGCGTGGGCGGCCCACGAGGACCCCGCGGCCGCGCTCGGCGCGGCGCTCGAGGAGATCGCCGCCGCCGAGCGGGCGGCCGAGGCGGCGTCGGACGACGCGGCCCGGGCGGCGGCCGAGGCCGGCCGCGCCCGCGAGGTGGCCGACGGCCTGCGCGCGGGCCCGGTGGCCGACCTCCGCACCACGGCGGCGCGGGTGGCGGCGCGCGGGTCGCTGGAGCCGCCCGCGGCGGGCCTGGACGCCGCTGCGCTCGTCGACGCCGCGGTGCGGCTGCGCCGGGCGGCGCTGGAGGCGGCGGCGCGGCACGACGCGGCGGCGGCCCGCGCCGACGACGCCGCCGCCGCCGCGCGCGACGACCTGCTGGCCGCCGGCGCCCCGCTCGGCGTCGGCGACCCCGCGCAGGCGGAGGGCGCCGTGCGCCGCCTGACGGCCGAGCGCGACGCCGCCCGCGCGGGGCTGGCGCGCGCGGAGGAGGCCGCCGCCTCGGCGCGCCGCCTGGCCGGCGAGGCGGCCGCGGCCCGCGCCGAGGCCGACGTGCACCGGCAGGTGGCGAACGACCTGCGCGCCGACCGCTTCCCGCGCTATCTGCTCAACCGCTTCGGCGAGCGCCTGGCGGTGGGCGCCTCCGCCCGGCTGCAGGAGCTGACCGCCGGCGCGTACCGCTTCTCGGGGCGCGACAAGGACGCGCTGGCCGTCGTCGACATGCGCCGCGGCGAGCGGCCGCGCCCGGCGTCGACGCTGTCGGGCGGCGAGCGCTTCCTCGCCAGCCTCGCGCTGGCCCTCGGCCTGTCCGACATCGCCGCAGAGTCGGGCGGGCGGCTCGACTGCCTGTTCCTCGACGAGGGCTTCTCCACGCTGGACGCCGACTCGCTGGAGCAGGCGCTGTCGGGGGTGGAGCGGCTGGCCGGCGACGGCCGCCTGATCGGCGTGATCACGCACCTGCCGGGCGTGGCCGACCGGCTCGGCGCGGCGATCCACGTGCGGAAGGACCCCGGGGGCTCCAGTCGAATCGTGGAGCCATGACGCGAGCCTCCCAGTGGATCACCTTCGTCCTGGCGAACCTCGTCGCGATCGGCGTGGTGCTGCAGGTCTACTTCATCGCCTCGTACTTCTTCGGCGCCGGCGAGGACGCCCTCGACATCCACGAGGGGCTCGGCGGCGCGGTGCACGGGGTGGAGATCCTCGTCTTCCTCGCCGCCATCGGCGCCTTCTGGAAGCGCTGGGGGCTCGTGGGCCTGGCGCTCGCGCTGCCGGTCGTCGGGACGATCCAGCTCGCCTTCGCGGAGTCCGACGAGGGCTGGGTCGGCGGCCTGCACGGCCTGTTCGCGGTCGCGGTGCTCGTGATCGCCGCGGTGGTCGGCCACCGGGCGATGCACGCGCTCGGCATCGGCCGCGGCGCCGGCGCGGACCGCATGCCGCCCGCCGCCTAAACGTTGACCACACACCTGCGCGACACCTGGTCGCAAAGGTCCGGGCCTCCGAGGCAGGGTTGGGGTGCGAACTCCACCCGGCCCAGAGGAGGCCCGGATGCTCACCGTAACCGAGCGGCCCAGGCGAAAGCGCCCGTCCTGGGAATCGCGCTGCGAGATCGTCGCGAAGGTGCGCTCGATGGGATGGCGCGCCGAGGCGGCACGCAGCCAGGAGGTTCACCGGGCGACCGTCTACCGCCTGCTCGCCCGCGATGACGAGGGCGGTTGGGCCGGCCTGGTCGATCGCCGGCCGGTGCCCCGCCACCAGCCGCGCCGGCTGGCGGCCGAGCTCGCGGGTCGGATCGTGAACGCGCGCCGGGCGAGTCGGTACGGGGGCCGAGCACTCCTGCGCCTTCCTCGAGCGCGCCGTGGCCTGGTTCGCGGCCGCGCACGGGATCCGCATCGAGCGCGTCCTCACCGACAATGGGCACGCGTACCGCTCGCACCCCTGGCGCCATCTCTGCCTGGCGCTCGACATCGGGCGCCGGCGCACCCTGCCCTACACGCCCCGCACCAACGGCAAGGCCGAGGCCTTCATCGGCACCGCCCTGCGCGAGTGGGCCTACCGCTACGCCGATCCGACCAGCGCCCACCGCACCCGGGCCCTCTCAGGCTGGGTGCGGTGGTACAACCGACGTCGTCCCCAGAGCTCGCTCGGCAACCGGCCGCCGGTCAGCCGTGTCGCGCAGGTCCGTGGTCGGATCACCGAGACCGCCGTCCCGCGCGCCGACCGGGGACGGCGGCGGGCGGGCGGCCGCCGTCCCGGGCTCGCGGCGGGCATCGCCGGGGTGGGCCCTATGCCCTGGCGTACTGCGCGTAGCCGCCGAAGTCGATCGCGACGCACGGCTCGTCGCCGACAGTCCAGGCATCGTGACCGGGCTCGATCGCGGCCACGTCGCCGGGGCCGAACTCGGCCTCGGCGCCGTCCGCCATGCGCACGGCCATCCGACCCGAGACGCAGTAGAGCAGGTGGGTCGCCTCGCAGCTCCCCGTGCCCGCGATCGGCTTGACGTGCTCGGACCAGCGCCAGCCCGGCTCGAAGACGCCCCGCAGCACGGGGTGCCCGCCGACGGTCACCACCTCCGCCCTGCCGTTGGCGGTGAACGGCCGCGTCTCTTCCGGCGCCTCGAAGTTCTTGATCTCCATGGTCGCCATGCTCGCCCCCTCGTGCAGCCGAGCGGGCGCGCAGGCCCGCGCGGCGCGTGTCGTCGATCATGCGCACGACGCCCGGCGGCGCGCAAGCCGGCCCCGTGCGCCCCGGGGGCGCCGTCGCCTGGGCGTCAGGACGGGCGCGCGCGCTCGCGCGCCCGCAGCGGGCCGAGGGCCCACCAGCCGACGAGCGGGCACGCCGCAGCGAGCGCGAACGCGGCCGGCCACTCCACCAGGCCGACCGCCGCGCCGAAGGCCGGCGGGGCCATCGCCACCGCCACGAACAGGACGGTGTTCTGCAGGCCCAGCGCCGTGCCGACCCGGGCGGGGCCCGCCATCTCGGCGGCGGCCGCGAACGAGACGCCGTTGCCGGCCATCGTCAGCACGCCGGCCACCACGAGCGCGGCGACCGCGGGCCCGTCGGGCGCCGCCAGGAGCGCGGCCGCCGCCGCCAGGGTCACCCCGCCGGCGAGGGCCAGCGCGCGCAGGGGGCCGATGCGGCTGCCGGCGCGGTCCGACCACGCGCCGGCCACCACCCGGGCGACCGCCCCGCCCGCCTGCACGCCCGCCAGGGCGAGCGCGCTCGCGCCAGGCGACCAGCCGCGCTCCTCGTGCAGGTACAGCGCCGTGAACGACAGCAGCGACAGCTGGGCCAGCACGACGGCCGCCGTGCCCAGCGACAGGCGCCAGATGGCGGGGTCGCGCAGCGGCCCGGCGCCGGGACGCGGCGCGCCGGAGGCATCGGGCGCGGCGGGCGCGCGGCGCAGCCCGGCCACCGCGGCCAGCGCGCCGCCCAGGCAGGCGGCCGCCAGCGCCAGCAGCGCGGCCTCGAGGCCGCCGGCGTCGGCGGCGAGCGGCAGCAGCGCCGCGGCCGCCGCGCCGCCGAGCGGCGTCGACATGTGGCGCAGCCCCAGCGCGAGGCCCCGCTCGCCCGGGCCGAACCAGGCGACCACCGCGCGCCCGCTGGCGGCGTTCGCGCTCGAGCCGAGCGCGCCGGCCAGCACCAGGCAGGCGCCCAGCGCCCCGGCCGACCCGGCCTGCGAGCCCAGCGCGAGCGCCCCCGCGGCCCCGGTGAGGCCGACCCCGATCACCGCCCGCTCGCCCACCCGGTCCGCGAGCGCGCCCCAGCCGAGCAGCGTGGCGATGATGCCGACCGTGGACGCCGCGAGCAGGGTGCCGGTGCCCGCCAGCGACAGGCCCAGCTCGTCGCGGATGCGGGGCGCGACCGCGGGCAGGCCGAGCTGCACCGCCGAGATGCCGGCCTGCGCCGCCATGCCGGCGGCCAGGACCGCCCAGCGGTAGCGCCCGCCGGCCGCGGCCGCCGTCGTCAGCCCTCCGCCCGGCCGCCCAGGTGGCGGGCGAGGAAGCGCTCGATCGCCCGGAACGCGTCCATCCGGTTCTCGGGCTTCACGAACCCGTGGCCCTCGTCGTCCTTCACGAGGTACTCCACCGCCACGCCGCGGGCGCGCAGGGCCTCGACGATCTGGTCCGACTCGGCCTTCGTCACCCGCGGGTCGTTGGCGCCCTGGATCACGAGCAGCGGCGCCGTGATGCGGTCGACCCGGTTGAGGGGCGAGCGGGCCTCGAGGTCGGCGAGCTGCTCGGGGTCGTCGGGGTCGCCGACGTAGCGGAACCAGGTGCTCGCCAGCAGCGGCCGCCAGTAGGGCGGGAACGAGCGCACCAGCGTGACGAGGCTCGAGGGGCCCACCATGCTCACGACCGCGGCGAACACGTCCGGCGTGAAGGTGGCGCCGACGAGCGCCGCGTAGCCGCCGTACGAGCCGCCGTAGATGCCGACGCGGCGCCGGTCGGCGATGCCCTCGCCGACCAGCCACTCCACGGCGTCGATCAGGTCGTCGTGCATCCTCCCGGCGAACTCGCGCTCGGCGGCGTGCATGAACCGCTTGCCGAAGCCCGTGGAGCCGCGGTAGTTGACCTGCAGCACGGCGTAGCCGCGGTTCGCGAGCATCTGGGCCTGCGGGTCGTAGCCCCAGGTGTCGCGCGCCCAGGGCCCGCCGTGCACGACGAGCACCGCCGGCAGGTCGCGCGGCTCCGCGCCGAGCGGCAGCGTGAGGTAGGAGCGCAGCGGCAGGCCGTCGCGCGAGGTGATGGTCACGGGGCGCATCGGCGCGAGCGTCTCCGGGTCGAGCCACGGCCGCGAGCGGTGCAGCAGGCGCGACGCGCCCGTCGCGCGGTCGTACAGGTAGGCGGCGCCGGGGTCGCGATCGTCGTCGAACGACACGACGAACATGGTCTCGTCGGCGTCCTGGCCGGTGATGTGCGGGTCGCCCGGGTGCAGGCGCCGGATCGCCTCCCAGTCGCGCGCGAAGCGCTCGTCGAAGGCGTGCAGCACCACCCGGTCGCGCACGTAGGCGGCGCCGAGCAGCTCGCCGGTGCGGTCGCTGACGAGCGGCGCGGCCAGGTCCACCTCGTCGTCGGCGTCGATCTCGCGCTCGGAGCCGTCGGCAGGGTCGAGCTCCACGAGCCGCAGCAGGTCGCTGCCGCGGGCGCTGGCCACCCACAGCCGGGCGCCGTCGGGGGTGAACGCGAAGGCGTGTCCGCCGTCCTCGTTGGCGTACTCGGCCACCACGCGCAGCTCGGCGTCCTCGTGGTCGCGCACCAGCAGCTGGTAGTCGCCGGCGGGCGTCTGCGCCCGGGCGGCGCGCAGCCGGCCCTCGCGGTCGGCGAGCCAGCCGATGATGTTCCCCGGGTTGCGGCCCACCAGCTCGAGGCGCCCGGTGGCGAGCGTGAGCCGGTACGCGTCGAAGAGCGTGCGGTCGCGCAGGTTGAGCGTGACCAGCACGTGCCGCGGCGTGGCCCGGGGCACGGCGACGAGGCCCGCGCGCACGCCGGGGAAGGGCGTCAGGTCGCGCGTCCGGCCGCCGTCGTCGACGTCGACGCAGAGCAGGTGGTGGTTCTCGTCGCCGCCCGTGTCCTGGAGGTGGATGATGCGGCGCGAGTCGCGCGTCCAGCCGTACGAGCGCACCCCGCGGTCGCGGTCGTCGGTCACCGGGACCGCCTCGCCGCCGGCCACGTCGGACACCCACACGTTGAGGACGCCGTCGCGCGGGGCGAGCCACGAGATGCGGCGCCCGTCGGGCGAGAGCCGGGCGAGGGCGCGCTCCGGGTTGTCGAAGAAGTGGCGGAGCGGGATGAGCGGCGGCGACGGCATCCGGGCATGGTCGCACGTGGGGCGGGCGGCCGGCCGGGCGCCCGCTGGTACGCTCGGCCCGTGGCCGGTGCGGACGGGACGAGCGAGCTGATCGGCCGCGTCATCGAGGGCTACCGGGTCGAGGCCGAGCTCGGCCGCGGCGGCCAGGCGGTCGTCTACCGCGCCACCCAGCTCTCGCTGCAGCGCACGGTGGCGCTGAAGGTGGTCGCGCCCCAGCTGGCCGCCGACCCCGACTTCCTCGAGCGCTTCACGCGCGAGGGCATCGCCGCGGCCAGCCTCGACCACCCGCACATCATCCCGGTCTTCGAGGCCGGCGAGGCCGACGGCTTCGCGTTCCTCGCCATGAAGTTCGTCGACGGGCCGACCCTCGACGCCCTCGTGCGCGCCCCCGGGGGCGTCGGCGTGCGCCGCGCGCTCGCGATCCTGCGCCAGGTGGCCGAGGCGCTCGACCACATGGCCCGGGGCGGCATGGTGCACCGCGACGTCAAGCCGGCCAACGTGCTGCTCGGCCCCGGCGACCACGCCTACCTGTCCGACTTCGGGCTGGTGCGGGCGATCTCGGCGGCCCGCCTGACCAAGGCCGGGGTGTGGATGGGGACGCTCGAGTACGTGGCGCCCGAGCAGGCGCGCGGCGCCGACGTGACCCCCGCGACCGACCGCTACGCGCTCGCGGCCATGGCCTTCGAGGCGCTCACCGGCGGGCCGGTCTTCCGGCGCGACGACCGCGCCGCCACGCTGTACGCCCACGTGCACGAGGCGCCGCCCGCGGCCTCGGAGCGGGTGCCGGCGCTCGGGACGCGCGTCGACGAGGTGCTGCGCCGCGGCCTCGCGAAGGACCCCGGCGAGCGCCACCCCACCGCGGTCGCGCTCGTGGACGACCTCGAGGCGGCCGTCGCCGCGACGCCCGGCGCCGCCGCGGCGCGCCCGGCGGCCGCCGCGGCGCCGCCCCCGCCGCCGCCGGCGCCCACCCTCACCGGCGACGCCCCGCCGCCCCCGCCCCCGCCCCCGCCGCCCGAGCCGGCGTCGGGCGAGGTGACGCCACCGCCCCCGCCGCTCGCGCGGCGCATGCGCGTGCCGCTCATCGTCGCCGGGGTGCTCGGCGCCCTCGCCGTCGTGATCGCGGTCGTCGCGCTGGCCTCGGGCGGCGGCGAGGGCCGCACCGTAACCACGTACGTCGTCGCGACCGGGGCGCCCCCCGCGACCGGCGCGCCCACCGGGGCCGCGCCGCCCGCCGCGCCGGGCGCGCCCACGGTGGGGGCGGTGCTGCCCGCCGCCATCGACGGCTGGACCGTGGAGGCCACCGACCCCGCGGTCGCGAACCTGGACCTCGGCGGGCTCGGCCCGGTCGAGACCGCCCAGGCGACCTCCGGCGCCGACGTGGCGCTGCTGGTGGGCGCGGGGGCGGGCGGCGACCCGCCGGGCGCGCTCGCGCTGCTGCGCGGCCAGATCGCCGGCGACGACGAGGGCGAGGCCCCGATCGAGGGCGCGACCGACGCGCGCGTGCAGCGCGCCGGCGGCGCCTCGATCCTCTCGTTCGCCACGGAGGACCGGGTGCTGCTCGTCGTGGCCGAGGACCGCGACCGGGCCGTGGCGCTCGGCGAGGCGGCGGGGCGGGCGCTGCGGCCCTGACGGGCGTCGGGGGGGCCCCGGTGAAACCGCTTGACGGCTTCTCTATCATCTGTGGTCTCACGGGTGTGAGGGCCCGTCCCCGAACGTCGTTGCACGAGGAGCCCGGCATGAGGTCCACCGCACTTCACCGGCGCGGCGCGGAGTCCCCCCGCTGATCGCGCTCCTCTTCCCCGGCCAGGGGTCCCAGCAGGTCGGGATGGGCCAGGCGCTCGCCGCCGCGTACCCGGTCGCCCGCCGCACCTTCGAGGAGGCGAACGACGTCCTCGGATACGACCTGGCGCGGCTCTGCTTCGAGGGGCCCCACGAGCAGCTGATGTCGACCGAGCACTGCCAGCCGGCGGTGCTCACGAACTCGGTCGCCGCGTGGCGGGTCGCTCGCGAGCACGGCATCGAGGGCCACCTGACGATGGGCCACTCGCTCGGCGAGTACGGCGCCCTCGTGGCCTGCGGCAGCCTCTCGTTCGAGTCGGCCCTGCGCCTGGTGCAGGCGCGCGTCGCCTCCACCAGCGACGTGGTCGCGCAGCGCCCGGGGTCCATGGCCGCGCTGCTCGGCGCGAGCGACGAGGACATCGAGGCGCTCTGCCTCGAGGCCGGCGACGTCTGGCCGGCGAACTACAACTGCCCGGGGCAGATCGTGGCGTCGGGCCTCTCGCGCGGCGTCGAGCGCCTCATCGACCTCGCGCACGCCCGCGGCATCAAGGCCCGCCTGCTCGACGTCGACGGCGCCTTCCACTCGACGGTCATGGCGCCCGCGGCCGAGCGGCTGCGCGAGGCGCTGGCCGGCGTCAAGCTCAATACGCCGTCGCTGCCCTTCCTGTCGGCGACCTCGGCCGCCGTGGAGCGGGGGGAGCGCCTGAAGGTGATCCTCGCCCAGCAGCTGACGGCGCCGGTGCGCTTCACCCAGTCGGTGCGCACCGCGCTCGACCTGGGCGTCGACCGCTTCGTGGAGTTCGGCAACCGCCGCGTGCTGGTCGGCCTCGTGCGCCGCATCCGACCGGGCGTCGAGGCGGTTAACCTCGGCGACCCGAGCGACCTGCCGGCGCTCCTGGAGCTCGCGGGGCGGCCCTCGTAGGGGTGCCCGTCGCGCTCGTCACCGGAGCGAGCAAGGGGATCGGTGCGGCATGTGCGGTGGCCCTCGCGCGCGGGGGCTGGGACGTCGCGCTGACCTACGCCGCCGACCGCGCCGGCGCCGAGGCGACCGCCGCCGAGGTGGCGCGCGCGGGCGCGCGGGCGCACGTGCAGCGCAGCGAGGCCCGCGACCCGGCCGCAGCGCCCGCGACCGTGGCCGCCGCCGAGGAGGCGCTCGGGCCGCTCGACGCGCTCGTGGCCAACGCCGGCGTCACCCGCGACGGCCCGGCGGTGCGCATGGACGGCGAGGCCTGGCGCGCGACGATCGACGTCAACCTGACCGGCACGATGGCCGCCGTGCACGCGGCGCTCGAGGGCATGCTGCGCCGGCGCTCCGGCGCGATCGTGGCGATCTCGTCGGTGGTGGGCGTGCAGGGCAACGCGGGCCAGGCGAACTACGCGGCGTCGAAGGCGGGCATCATCGGCCTGGTGCGCTCGCTCGCCCGCAGCGCCGGCCCCTCGGGGGTGCGGGTCAACGCGGTGGCGCCCGGCTACATCACCACCCGGCTCACCGACGTGCTCACCGACGAGCAGCGGGGCCGGCTGCTGGCGGGCAGCGCGCTGCCCCGGCTGGGCACGCCGGAGGACGTGGCGGGGCCGGTCGCCTTCCTCCTCTCGCCGGCGGCGGGGTACATCACCGGTTCGGTACTGGCAGTCGACGGGGGCTTGCGGATATGAGGGACGAACGGCGTGTGGTCGTGACGGGCGTGGGGGCCGTCTCGCCCCTCGGCGCCGACGGGCGCGCGACGTGGGAGGCCGCCCTGGCGGGGCGCTCGGGCGCGGGGCCGATCACGCGCTTCGACGCCTCGCGGCACGGCTGCCGGATCGCCTGCGAGGTGCACGGCTTCGACGGCGAGGCCGAGCTCGGCCGGCGCGCGGCGCGGCGGATGGACCGCGCCAGCCAGTTCGCCGTGGTGGCGTCGCGGATGGCGCTCGAGGACGCCGGCCTGGCGATCGAGGACGACGAGGACCGCGACCGCGCCGGGGTGGTGATGTCGACCGGTAACGGCGCCAGCGAGACGTTCGAGGACTTCCACCTCGACCTCATGGAGCGCGGCGCCGAGCGCGCCTCGCCGCTCATGGTCCCGATGGCGATCGTCAACATGTCCGCCGGACACGTGGCGATGCAGCTCGGCCTGCGCGGCCCGGCCTCGTGCGTCGTCACCGCCTGCGCGTCGGGCAACCACGGCATCGGCGACGCGGCCGCGATCATCCGCCGCGGCGCCGCCGACGTGATGGTGGCCGGCGGGACCGAGGCCGGCATCACGCCCTTCTGCATGGCGGGCCTCGACGCGACCCGCGCGCTGTCGCGGCGCAACGACGACCCCGAGCACGCCAGCCGGCCCTTCGACCTGGGCCGCGACGGCTTCGTGGCCGCCGAGGGCGCGGGCGTGCTGGTGCTCGAGAGCCTGGAGCACGCGCTGGCGCGCGGCGCCGACGTCATCTGCGAGCTGCGCGGCTACGGCGCCAGCAGCGACGCCTACCACCTCACCGACCCCGACCCGAGCGGCCGCTGGCAGATCGCGGCCATGCGCGGCGCGCTCGAGCGGGGCGGCATCGACCCCTCGGAGGTCGACTACGTGAACGCCCACGGCACCTCCACGCCCGCCGGCGACGCCGTCGAGATCGGGGCGATCAGGCAGCTCCTCGGCGACCGCGCGGGCGAGGTGATGGTGAGCTCCACGAAGTCGATGCACGGCCACGGCATGGGCGCGGCCGGCGGCTTCGAGGCCGTGCTCACGGCGCTCGCGGTGCGGGAGGGCCGGGTGCCGCCCACGATCAACGTCGAGGACCTCGACCCGGCATGCGAGGGCGTCGACCACGTGCTCGGCGAGGCCCGCGAGGCGCCCGTCCGGGTGGCGCTCTCCAACTCGTTCGGCTTCGGCGGCCACAACGCCGTGCTCGCCTTCTCGAGGTACGAGGCGTGAGCCGCGACGCGGACGGGCGCGTGCGCGTCGTCATGACCGGCATCGGCGTGGTCTGCCCGCTGGGCATCGGCCGCGAGGAGATGTGGCGCTCCGTCGTGGAGGGGCGCTCGGGCGCCGGCATGATCACCCGCTTCGACGCCTCCGACCTGCCGGTGCGCATCGCCTGCGAGGCCCACGGCTTCGAGCCGGCCGACTTCATGGACCGGCGCGCCGCGCGGCGCATGGACCGCTACGCCCAGCTGTCGGTGGCGGCGGCGCACCTGGCCGTGTCGGACGCCGGCCTGGCGATCGACCGCGACGGCGAGGGCATCGGCGCGATCATCGGCAACGGCGGCTCGGGGACGGTGTCGCGCGAGGAGCAGCACCGCGTGATGGTGGAGCGCGGCCCCGACCGGGTCTCCCCGTTCGCGATCCCCCTGAGCGTGGCCAACATGGGCGCCGGCCAGGTGTCCATCGAGCTCGGGCTGCGCGGGCCGGTGACGGCGGTCTGCACGGCGTGCGCCGCGGGCACCGACTCGATCGGCACCGCCGCCGAGATCATCCGCCGCGGCGACGCCCGGGCGATGCTCGCCGGGGGCGGCGACACGCTCATCTCGCCCTACTTCGTCGCCGGCTTCGACGCGATGCGGGTGCTCTCGCGCCGCAACGACGACCCGGCCGGCGCCGCGCGGCCGTTCGACCGGGACCGCGACGGCTTCCTGGTGGGCGAGGCCGGCGCAGTGGTGGTGCTCGAGCCGCTCGAGGACGCGCTGGCCCGCGGGGCCACGATCCTGTGCGAGGTGGCCGGATACGGCGCGAGCGCCGACGCGCACCACATCACCGACCCCGACCCGAGCGGCCGCGCGCAGGCGCGCGCCGTGCGCGCCGCCCTGGCCGACGCCGGCCTGGAGCCCGCGGAGGTCGACCACGTCAACGCGCACGGCGGCGCCAGCAAGCCCGGCGACCCGACGGAGATCCGGATGCTGCGCGACGCGCTGGGCGAGGACATCGCGTCGCGGGTCGCGGTGAGCGCCACAAAGTCGATGCACGGCCACTGCATGGGCGCCACGGGCGCGCTCGAGGCGGCCATCACGGCGCTCGCCCTGCGCGAGGGGGTGCTGCCGCCGACGATCAACCTGCAGCACGTCGACCCGGCCTGCGAGGGCGTCGACCACGTGGCCAACGTGGCCCGGCCCGCCGACCTGCGCGTGGCGCTCTCGGCGTCGTACGGGCTCGGCGGCCACAACGCCGTGCTGGCGCTGACCCGGTTCGACGGCGACGGGGGCGGCCGGTGAGCTGGATCCGCCGCCTGTCGCCCCGCGCCGAGAAGACGATCCGCCTGGTGGTGGCGAGCGCGCTCGCGGGCGCGCTCGGCATCACCGCGGTGGCGATCGAGAGCGAGCCGCTCGCCTACGCGGCGATCGGCGTCGTGCTCGCGGGCATCCTCGCGGGCCCGCTCGTGGCGCGGGTGCTGTTCCCCCGCGACGGCTGACCCGGGCCGGCTGGACTAGGCTGACCCGATGAGCGCCGACACCAGAGCCGTCCTCGACCGCCTGCTCGCCGAGCGGATCCTGATCCTCGACGGGGCCACCGGCACGATGATGCAGCGCCACCCGCTCGAGGAGGCCGACTTCCGCGGCGAGGTCCTGCGGGACCACCCGCAGCCGCTGAAGGGCAACAACGACCTGCTGACCCTCACCCGCCCGGACATCGTCACGGGCATCCACGAGGCCTTCCTCGAGGCCGGCGCGGACATCATCGAGACCAACACGTTCTCGTCGACGTCCGTGGCCCAGGCCGACTACGGCACCGGGCACCTCGTGCGCGAGCTCAACCGCGAGGCCGTGCGGCTGGCCAAGGCCGCCGCGGCCGGGTGGACGGCGCGCACGCCCGACCGGCCGCGCTTCGTGGCGGGCGCGATCGGCCCCACCAACCGGATGCTGTCGATCTCGCCCGACGTCGAGGACCCGTCGAAGCGCTCGATCACGTTCGAGGAGCTGCGGGCGGCGTACGCCGATCAGGTGCGGGGGCTCATCGAGGGCGGCACCGACCTGCTGCTGGTCGAGACGATCATCGACGGCCTCAACGCGAAGGCCGCGATCGCCGCGATCGACGAGGTGGCAGAGGAGACCGGCGTGCGGCCGCCGCTCATGATCTCGGTGACGATCACCGACCGCAGCGGGCGCACGCTCGCCGGTCAGACGATCGAGGCCTTCTGGATCACGGTCGCCCACGCCCGGCCGTTCAGCGTGGGCGTCAACTGCGCGCTGGGCGCGGCCGAGATGCGCCCCTACCTGGCGGAGCTGTCGCGGGTCGCCACCTGCTGGACGAGCTGCTACCCCAACGCCGGCCTGCCGAACGCGTTCGGCGAGTACGAGGAGGGCCCCGAGGAGACCGCCGGGGAGCTCGGCGGCTTCGTCGAGGGCGGGCTCATCAACATGGTGGGCGGCTGCTGCGGCACCACGCCCGATCACATCCGCGCCATCGCGGCGGCCGCCGAGGGCCGCGCGCCTCGGCGCATCCCCGTGCAGGAGCCGCTCACCCGCCTCGCGGGCCTCGAGCCCCTCGTGCTGCGCCCCGACGCCAACTTCCTGATGATCGGCGAGCGCACCAACATCACCGGCTCGAAGCGCTTCCGCGAGCTGATCACGTCGGGCGACTACACGACCGCGCTGGAGGTGGCGGCCGAGCAGGTCCGCAACGGCGCGAACGTGATCGACGTGAACATGGACGAGGGCATGCTCGACTCCGAGGCGGCCATGACCACGTTCCTCAACATGGTCGCCACCGAGCCGGACATCGCGCGCGTGCCGATCATGATCGACAGCTCGAAGTGGTCGGTCATCGAGGCCGGCCTGCGCTGCGTGCAGGGCAAGCCGATCGTCAACTCCATCTCGCTCAAGGAGGGCGAGGAGGACTTCCTGGCCAAGGCGCGCCTGGCCCGGCGCTACGGCGCGGCGATGGTCGTGATGGCCTTCGACGAGCAGGGCCAGGCCGACACCGTGGAGCGCAAGGTCGCGATCTGCGAGCGGGCCTACGGGCTGCTGGTGGAGCGCGCCGGCGTGCAGCCCGAGGACATCGTCTTCGACCCCAACATCTTCGCCGTGGCCACCGGCATCGAGCAGCACAACGGCTACGCGATGGCCTTCATCGAGGCCACGCGCCAGATCAAGGAGCGCTGCCCCGGCGCGAAGGTGAGCGGCGGCGTCAGCAACCTGTCGTTCTCGTTCCGCGGCAACGACGCGGTGCGCGAGGCGATGCACAGCGCGTTCCTGCTCCACGCGATCCGCGCCGGCATGGACATGGGCATCGTCAACGCCGGCCAGCTCATCGTGTACGAGCAGATCGACGAGGAGCTGCTCGAGGCCGTCGAGGACGTGCTCTTCGACCGCCGCCCCGACGCCACCGAGCGCCTCGTGGAGCTGGCCGAGCGGGTCAAGGGCACCGGCGGCGCGGCGGTCGCCGACCAGGCCTGGCGCGGCGAGCCGGTGGAGAAGCGCCTCGAGCACGCGCTGGTCAACGGCATCGTCGAGCACGTCGAGGCCGACGCCGAAGAGGCGCGCCAGGCATACGGCTCGCCGCTGGCCGTCATCGAAGGCCCGCTGATGGACGGCATGGGCGTGGTGGGCGACCTGTTCGGCGCCGGCAAGATGTTCCTGCCCCAGGTGGTGAAGAGCGCCCGCGTGATGAAGCGGGCGGTGGCCTACCTCGAGCCGTTCATGGAGGAGGAGCGCGCCGCCGCCGAGGCGGCCGGCCGGGACGCCGAGCCGCAGGGGACCGTGGTGATGGCGACCGTGAAGGGCGACGTCCACGACATCGGCAAGAACATCGTGGGCGTGGTGCTCGGCTGCAACAACTACCGGGTGGTCGACCTCGGCGTGATGGTGCCCGCCGAGCGCATCCTCGACGCGGCGGCCGAGGAGCGGGCGGACATGGTGGGGCTGTCGGGCCTCATCACCCCCTCGCTCGACGAGATGGTGGCCGTGGCCCAGGAGATGGAGCGCCGCTCCATGGACATCCCGCTGCTGATCGGCGGCGCCACCACCAGCCGTCAGCACACCGCGGTCAAGATCGCGCCGGCCTACTCCAACTCGGTCACCCACGTGCTCGACGCCTCGCGGGCGGTCGGCGTGGTCTCGCGGCTGCTCGACCCGCAGCAGCGGCCGGTCTTCGAGGCGGCGACCCGCGAGGAGCAGGAGCAGCTGCGCGAGCAGTACGCGACCCGCCGGGCGCGGCCGCAGCACGCCTACGCCGAGGCCCGCGCGCGCCGCCCGCGCTTCGCCTGGCGGCCCGAGGACGTGCCGGAGCCCGAGTTCACCGGCCGGCGGGTGCTCGACGACGTGCCGCTCGCCGAGATCGTGCCCTTCATCGACTGGACCTTCTTCTTCCACGCCTGGGAGCTGAAGGGCAAGTACCCGGACGTGCTCGACCACCCGGGCCACGGCGCGGCCGCGCGCGAGCTGTTCGCCAACGCCACCGCGATGCTCGACGAGCTGGTGGCCGGCGGGCGCATCCGCGCGCGCGGCGTGTACGGCCTGTGGCCGGCCAACTCCGACGGCGACGACATCGTGCTGTGGGCCGACCCGTCGCGCTCGCGCGAGCTGATGCGCTTCCCGATGCTGCGCCAGCAGCGGGTGAAGGCCGACGACAAGCCGCAGTACTGCCTCGCCGACTTCGTGGCGCCGCTCGACACCGGGCTGCCCGACCACGTCGGCGCGTTCGCCGTCACGGCGGGCCTCGGCGTGGACGACCTCGTGCGCGCCCACGAGGCCCAGCACGACGACTACTCGGCGATCATGACCAAGGCGCTCGCCGACCGGCTGGCCGAGGCGTTCGCCGAGATGCTCCACGCGCGCGTGCGGCGCGAGTGGGGCTACGGCGCCGGCGAGGAGCTCACCAACCAGGACCTCATCGACGAGCGCTACCGCGGGATCCGCCCGGCGTTCGGCTACCCGGCCTGCCCGGACCACCTGCCGAAGCGCCGGCTGTTCGAGCTGCTGGGCGCCGAGGAGATCGGGATGGCGCTCTCCGAGCACCTCGCGATGACGCCGCCCGCCTCGGTGAGCGGCATCTACATCCAGCACCCCGAGTCGCGCTACTTCGCGGTCGGCCCGCTGGGGCGCGACCAGGTGGAGTCCTACGCCGGACGGATGGGCATGGCGGTCGACGAGATGGAGCGCTGGCTGGCGCCCAACCTGGCGTACGAGCGCGCCGAGCCGGCGGCGGCCCCGGCGGGCTGACCGCCGGCCCGGCCGGGGAGCACCCCGGGGGACGGCCGGCGCCGCGCCCGCGCGCCCGGCGGGCGCCTAGTCGAGGTCGAACTGCTCCTTGGCCAGGTAGAGGCGCGCTTGGCGGGCGCCCTCGACCAGCACCGCGAGCTTGGCCTCGACCACGTCCTCGGGCAGGGCGTCGAGGCCGGGCGTGGCCGCCACCCACAGCGCCGAGGGGGTGCCCTCGCGCGCCGCGTCGAGCGTGCGCCGGGCGACGTCCATGACCTCCTCGACCTCCGCCGAGGCGCCGTCGACGGCCTCGATGGCCGCGTCGGCGGCCCCCAGGACGTAGCAGCCCTCCGGCGCCTCGCCGGCGGTCTCGAGGATCAGGCCGGGCGGCGGGTCGCCGAGCTCGGCCGCGTCGACGGCCCGCGCCTTCAGCGCGGCGTGCGGCGCCGCGGCGCGGGCGGCGGCGACGGTCTCGGCGGTGTCCTCCTCGGCGCCGCTCGCCACCACGTCCACGCCGATGCGGGCCAGCCGTGCGGCCCAGCCGGGCGGCCCGGGCAGCGCGCCGAGCACGATCGTCGGCAGCACCGGCAGCTGGACGCCCAGGGCGGCGAGCCGGTCCCTACGGATCGACGGCGCCTTCGAACAGCGCGAAGAACGCGTACTGCGGGTCGTGCGCCACGAGGAAGCGCCCGGCGGGCACCTGCATGGGGGGCACGACCACCGCGCCGCCGCGCGCGGCGAGGACCCCCGCCGAGGCGTCGAGGTCCTCCACGGTGAAGTAGACGAGCCAGTGGGGCGGCGCGGGCGCCTGCGGCTGCAGCGCCATCATGCCGCCGTTCAGGCGGCCGTCGTTCGCGATGCTCCAGAACGGCGCGGCGTCGGTGCCGACCTGCGCGAACTCCCAGCCGAACAGCTCGGAGTAGAAGGCCTCGGCGCCCGCCGGGTCGGTCGTGTTGAGCTGGTTGATGGTCATGGCGCCGGCGTCGTTGACCAGCTCGGCGCCGGCGAAGCGCCGGCCCTGCCACAGCGCGAACACCGCGCCCTGGGGATCGCCGATCAGCGCCATGCGGCCGTCCTCGGCGACGTCCTTGGGCCCCATCAGCAGCGCGCCGCCCAGCTCCTGCGCGCGGGCGGCCGTGGCGTCGGCGTCCTCGACCGCCACGTACGAGAGCCAGGCGGGCGGCACGCCGCGGGCGCGCTGGTCCTCGTCCTGCAGGTAGACGCCGGCCACCGCCGCGCCGTCGATCGCCATCACGGCGTACTCGTCCGGGTCGGGCGCCGAGCGGGCGGGGTCGGGCTCCCAGCCGAGCAGCTCGGCGTAGAACGCGCGCGCGCCCGCGGCGTCGGTGGTGCCGAGGTCCGCCCAGCAGAACAGCCCCGGCGCGTAGTCGCTGCGGTGGCCCACGCGCGCAGGATACCCGGCGCCACTACGATCGCGCGCCATGGGGCGCGAGGGCTGGATCCGGCGGCTGGGACCCTGGGTCGGCATCGGCACCAGCCCGGCGGCGCTCATGACCGGCGGCGGCGTGGGCCGTGGGCTGCGCGGCGGCGAGCTGGTGGTCGCGCTCGTGGCCGGCACCGCGCTGCTGGCGGCGCTCGCCGTGACCCAGGGGGTGCTCGGCCAGCGCACGCGGCGGTCGCTCGGGGCGCTCACGGCCGGGCCGCTCGGCGAGCTGGGCAGCCGCCGCTCGGCATCGGTGGTGATGCTGGCGATGATGCTCGGCTGGTTCGGCGTCAACGTGGGCGTGGCCGGCGTCGCGACGGCGCGACTGCTGGGCGTGTCCGACGTCGCCGGCGTCGCGCTGTTCGCCGTCCTGATGCTGGCCGTCGCGTGGCGCGGCCTCGGCGCGCTGTCGTGGTCGGCGCTGGCCGCGGGGGTGGCGACCGCCGCGATCGCCGCCTACGGCCTGCACCTGGCGTTCGCCGACCACCCGGTCACCCTGTCCGGCGGCCGAGCCGGCGAGGAGCCGATCGGCCTCGCCGCGGCGGTGGCCCTCGTCGTGGGCTACGGCGCGGCCTTCTCCCTGCGCACGCCCGACTTCACGAGCGACCTCGCCCGGCCGCGCCAGGTGCTGTGGTGCGCGCTCGCCGGCCTGGCGGCCCCGCTGCTGGCGTTCGCGCTCGCCGGCGCCGCGCTCCACGCCGCCACCGGCACCTGGGACCTCGCCGACGTGCTGCGCGACCTGGGCAGCGCCGAGGGCGCCTACCTGTTCGTCGCCGTCGGCTTCACGGGGTCGGTGCTCACCAACATCTGGTCGGGGGCGCTGTCGCTCAGCGACGCGGCGCCGGCGGTGCCCCACCGGGCCGCGATGGTGCTCGTGGCCGCGGCCGGCGCGGCCATCGCGGCGGGCGGGTTCGCGGACCTCATGCTGCCCTGGCTGACGGTCATGGCGCTGGCCGCGCCGGGCCTCGTCGCGGTGTGCCTGGTGCACGTCGCCCGCAATGCGTCCCCGGTATCGGGGTACAGACGGGCAGGCCTGTACGCGTGGGCGGCCGGATTCCTGTGCGGGATCGTGCTCCACGTGGCAGGATCGGCACTAGCGTTGCCCGCCGCGGCCGTCGTCCCGGCGCTGGCGTACTGGGCCTTCGGACCCCGCGGGCAGCGGAACCTGGTGGACGCGAACGCGGGGGGCTGAGGTGGCGATCGATCAAGTGGCGAGGCGGGGCGGGGCCGTCGGGCTCGACACCCACGGCATCTCGGCGGAGGGGACCGTCTGGTGGAACCTGCCGCCCGCCGCGCTCTACGAGCACGCGCTCGCCACCGGCGACGGCCAGATCGCCGAGGGCGGCCCGCTCGTCGTCTCCACGGGCGTCCACACCGGGCGCGCGCCGAAGGACAAGTTCGTGGTCCGCGAGCCCGGCTCGGAGGACCGCATCTGGTGGGGCTCGGTCAACCAGCCGATCGACGAGGACAAGTTCGCCGGCGTCGGCGAGCGGCTGCGCGCGCACCTGGGCGCCGCCCCCGACCTCTACGTGATCGACGCCTTCGCGGGCGCCGACCCCGTCGAGCGGCTGCCGCTGCGGGTGGTCTCCGAGAGCCCCTGGCACGCCCTCTTCGCCCAGACGATGTTCATCGTGCCCTCCGACGAGGAGCTGGAGCAGCACGCGCCCGAGGCGCTCGTGCTGCACGCGCCGGGCTTCGAGGCCGACCCGGCCACCGACGGCACCCGCCAGGGCAACTTCGTGCTGCTGCACCCCAGCCGCCAGGAGATCCTGATCGGCGGCACCTACTACGCCGGCGAGATCAAGAAGTCGATCTTCACCCTCATGAACGACCGCCTGCCGCTGCGCGGCGTGCTGCCGATGCACTGCTCGGCCAACGTGGGCGAGGACGGCCGGGTGGCGATCTTCTTCGGCCTCTCCGGCACCGGCAAGACGACCCTCTCCACCGACTCGGAGCGCCCGCTGATCGGCGACGACGAGCACGGCTGGGGCGAGGACGGCGTCTTCAACATCGAGGGCGGCTGCTACGCGAAGGTGATCAACCTCTCGCCGACCGGCGAGCCCGAGATCTACGCGACCACCCGCCGGTTCGGCACGGTGCTCGAGAACGTGGTCATGGACCCGGCCACCCGGCGCCTCGACCTGGACGACTCGTCGAAGACCGAGAACACCCGCGCGGCCTATCCGCTCGCCTCGATCCCGAACCACGTGCCGAGCAAGCGCGCCGGCCACCCGTCGGCGATCGTCATGCTCACCGCCGACGCGTTCGGCGTGCTGCCCCCCATCGCCAAGCTCTCCGCCGAGGAGGCCATGACGATGTTCCTGGCCGGCTACACGGCCAAGGTGGCCGGCACCGAGATCGGCGTCGTCGAGCCCGAGGCGACGTTCAGCGCCTGCTTCGGCGCGGCCTTCCTGCCGCAGCCGCCGTCGGTCTACGCCGAGCTGCTCGGCGAGCGCATCGAGCGCCACGGCGTCTCGGCGTGGCTGGTCAACACCGGCTGGTCGGGCGGCCCCTACGGCGTCGGCTCGCGCATGCCGATCGCCGCCACCCGCGCCATCGTCCGCGCCGCCGTGTCGGGCACGCTCGACTCCGCCCCGACCCGGACCGACCCGATCTTCGGCTTCCAGGTCCCCACGGAGATCGCCGGCGTCGACGCCGCGCTGCTCGACCCGCGCGGCACCTGGGCCGACGGCGAGGCGTACGACGCCTCGGCGAAGGACCTCGCGGCCCGCATCCAGGAGCACGCCGCCAAGATGCGCGCGTAGCACCCCTCGACCCTCCGGCGGCGCGCCCGCGCCGCCGGAGGGGACGATCTGTGATGATCGGCGCGCACCGCCCGCGTCGAATGGATGACCGGTGGGCTTCTTCATGGACCGGCACGACCTCGAGGGCGCGACGCCGGCCGACGTCGCGGCGGCCCACATGAGCGACCTCGGGGTGCAGGAGCTCCACGGCGTGCGGTTCGTGTCGTACTGGTTCGACTACCACCGCGGCGCCGCGTTCTGCCTGGTCGAGGCGCCCGACGCCGAGGCGGCACAGCGGGTGCATCGCGAGAGCCACGGCTCGGTGGCGAACGAGATCATCCCGGTCGACCCCGACGACGTCGCGCGCTTCCTCGGCCGCATCGACGACCCCCTCGCCGCGGCGCGGCAGGCGGACAGCGCCTTCAGGATCATCCTCTTCACGGATCTGGAGGGCTCGACCGAGATGGTGCAGCGGCTCGGTGACGAGCGCGCGGTGGCCCTCCTGCGCCGTCACGACCGGATCGTCCGCGACGCGCTGGGCCGGACGGGCGGGCGCGAGGTGAAGCACACCGGCGACGGCATCATGGCGTCCTTCGCGTCGGTGCAGTCGGCGCTGCGGTGCGCCGTCGACGTCCAGCGGGGCTTCGCGGAGCACGCGGCCCGGGACCCCGAGGCCGCGATGCGCGTCCGCATCGGGATGAGCGCCGGAGAGCCCGTGGCCCAGGACGGCGACCTCTTCGGCGCCGCGGTGCAGCTCGCGGCGCGCCTGTGCGCTCGCGCCGCGCCGGGCGGGGTCCTGGTCTCGGGGGTCGTCCGCGATCTCAGCATCGGCAAGGGCTTCGTCTTCGCCGACCCGCGCGAGGAGGCGCTGAAGGGGTTCCCGGCCCCGGTGACCCTCTGCGAGCTCGTCTGGACGGCGGGCCCGCCGTGACCACGAGCGGGCGGCCGGTCGTGCTCGTGATCGAGGGCGACGAGCGGTCGCGGGCTCGCACGCTCGGGGAGCTCCAGCGGCGGTACGGCGCGGACTACCGGATCGTCGCGGCGTCCTCGGCCCGGGAGGGCGGCGGCGTCCTGCGCGCGCTGGCCGACGGCGGCGAGGAGCTGGCGCTGGTCCTGGCCGCCCACTGGCTGCCGGACGGAACGGGGTCGGACCTGCTCGCGGAGGTGCCCGCGCGGTTCCCGCGCGCCCGCCGCGGCCTGATGGTGGACTACGGCGGCTGGGGCGACGAGCCGACCGCGGCGGCGATCGTGCGCGCGATGGCGCTGGGGCGCTGCGACTACTACGTGCTGAAGCCGTGGCGCTCACCCGACGAGCTCTTCAACCGGACCGTCGCCGAGTTCCTGCACGAGTGGGCCAGGTCGCTGCCGAGCGGGCCGCGCGAGGTCGCGGTCGTCGGGGCCCCCCGCGACCGCCGCGCCCGCGCGGTGCGCGATCTGCTCGCGCGCAACGGCATCCCCTCGGTGTTCCGGCCGGCGGCGGAGGGCGCCGCGACCCGGACGCGCGTGGAGTTCCACGACGGCCGGGTGCTCGACGACCCGTCCGACGCCGAGATCGCGGAGGCGTGCGGGCTCGCCACCCGCCTGCCGCGCGACGGCTGCGAGCTCCTCATCGTCGGCGCCGGGCCCGCCGGCCTCGCCGCGGCCGTCTACGCGGCGTCCGAGGGCATCGAGACGATCGTGGTCGAGCGGGCGAACATCGGTGGGCAGGCCGGCAGCTCGTCCCTCATCCGCAACTACCTGGGGTTCGCGCGCGGCGTCGCCGGTGCCGAGCTGGCCCAGCGGGCCTACCAGCAGGCGTGGGTCTTCGGCGCCTCGTTCGTCCTCATGCGGTCCGTGACCGCGATCTCGGCGGCGGGCGGGCGCCTCGAGGCGGCGCTGTCCGACGGCTCCGTCGTCCGGGCGCCGGCCGTCGTGGTCGCGACCGGCGTCGCCTACCGGCGGATCGGCGTGCCGGAGCTCGAGGAGCTGGTCGGCGCGGGCGTGTTCTACGGGTCCTCCCCATCCGAGGCGCACGCGCTCTCCGGGATGCGCGTGCACGTGGTGGGGGGCGGCAACTCGGCGGGCCAGGCGGCCCTGCACCTCGCCCGCCATGCCGAGCACGTGACGCTCATCGTCCGCGGCCGCTCGCTCGCCGCGACGATGTCCCGTTACCTGATCGACCAGATCGGCGCGTCACCGCGCATCCGCGTGCGCACCGGGTGCGAGGTCGTCGGCGGGTCGGGCGCCGGACGGCTCGAGCGCATCATCGTGCGCGACCGCGAGGGCGGCACGACGCAGCTCGAGGCCGCGGCGCTGTTCATCCTCATCGGCGCCCACCCCCACACCGACTGGCTCCCCGGCGCGATCGCGCGCGACGAGGGCGGCTACGTGGTGACCGGAGCCGAGCTCGCGACGGCGCCCGGCGCCGGCTGGACGGCGCCGCGCCCGCCCCGCCCGCTGGAGACGAGCATGCCGGGCGTGTTCGCCGTGGGCGACCTCCGCCACGGCTCGGTCAAGCGGGTGGCGTCGGCGGTGGGCGATGGCGCCGCCGTGATCGCCCAGGTGCACGAGCACCTGCGGGACGCGCGGGGCACGGCCCCGGTCAGCGCCCCCTGAAGCGGGGGGCGCGCCGTTCCCGGAACGCCGCGAGCCCCTCCTTGAAGTCGTCCGAGCCGAAGGCGCGCGAGCGCGCCGGCGCGGCGGTCTCCTCGATCACCTCCCAGGGGGCGCCCTCGCCGATCGCCGCGATGATCGCCCGGGTGCCCTCGACCGCCAGCGGGGCGCCGGCGGCCACGTCGGCCGCGGCCGCGCGGGCGGCCGCCCACAGGGCGGCGTCGTCGGCCGCCACCTCGTCGACGAGGCCCAGGGCGAGCGCCTCGTCCGCCTCGACCGGGCGGCCGGTGAGGAAGAGGCGCTTCGTGCGCGCCGGTCCCATCGCCGCCACGAAGCGGCGCAGGCCGTCGGGCGAGTAGACCACGCCGAGGCGCGCCGCCGGCACGCCGAGCCGGGCGCCGCGGCGGGCGACGCGCCAGTCGCACGCCATCGCCAGCTCGAGCGCGCCGCCGAGGGCCGCGCCGTTCAGCACGCCGATCACCGGGCGGGGGCAGTCCGCGATCGCCCGCGCGGCGCGCCCCAGCAGGCGCTCGCCGGCCTGGAGGTGCGCCACGAGCTCGTCGGCCGGGCGGTCGCCCAGGTCGAGGCCCGCCGAGAAGTGGCGATCGCCCGCCCCGCCGAGCAGCACGACCCGGACGGCGGCCGGGCGGGGGCCACCCAGTAGGCTCACCAGGTCCTCGAGGATCCGCTCGTCGAGCGCGTTGGCGCGGGCCTCGTTGGCGATCCGGACCACGAGCGCGTCGCCGTCCTCCTCGACGAGGAGGCGGCCGCCGGACGGGGGGGCTTCAGCTGGCATCGGTTCTCGTCATGGGCGCGGGTGCGGTGGGGACCTACTACGGGGCGCTCCTCGCGCGCGCCGGCCACGACGTGACCCTCGTGGCGCGGGGCGCGCACCTCGCCGCGCTGCGGCGCCGCGGCGCGGCGATCGTACGCGAGCCCGACGGCACGCGCTGGGAGGCGCCCGCCCGCGCGGCCGGCTCCCCCGGCGCCGCGCCCGCGCCGGACCTGGCGATCGTGGCGACGAAGTCGCACCACACCGCGGCGGCCGCCGAGGCGCTGGCCGCCGCGCTGCCCGCCGGGGCCCCGGTGCTGTCCCTGCAGAACGGCGTCGAGAACGTGGGCCGCCTGGCCGCCGCGCTCGGCGCCGGGCGGGTGCTCGGCGGCATCGCGTTCGTCGGCGTCCGGGTGGCCGAGCCCGGAGTCGTCGACCACGAGGCCGAGGGGTGGGTGCGCATCGGCGACCCGGCCGGGGCGACGCCGCTCGCCCGGCGCGTCCACGAGCTCGTGGCGCCGGCCTGGGACGTGCGCCTGTCGGAGGACATCGTGCACGAGCAGTGGCGCAAGCTGCTGTGGAACGCCGGCTTCAACGCGATCTGCGCGGTGACCGGCGCGACGGCCGGGCAGGCCCTCGCCACGCCCGCCTCCAGGGCGCTGGTGCGCGAGGCGATGGAGGAGGTGGTGGCCGTGGCCGCCGCCGGCGGCGTGGTGCTCACGCCGGACGAGGTCGACGAGATGGCCGCGTTCAACGAGCAGCTGCGCGACTACCGGCCGTCGACCGCCCGCGACCTCGACGCGGGCAAGCGCCTGGAGCGGGACGCCCTGTGCGGCTTCCTGGCCCGCGAGGGCGCGGCCCGCGGCGTCGCCACGCCGGTCAACCGCGTGCTCGACGGGCTGCTGGCGCTGCGCGAGGACGTCCGCGCCGCCGGCTCCGCCGGCGGCGGGCGGTAATCCGTTTGTGAAGGATCGCGGCGCGCGGCCGCGGAGCGCCTAACGTGACGCCCTCCCGGATGTAGAGGACACCAGGAGGTGCACATGAGCGAGGGCACGCTGAAGTCCGGCAAGTGGTGGATCGGCGTCACCGCGGGCGCGGTGCTCGGCCTGGGCGGCATCGTCGCCGTCGAGGCGGCGACCCAGGAGGCCTCCGCGCAGTCGGCGACCTTCCGCGTCACCCCGGAGCAGCTGCGCATCAACCAGCGCATCTCGCAGGCGGCGGTGCGCCGCTCCAACGAGGGCCTGCAGCTGCTGCAGCCGCTGCGCAAGGAGGAGAAGAACCCGAACAAGGTGCTCGGCTGGCGCACCCAGGACATCCAGGACGGCGCGGTGACCGCCGCCAAGCTCACCGAGTCGGTGCGCGAGGGCCAGCCGCGGTGGGCCGTCGTGGCCGCGGGCGGCACGCTGCAGCGGGCGAAGGGCGCCACCACCTCGGCCGCCGTGACCGGGACGCCCGGCCAGTACGACGTGACGTTCGACCGCGACGTGAGCGCCTGCTCCATCCAGGCGACGATCGCCGACCCCGGCACCACCGCGCCGCCCGCCAGCGGCGAGATCGTCGCGTGGCGCGGCTCCAGCGCCAACGTCGTGCGCGTGCAGACCGCCGACTCCACCGGCGCGCTGGTGGCGACCCTGCCGTTCCACGTGACGGTGCTCTGCTAGCACCCTCGCAGGGGCCGGCCCCCGGTTTGTGAGCATCCCGTGAGCGCTACGCCGCGCGTCCGCCGCGCGGCGTAGCGTTCCGGTGCTGGTCCGGCATCGTGGACAGGGGGTCGTGATGAAGGGACGCTGGTGGATCGGGGTCACCGCGGGCGTCGCCCTCGGGCTGGGCGCCGTGGTGGCGACGGAGGCGGCCACCGACGAGGCGAGCGCGCAACGGCCGGTGACGGTCAGCGCGCAGCAGCTCAAGATCAACCAGAGGATCTCGGTCGCCGCGGTGAAGCGCTCCAACGACGCGCTCGGCCGGGTCGCCGCGCTCCAGGGCTCGCTGCTGATGGCGGCGAGCAGCGGGGCGGTGGGGTCGAACCTCATCCCGGCCCAGAGCCGCGGGGCCGTCAGCTCGCAGCGGGTGGACGAGGGGAACTACCGCGTGCGCTTCGTGCGGGACGTCTCGGCCTGCACGTGGACGGCGTCGCCGTCGGCCGCCACGCCGCCGATCCCGGACGCGCACTCGGTGCGCCTCGCCCTCGATACGACGGACGCGTCGAAGGCGCAGCTCGTGGTGCGCACCTTCACCGCGCAGGGCAACGCGGTCAACTCGGCGTTCCACGTCCAGGTGATCTGCTGACCGGACGGTGAGGCTCGCGGCGGGCCGCCCGGGGCGCGCGCGTCAGGCGCCCAGGGCGGCCTCCGCCAGGATGCGCTCCACGACCTCGTCGAACCCGAGGCCGGCCGCCTCGGCGGCCTTGGGCAGCAGACTCGTGTCGGTCATGCCGGGGATCGCGTTGATCTCGAGCACCCAGAGGCGGTCGTCGGGGTCGAGGATCATGTCGACCCGGCTCACGCCGCGGCAGCCGAGCGCCCGGTAGCAGGCGATCGCCAGGCGGGCCGCCTCCTGCGCCACCTCGTCGGGCAGGCGCGCCGGCGCGACCAGCTCCGTGAGCCCGGGCGTGTAGCGCGACTCGAAGTCGTAGAAGTCGCGGTTGCGCGGGATGGCCTCGACCACGGGCAGGGCCCACGGGTCGGCCGTGCCGAGCACCGAGATCGCCAGCTCGCGCCCGGGCACGAAGCGCTCGAGCAGCACCCGGTCGTCGTAGGCGAGCGCGGTCATGAGCGCGCTCGGGATGTCGCCCGGCTCGTGGGCCACCGAGATGCCGAGCGCCGAGCCCTGGGCGGCGGGCTTCACGACCAGCGGCAGCCCGAGCCGCTCGCGGATCTCGCCGAGCGCCTCGCCGGCCCCGAGCTCGCGGAAGGCCTCCTGGCGGAACGCGTAGGCGGCCGGCGTGGGGACGCCGGCCGCCTCGAAGTGGGCCTTCGCGACGACCTTGTCCATCGCCCGCTCGCACGCCAGCACCCCGGGCCCGGTGTACGGGATCTCGAGGATCTCCAGCAGCTCCTGCACCGTGCCGTCCTCGCCGCCGCGCCCGTGGAGGGCGATGAAGGCGGCCTCCGGCCGCTCCGCGCGCAGGGTGCGCACCAGCGAGCGGTCGGCGTCGACCTCGATCACCTCGTGGCCCAGGCGCCGCAGCGCCGCGGCCGCGTTGGCCCCGGAGCGCAGGCTGACCTCGCGCTCCAGCGAGCGGCCGCCCTTCAGCACGGCCACCCTCACGTCAGGCCGCCCAGCGCGCGGTGCAGCTCGGTCATCTCGGCCACGGCGAGGCCCAGGCGGCGGACGCCCTCGGCGATGGTCGCCTCGTCGACGCCCGAGAAGTTGAGGCGCATCGAGTCGCCGCCGCGGCCGTCGAGGAAGGCGCCGCGGCCGGGCACGAACGCCACCTCGTACTTCTCCACCGCGAGCGCGAGCAGGTCGGTGGTGTCGATGTACGGGGGCATCGTGGCCCACAGGAACAACCCGCCCTCGGGGTGGGTCCAGGTGGCCTCGGGCGGCATCTCCTCCTCCAGGGCGCGCAGCATGGCGTCGCGCCGCGAGCGGTAGATCGCGTTCAGCCGGGCGACGTAGTCGCGCCAGTCGTAGCGGCGCATGTACTCGACGACGATCCGCTGCGAGAGCGTGGACGTGCAGAGGTCCTGGGCCTGCTTGCCGAGGTTCATCTTGCGCAGCACGGCCGCCGGCGCCGCGATCCAGCCCACCCGCACGCCGGGCGAGAGGATCTTCGAGAACGTCGACAGGTGGATCACCCAGCCGGCGCCGTCGTCGAGCTCCCACAGCGTCGGCAGCGGGTCGCCCTCGAAGCGGATCCACCCGTAGGGGTTGTCCTCCACGACGATCAGCTCGCGCTCGTGCGCGATCCGGATGAGCCGGCGGCGGCGCTCGAGCGACATCGTGACGCCGCCGGGGTTGTGGAAGTTGGGGATCGTGTAGAGCAGCTTCGGCGGCCGGCCCTCGGCCGCGAGGCGGTCGAGCGCCGCCTCGACCAGGTCCACGCGCAGGCCGTCCTCGTCCATCGGCACGTGCTCGACCCGGGCCTCGTACGTGGTGAACGACGGCACGGCGCCCGGATAGGTCGGCCCCTCGGCCAGGATCGTGTCGCCCGGGTCCACGAAGGTGCGGATGGAGAGGTCGATCGCCTGCTGACCGCCGCTCGTGACCATGATGTCGTCGACGTCGGCCGCGGCGCCGCCCTCGGCCATCATCTCCACGATGCGCTCGCGCAGCTCGTGCAGGCCCTCGGTGGGCCCGTACTGGAGCGCCGACGCCAGGTGGTCGCGGGCGACGGCCTCGACGACGTCGTCGAAGACGCGGCGCTCGAACGACTCCGTGTTGGGGAAGCCGCCGGCCAGCGAGATGATGTCCGGCCGCTCGGCCAGCGACATCAGGTCGCGCATGACCGAGGAGACGATGCCCGCGGCGCGCGAGGCGAAGCGCGCGTCGTACCGGGCCGCGTCGGCCGGCGTGAGCGCGCTCTCGGCGTGCCGGCGCGCCGCAGGCGGGATCTGCTGCGGGGGCGTGGTCTCCTCCTCGCGAGGGTCCATCGGGATCACGTCCAGTGTAGGGGGAACGGCCCGGCCGGCGACGCCGGCGCTGCCGGGGGCCTCTGGTACCATCGCGGGCCGTGCCGACGAGGTCCGCCCCGCCCCCGGTGATGCCCGACACCCGCGTCCTCCGCGCCCCGGGCATCCGCGGCGCGCGCCGCGAGGACTGGCATCAGCTGGTCCGCTTCTGCGTGGTCGGCGCGTCCGGCTACGTCGTCAACCTCGTGGTCTTCTCGGCGCTGCTGTACCTGGCCGACGCGCATCACGTCGCCGCCGCCGCGGGCGCGTTCTGCGTCGCGTGGACGAGCAACTTCGTCTTCAACAAGTTCTGGACGTTCCGGCGCCACGGCCTGTCGGCCGTGCAGCAGGGCGCCCGGTACCTCGCGGTGAGCCTCGTGGCGCTGGGCCTCAACCTCGCGCTGCTCGAGGCCATGGTGCGGGCCGGCACCCCGGAGATCCTCGCCCAGGCCGTCGCGATCGCCGCCGTCATGCCGGTGAACTTCCTGCTCAACCGCCGCTGGTCCTTCCGGTAGGAGCGATGCCCGGCCGGCGACGAGCACTCGTCGCCGCGATCGCGGCGACGCTCGCCCTCGGGCTCCACGGCGCCGCGCCGGGCGCCGCCGCGCCGGTCGGCGAGCCGACGCCCTCCGAGGCCACGGGGGCCGCGCACGACCTGGTGCGGGCCGTCGCGGGCAAGGCCGGCGAGATCCAGGGCGCGCTGCGCGCGCCGGCCCGGCCCCGCGAGCCGACCCTCACCGACGACGAGGTCACCGCCATCGCGGAGACCTCGCAGCAGCTGCGCGAGTGGACCTCGGGCCGCGAGATCTCCCGCACCGCGGTGGAGTTCGACGAGGACACCGGGGTGCACACCTACTTCGCGGTCAGCGAGGACGCCGAGGGCGACGAGACCGTCGAGGCGCAGGTGCTCGTGTCCGACGAGCGCGGCGAGATCACCGAGGTGCGGACCGGCCCGCAGGTGGCGTGGATGATGGCCCGGGGGTACGACGGGGCCTTCGGGCGCGCGATCAACCGGCCGGCCGTCTGGCTGACGCTGTGCGCGCTGTTCCTGCTGCCGCTGCTGCCGTACCTGCGCCCGCGGCGGCTGCTCTCGATGCGCACGCTCGACCTGCTGGCGCTGCTGTCGTTCGGCGTCTCGCTGATCTGGTTCAACCGCGGCGAGGTGTTCACCTCCGTGCCGCTGCAGTACCCGCCGATGCTCTACCTCGGCGCGCGCCTGGCGGGGATCGCCGTCGGGCGCGCGCGCGCCGCGCGACCGGCGGCCGGCCCGCAGCCGCCCGGCGAGCCGCCGCCCCGCCGCCGCCCGGCGCTGGGCGCGTCGGCGCCGACCTGGCTGCTGGTGAGCCTGCTCGCCGTGACGCTCGCGCTGCGCTTCGGCCTCAACGCGTTCGACTCGAACGTCATCGACGTGGGCTACGCGGGCGTGATCGGCGCCGACCGCATCGCCGACGGCAGCACCCCCTACGGCAACATGCCCGACGACTGCGGCAGCTGCGACACCTACGGCCCGCTGACCTACGCGGCCTACGTGCCGTTCGAGCTCGCGCGGCCGTGGAGCGGCGAGTGGGACTCGCTGCCGGCGGCGCACGGGGCGGCCACCACCTTCGACATCCTCTGCATCGCCGGGATGCTGGTGCTCGGCTGGCGCGTCGCCGGGCTGCGCCTGGGCGTCGGCCTGGCGCTGGCCTGGGCCGCGTTCCCCTTCACCGGATACGCGCTCTCCACGAACGCCAACGACGCGCTGGTGCCGGCGATGCTCATCTGGGGGCTGGTGCTCGCGCGCCACCCGCTGGGCCGCGGCCTGATGCTGGGCCTGGCGATCGCGAGCAAGTTCGCGCCGGCGATCCTGCTCGGCCTGTGGAGCCGGCGGCCGTTCCCGCGGCCGGCGCGCCGGCGCGAGCTGCTGCCCTACGCCGGCGGGCTGCTGCTCGCGGCGGGGCTGACCGGCTGGGTGCTGCTGCTCGACGGCGCCGACGGCCTGCGCGCGTTCTGGTCGCGTACGCTCGGCTACCAGCTCGGCCGGGATTCGCCCTTCTCCATCTGGGGTCAGTTCACCGGCCTGCGCCCGCTGCAGATCGGGCTGATGGTCGCCGTGGGGATCGCGGCGGTGGCCGTGCTGCGCTGGCCGCGGCGGCTCGACCTGGTGACCGTCTCCGCGCTCTCGGGCGCCCTGCTGATCGGGATCGAGCTCACCCTGACCCACTGGTTCTACCTCTACATCCCGTGGTTCCTGCCGTTCGCGCTGATCGCGATGGTGCCCGAGTGGCCGCCGCCGGCGCGCCCGCCCCGGCCCGAGCCCGAGCCCGAGGCCGACGCGACGCCCGCGACGGCGCCCGTCCCGGTGCCGTCGTGAGCTGGGCCCGCGCGCTCCCGGCGGCGGCATGCGCCCTGGCCGCCGTCGTCTGGGCCGTCCCCCTGCGGCTCGGCGTGTACGCCGACGCCGTCATCACCGACATCCCCGTCTACCGGCGGGTCTACGAGCACATCGCCGCCGGCCACGTCCCCTACGCCGACTTCAGCCTGGAGTATCCGCCGCTCGCGGGGGCCCTCTTCTGGGCCGCCGGCGCCCTGCCCGGGCCCTACGGCGTGACCTTCTCGGTCCTCATGCTGCTCGCGCTGTGCGCGACCGTGCTCGGGGTCATCGCCCTGGCGCGGGCGACGGGCCTCGACGGGCGGCGCCAGACCGTCGCGGCGGCGCTCGTGGCCGTGAGCCCGCTGCTGCTGGGCAACCTCGTGGAGACGCGCTTCGACCTCGCGCTGGCCGCGCTGCTCGTCTGGACCGTCTGGGCCGCGGCGACGGAGCGCTGGCGCCTCGCGTGGGGGCTGCTCGCCGCTGCCACGCTGCTGAAGCTGATCCCCCTCGCCCTCATCCCGGTGCTCGTGATCTGGCAGCGCCACCGCGCCGGCACGCGCCCGGCGATCGCCGGCGCGGTCGGCAGCGTCGCCGCGGTGGCCCTGGTGATGGCGCCCTTCGCGGCCCTGTCGCCCTCGGGCACCTGGGACCTCGCCCGCTACCACCTGGAGCGCCCCCTGCAGATCGAGGCGACCGCCTCGGCCTACCTGCTCGGCCTGCACGGGCTGGCCGACATCGACCTCAGCGTCGAGCACTCGTTCGGCAGCCAGGGCCTCTCCGGCACCGGGCCGGCCATCCTGGCGGGCGCGTCGACCGTCGCGCTGGTCGTGCTGCTGGTGGCGATCGCGTGGACCCTCTGGCTGGGCCTGCACCGCGCCCGCCACCCCGGCGACGCGCGGCTGCTGGTGGCCGCCTGCGCCGCGACCCTGGTCGCGCTGCTCGTGTGCGGCAAGGTGCTGTCGCCGCAGTTCCTCGTGTGGCTGCTGCCGGTGTGCTTCATCGTCGCCGGGCGCTACGGCCCCGCGGCCATGGCCCTCACCGCGGCCGCGCTGCTCCTCACCTTCGCCTACTTCCCCCACCGCTACTGGGACCTCGTGGCGCTGGAGGGCCTGCCGATCGCGATCCTGGTGCTGCGCGACAGCGTGCTGATCGCGCTGCTCGCCGCCTGCTGGCCGCGGCCCTCGCTCGCCGGGCGGCCGCTCGGCCGGGTGCTGGGGCGCGAGCGCGACCCGATGCGCCCGGAGGGGGCCGTGTCGGCCCGCTACCTGGTCGACTGACGCACCCGATGACGTTCGACCTGCAGCCGGCGGACGTCATCGAGGACGTCCGGCAGGTGATCGGGCCGAAGCGGCCCGGCGCGCACGTGTGCTGGTGCCCGACCTCCCGGGATCCCCTCGCGGATGGACCGCGAGCTGCGCGGCGAGGGGCGCGGCGCGTTGGTCGCCCGAGCCGTGCCGGCGCGACCTCGCGCCCGGGGTGCTCGCCGACGACGCCGACGCGCCGGTGGGCCGGGCGGGCGTGGCGCCGCGGCGATGGCCGACGTGGGGATGCGCTCGCCCTTCGAGGGGCGCGGCTTCGCGCCGGCCGCCGGCACGCGGTCGGTGCTCGACGGCTCCCCCAGCGTGCTCATGCGCCGCGACCTCTGCCGAGCGGCGTCCGTCCGGCCGCCGTGACCCACGCCTGGGCGAACATGCCGCCGGGGCGGCCCGCCCAGGCGCGCAGCGCGTCGGCCAGGCCCGGGTCGTCGTCGTCGAGGCGCTCGGCGAGGTAGCCGGCGATGGCCGCGCGGTCGTCGTGGAGCTCGTAGCGGGCCGACATCGTGACCCGCTCCAGGCCGGCGGCGGCCATGTGGGCGCCGAGGCGCCGGCCGGCGTGGACGTCGCCGCCGTTGGCGGCCTGGATCGTCTCGTAGCGGCGGATCGCCGCCGCGGCGCCCGGGTCCTCCGGGGCCAGCAGGAAGCCGCCCCAGTCGGGCGAGACCGCCACGACGGGGCCGCCCGGCCGCACGACCCGGGCGAGCTCGCGCAGCGCGGCGACCGGATCGGCCAGGTGCTCGAGCAGCGCGTGCGCGAACCCGGCGTCGACCGCGTCGGCGGGCAACGGCAGCGCGTCGGCCGGCGCCACGAGCACCTCGACGTTCGCCAGGCCCTCGGCGGCGGCGCGCTCGCGCGCGAGCGCGGCCTGCGAGGGCTCGCGGTCGACCGCGACCACCCGGCCGGGCGCCGCCGCGCGCGCCAGGCCGACCGTGATCGACCCTGGGCCGCAGCCCACGTCGATCAGGCTCATGCCCGGCCGCAGGTGCGCCAGCAGGTCGCCGGCGTGCGAGGCGGCGGAGCGCCGCTCCATGAAGCCGGCGGCGCGCGGCGACCAGCCCGGCGTGTACCGCTCGGCGCTCAGGCCTCGACGCTGAAGGTCGCGATCGCCGCCGCCCGGCCGTCGGCGCCGGCCTCGACGACCGCGCCCTGCACGAGCACGCCGCCCTCGGCCACCTCGAAGCGCCCGGGCAACCCGGAGATGAAGCGGCGCAGGATCACGTCGGTGCGCACGCCGATCACCGAGTCGTGCGGCCCGGTCATGCCGAGGTCGGTCACGTAGGCCGTGCCGCCCGCGAGCACGCGGGCGTCGGCCGTCTGGACGTGGGTGTGGGTGCCCACGACCGCCGTGACCCGCCCGTCGAGGTGGTGGGCGAGGGCGATCTTCTCGCTGGTGGCCTCGGCGTGGACGTCGACCAGCACGACCGGCGCGGCCGCCGCGGCGCGCTCCACGAGGTCGTCGATGACCGCGAAGGGGCTGTGCGCCGCGTCCATGAAGACGGCGCCGAGCACGTTGACCACGCTCACCGGCCCCGCGGCGGTCTCGACCGTGACGAGGCCCCGGCCGGGCGCCCGCACGGCGATGTTGGCCGGCCGCAGCACGCGCGGCTCGGTCTCGAGCAGCGGCAGCAGGTCGGTCTTGCGGAGCGTGTGGTTGCCGCCCGTGAGCACGTCCACGCCGGCGTCGAGCAGGTCGCGCGCCTGGCGGGGCGAGGTGCCGGTCCCGGCCGCGGCGTTCTCGGCGTTGACGACCACGACGTCGGGCCGGTGCTCCTCGCGCAGCGCCGGCAGGTGCTCGAGGAGCGCCCGCATCCCCACGCCGCCGACCACGTCCCCGATGAGCATCGCCCGCACGCTCCGCAGCCTAGGGCACCGCGGGGCGGCGGGCGCCCGCGTCAGAGGATCTGGGCGGCCTCGCCGCGCACGAGCTCCAGGTCGACGTGGTTGCCCTCGTCGGCGGTGAACTCCGACAGCTCCTGACCGGCCACCTCGCTGAAGTCGCGCACCCGGCCGATCTCGGTCTCGCCGGCCCGCACGGGCGACCCCACGCTCGGGCGCGGGCCCGAGGCCGGGTCGTCGAGGTGGGAGATGCGCAGCATCAGCCCGCCGGCCGCGGTGGAGGGCCGGATCGTGATCTCGTAGCCCTCGATGCGCCCGAACACCGTGTAGTCGGACACCGCCTCGACGACCCCGTCCACCGGCGAGTAGACGCGCGTGCCCGCCGGCGCCCCCACGCTGAGGCCGGCCGTGTCCGGGCCCACCCGGTCGCGGCGCGGCAGCTGGTGGATGCGCATCGCGCCGGCGTCCTCCATCGCCACGGCGGAGGGGTCGTCGATCGCGTGGAAGGCCGCCGCGGTGACCCGGCGCGGGTCGACCGGGATGTGGATCTGCACGCCCTCGGCGCGCGCCACCACGAGCTCGGGCGGGCGCGCGCCGGGGCCGATCTCGGGCGAGGCCACCGGCGAGGCGAGCGGCGTGGCGTCGTCGCCGCCGCCCGTGATGCCGAGCACGAGCGCGAGCACGCCGACGATGATGACTGGGATGGCGGCCGAGACGATCGCGCGCCGGTCGCGCCGCAGCCCGCGCCGCCTGCGCGCGTTGCGCCGGGCGTCGAGCTGCTCCCTGGTGAGTGGGGGCATCGCGATCCAGGGTATCCGCGGCGGGGGCCGTGTGCCAGCGCGGCCGCCGGGGGCCGGCCGGCCGGGCTGCTCTACAGTGTCCGCATGAGCGGGCGCCTCGCGCACCGGCCCGGGCCGGCCGTCCAGCCCCGGTGACGCCCGGCCCGGCGGGCGCGCCGGTCCTCGTCGCCACCGGGCTCGCCCGCAGCTTCCGCGGCGTGGCCGCGCTGCGCGGCGTGGACCTCGACCTGGCGGCCGGCGAGTCGGTGGCGCTGCTCGGCCCGAATGGCGCCGGCAAGACGACCCTGCTCACCATCCTGGCCGGCGTGACCCGCCCGGACGCCGGCACGCTGCGGTGGGCCCGGGGCGCGGCGCCGCGGGTGGGCTGGGTGCCCGCCCGGCCGGCGCTCTACGGCCGCCTCACCACCCGCGAGAACCTGCGCCTGTTCGCGGCGCTCGAGGGGGCGCCCGACCCGGACGCCGTCGCCGGCGACCTGCTGCGGCGGGCCGACCTCGAGGAGGTGGCCGGCCGGCCGGCCGCGACGCTGTCGACGGGCACCGTGCAGCGGCTCAACCTGGCCGTCGCGCTCGCCGGCGGGCCGTCGGTGCTGCTGCTCGACGAGCCGACCGCCACGCTCTCGCCCGACCAGCGCCGGCGCCTGTGGTCGTGGCTCGACGAGCTGCGCGGCGGCGGCCTGGCGCTGCTCTTCTCCACGCAGTCGGTCGACGAGGCGGTGCGCCACGGCGACCGCATGACGGTGCTCGCCGAGGGCCGGCTGCTGTTCGCCGGCACCGCCGCGAGGCTGGTGGCCGCCCACGGCGGCGGCGAGGCGGGCGCCGAGGCGGCCGAGGCGGCCTTCATGCGGCTCGTGGACCCGGCCTGGGACGGCGCGTGAGGGCGGCCCTGCTCATCCTGCGCAAGGACCTGCGCCTGCTGGTGCGCACGCCGGCGCTGCTGCTCGCGCTGATCGCCTACCCGGTGCTGGTGGCGCTGCTCGTGGCGCTCGCGTTGCAGACCGGCGAGCGGCGGCCCGACGTCGCGGTGGTCGACCTGGACGCCTCCGGGCGCTCGGTGGCGGTGGGCGACGAGCGCCTGACGGTCGACGACTACATCGACCGGCTCGACGACGACGTGGACATCCGGCGCATGGACGCCGCGCAGGCCGACGAGGCCCTCGACGCGGGCCGGGTCGCCGCCGTGCTGACCATCCCCGAGGGGTTCATCGCCGACCTGCAGTCGGGCATCCGCCAGCCGGAGCTGCGGCTGCGCACCAGCCGGCGCTCGCCGATCGAGGCCGACGCGCTCGAGCGCAACCTCGAGTCGGCGGTCTACCGCCTCAACGGCCGCCTGGCCGAGGGCTACGTCGACCAGGTGCTGCAGCTCGTGGACCTCGTGCAGAACGGCGGCGACCTCGCCTACTTCGGGCGCAGCGGCGACGCCCTCGGCCTGCGGCGGGCGCGGGCCCTGGTGACCGGCCTGCAGGCCTCGCTGGGGGAGGAGGGGCGGGGCGAGCTGGCCGGCCGCCTGGCGCCGGTGCTCGAGTTCATCGACGAGACCCAGGAGAACCTCGACCTGGCGCGGCCGGCCGCCAACGCGATCAGCGCCCCGATCCGCCTGGAGGTCACCGCCGCGCCGGAGGGCCGCGAGCCGCTCTCGGCCTTCGGCGTCGCCGCCGCGCTGCTCGTGAGCCTGGGCCTGGCCGGCGTGCTGCTGGGCGCGGCCGCGACCGCCTCGGAGCGGGAGGAGCACGTGCTCACCCGCCTCGGGCGCGGCCTGGTGTCGCCGTGGTGGCTGGCGCTCGCGAAGATGACGTTCACCGCCCTCGCCGCGCTGGTGATCGGGCTCGCCCTGCTGGCCGGGGTGGCGCTCACGACCTCGCTGGGGGTCGGCCGCTGGCACCTGTGGATCGCCGCCCTGGTCCTCGCGGGCCTGGCGTTCGGCGCGGCGGGCGCGCTCGTCGGCGCGCTGGCGCGCGAGACGCGCACGGCCGTGCTCGTGGCGCTGATGCTCGCCCTGCCGCTGCTCGCGCTGGGGCTCATCCCCGACGCCGACGCGGCCGCCGCCGTGGCGTCGGTCGTGCCCTTCGGGCCGGCCTTCCGCGCCTTCCAGGCGATCCTCGTGGAGCCCTCGCTCGGGGGCGACCTCGCGCTGACGCTGGGCCACCTCGCGCTGCTGGCGGCCGTCTTCGGCGCCGCCGCCGGCGTCGCGCTGCGCCGCCGGGTGGGCGGGTAGCGCCGCCGCCCCGGCGGGTAGCGTGGCCGGGACCCGACCCGGAGGCTCCCGTGACCCGGTGGATCCACATCCTGCTGCCCCTCATCGGCGGCGCCATGGTCGCCGCCCAGGCGCCGATCAACGCCCGCCTGCGCATCGTGCTCGGCTCGCAGATCGGCAGCGCGGCGATCTCGTTCGCGATCGGGTTGCTGCTGCTGCTCGCGGCGCTGGCCGTGGTGGGCGAGGTGGGCAGCCTCGGCGACGTCGGCGGCGGGCCGTGGTGGGCCTACCTGGGCGGGGCGGCCGGAGCGGTCTTCGTGGTCGCCACCCTGGTGGCGGCGCCGCGCATCGGCGTGACGGCGACGTTCGTGAGCGTGGTGTCCGGCCAGCTCGCGCTGTCGGCGCTCATCGACCGCTACGGCTGGTTCGGCGCGAAGGCGATCGGCACGTCGTGGGAGCGGGTGGCCGCGCTCGTGCTGCTGCTGGTCAGCCTGGTGCTGCTGCTGCGCTCCACCTGAGCGGCGGCCGCGCGAGGGCGCGCGCCAGCAGGCGCCGGTACTCGGCGGCGCTCACCTCCTGAGCGCCGAAGCGCCGCGTGTGCGGCGAGGCCATCTGGATGTCCCACAGCTCGGCGCCCATCGCGGCGAGCAGGCGCGCGGCGCCCACGAGCGCCGCGTTGCCGGCGTCGGGCGCCCGGTGGAACATGCTCTCGGAGGTGAACATGGCCCCGATGGACACGCCGAACAGGCCGCCGGCCAGGCGGCCGTCGCGCCAGGCCTCCACGCTGTGGGCGAAGCCCTCGCGGTGCAGGCGGCCGTAGGCTCGCGCCAGGCGCGGCGTGAGCCACACGCCGTCGCGCTCGCCCCCGCAGGCGGCGGTCACCTCGTCGAAGGCCGCGTCGACCCGGATCCTGTACGGGGCGCGCCGCAGCGCCCGCGCCACGGAGCGCGGCACGCGGAAGCCCTCGACCGGCAGGATCGCGCGCGGCTCGGCCTCGTAGAGCGGGACGGGGCCCGGCTCGCCGGGGTCGTCCATCGGGAACAGGCCGCGCGCGTACGCGGCCAGCAGCTCGTCGGGGCTCAGGGCCCGGGGGCGGGGGCCGGGGCGGGGACCGGCGCGGGGGCGCGGGCCACGACCCGCGCGCGGGCGACGCCGCCGCGCCGGGTGATGGCCACGTCCGCCCAGGTGGCGTTGTCGGCCTCGTCCTCCTCGACGAACAGCCCCGGGGCGTCGGCGGTCGCCCAGAGCCGGTAGCGGCCCGCCGGGAGCCCCGTGACGTCGAGGAACTGGTCCGACAGCCGCCACGAGTAGCGGTCGCCCCAGCCCACCGAGAGGCCCATCGTGAGGCCGCGGCTGCGCCTGCCGCCACAGCTGTCGCCCCCGTAGACCGGCGCGCGCGGGGCGGCGGTGGCCGGCCCGGCCAGCCGGTCGGTGTCGAAGAAGCAGAAACCCTGCTTGTGCAGCCGGGCCACGGCCGGCCCGCCGGCGGCGCGGCGCAGCTCGTAGCGGGCGAGGTCGCGCACGTGCCAGTGGCCGTGGCCGTCGCCGCCGAACACCATGCGGGCGGCGGTCGGCGCCAGGGCGGGCGGCCCCGCGGAGTCGAGGACCCGCTGCTGGACGGCCCAGGGCGACCCCGGCCCCGCGCGCACCACCCGCAGCTCGAAGGGCCCCACGCCGCGATTGACGACGATCCCCGAGAAGCGCAGCTCGTCGCGGTCGCCGACGCGCGCCATGCGCACGTCGGCCACCTTGGCGCCCAGGTCGGGCAGCAGCGGCGCGGCCTCGGCGGCGGACGGCGCGACGGCGAGCGCGAGGAGGGCCCAGGCGAGCGGGCGGCGCGTCAGGGCACCCACGTGTCCCCGGCCGGCGTGATCACCAGCTCGTGGGTCCAGCCGCGCGGGCTCTGGCCGGCGAGGTAGGCGACCGCCGCCGCCACGTCCTCCGGCGACAGCGACTCCTCGGGGGGCCGGCCGGCCATCGGCGCGCGGTCGGTCTGGATGATCCCGTCGGCCACGAGCAGCGCGACGTGCACGCCGCGCGGCCGCAGCTCCTGGGCCATCGCGTGGGTGAGGGCCCGGGCGCCCGCCTGGGCCGCCGCCCACGGGCCGCGCCCCGGCATCGCCCGGCGCGCCGAGCCGCCCGCCACCTGCACCAGCGTGCCCGACCCGCGCCGCGCGAGGGCGGCGCCGCCGCCGCGCATGATCGCCCACGCGGCCGGCAGGAACCCGGCGAGCCACGACTCCAGGCGCCCGGGCGGCGCCTCGGCCACCGGGCCGCCGCCGAACGAGTGGTCGCGAGGCACCGACGTGGTGGCGTTCACCACCAGGTCCAGCCCGCCCAGGTCGCGCTCGGCCCGGCCGAGGGCCTCAGCGACAGTGGCGTGGTCGGACGCGTCGCCGCGCAGCGTCGCGACCCCGGGGTGCGCCTCGCGCAGCGCGTCGAGGGTCGCGTCGCCGCGCGCCACCGCCAGCGCGCGCCAGCCGGCCGCGAGACGGTCGGCCACGACCGCCCGCCCGACGTTGCGGGCGCCGAAGACGACGAGGACAGGTGGGCCGGCCACGGGGGCAGTCTGGCAGCGGCCCGCGCGCCTGTGCAGGGGTAGACTCCCACGGGTGATGGAGGGCACCCGGATCGAGGCGCGCGCCGCCTTCCCGCAGCTGCGCATGCGCCGGCTGCGCGCCGGCGCGACCATGCGCCGCATGGTGCGCGAGACGCGCCTCTCGGCCGATCAGCTCGTGCTGCCGCTGTTCGCGATCGAGGGCCGCGGCGCGCGCGTGCCGATCGACGCGCTGCCCGGCCAGGCGCGCATGTCGCCCGACCTGATCGCCGCCACCGCCCGGCGCGCGTACGCCGCGGGCGTGCCCGCGATCCTGCTGTTCGGCGTCACCTACCGGAAGGACGCCGCCGGGTCGGCCGCCTACGAGGCGGACGGCGTGGTGCAGACCGCCGTCGCGGCCGTGAAGGACGCCGTGCCGGAGATGGTCGTGATGACCGACGTCTGCCTCTGCGGCTACACCGACCACGGCCACTGCGGCGTGCTCGTGGACGGCGAGGTGCACAACGACGCCAGCCTCGAGCTGCTCGCCCGCACCGCCGTGAGCCACGCCGAGGCGGGCGCCGACGTGGTGGCCCCCAGCGACATGATGGACGGGCGCGTCGGCGCGATCCGCGCGGCGCTCGACGCGGAGGGCCACGAGGGCGCCGCGATCCTCGCCTACTCCGCCAAGTACGCCTCGGCGTTCTACGGGCCGTTCCGCGAGGCGGCCGGCTCCGCCCCGGGGCACGGGGACCGCCGGGGGTACCAGATGGACCCGGCCAACGGCCGGGAGGCCCTGCGCGAGACGCTGCTCGACGTGGCCGAGGGCGCGGACATGGTCATGGTGAAGCCCGCCGCCGCCTACCTGGACGTGATCGCCGGCGTGCGCGCCGCGACGGACCTGCCCGTCGTCGCCTACCACGTGAGCGGCGAGTACTCGATGCTGAAGGCGGCCGCCGAGCGCGGCTGGCTCGACGAGCGCCTGGCCGCGACGGAGGTGCTCACCGGCATCGCCCGCGCCGGCGCCGACCTGCTCATCACCTACTACGCCGAGGACGCCGCTCGGTGGCTGAGGGAAGAGGTGGCATGACCACGACCGCGACGGGCCCACGGGTCCACCACAAGCCGGACGAGGCCGACCGCGAGCTGCTCAACCAGCTCCAGGCCGGGCTCGCCTTCGTCCGCGAGCCCTTCGCCGAGGTCGGGTCGCGCATCGGCATGGACGAGGAGGAGGTGCTGCGGCGCCTCACCCGCCTCAAGGAGGCGAGCATCGTCCGCCAGCTCTCGGCGATCTTCGACACGCGCGCGCTGGGGTACCGCAGCAGCCTCGTGGCGGCCCGCTACCCGGCGGACAGGCTGTTCGAGGGCGCCGACATCGTGGGCGGCCACCCCGGCGTGAGCCACAACTACCGGCGCACCCACGCCTTCAACCTCTGGTACACGCTCGCCGTCGACCCCGAGTCGCGCATCGGCCTCGAGGAGACCATGGAGCGGCTGCACGCCGCGTCGGGCGCCGAGTCGACCCGCCTGCTGCCGACGCTGAAGCTCTACAAGATCAACGTGCAGCTCGACATGACCGGCAGCCGCCCCACCGACGCGAAGGAGGAGGCCCCCAAGCCGGCCCCCAGGCGCGGGGACGGGGTGCTGCCGACGGACGAGGACAAGCGCCTCATCCTGCTGCTGCAGCGCGACCTGCCGGTGGTGTCGCGCCCCTTCGACGACTGGGCCGAGGAGGCGGGCATGGCGCCGCAGGCGCTGCTCGACGCCTGCCAGGTGTTCGTCGACCGGGCGTACATGCGCCGCTTCGCGGCCGTGCTCAACCACCGCAAGGCCGGCTTCGGCGCCAACGGCATGGCCGTCTGGAAGGTGCCCGAGGACCAGCTCGAGGAGATCGGCCCGCGCATGGCCGCCTTCAAGGCCGTGTCGCACTGCTACAAGCGGCCGACCTACCCGGACTGGCCCTACAGCATCTTCACGATGGTCCACGCGCGCTCGAAGGAGGCCTGCGAGGAGGCCATCGCGGCGATCGCCGAGGACACGGGCATCACCGACCCCGACCGGCGCGCGGTGCTCTACTCGACGTACGAGTTCAAGAAGATCCGGCTGCTCTACTTCACCCCGGACTACCGCGAGTGGGAGGACCGGGCCCTGGCCGGGCAGCCCCTGCCGCGCTGGAAGCACTGAGCGCGCCCGCGGGAACGCGCAGCGCGGAGCTGTTCGCGCGCGCGAACGAGGTGCTGGTGGGCGGCGTCAACTCGCCGGTGCGGGCGATGCGCTCGATCGGCCGCGACCCGGTCTTCATCCAGTGCGCGGCCGGCCCCTACGTCTGGGACGTCGACGGCACCCGCTACGTCGACTACCTGTCGACCTGGGGCCCGGCGATCCTGGGCCACGCGCCCGACGCGGTCGTGCGCGCGGTGGAGCGCGCGCTGCCGCTCGGCACGTCGTTCGGCGCGCCCACCGAGCGCGAGGTGCGCTTCGCCGAGGCCGTCTGCGAGGCGGTCCCCTCGGTCGAGCGGCTGCGCATGACCTCGTCCGGCAGCGAGGCGGTGATGGGCGCGCTGCGCCTGGCCCGGGCGGCGACCGGCCGCGACGTGATCGTGAAGGTGGCGGGCGGCTACCACGGCGCGGTCGACGGCCTGCTCGCCGAGGCGGGCAGCGGCCTGACCACGCTCGGCGTCCCGTCGAGCCCGGGCGTGACCGCGGCCGCGACCGCGGCGACGCGGATCGTGCCCTACAACGACGCCGCGGCGGCGGCCGCGGCGCTCGACGGCGCGGCGGCGATGATCGTGGAGCCGGTCGCGGGCAACATGGGCGTCGTGCCGCCCGCCGACGGCTACCTGCGGGCGCTGCGCGAGGCGTGCGACCGGGCGGGGGCGCTGCTGATCCTCGACGAGGTGATCACGGGCTTCCGCGTCGCCCGCGGCGGGGCCCAGGAGCGCTACGGGGTGCGCGCCGACATCACCTGCTTCGGCAAGATCATCGGCGGCGGCCTGCCGGTCGGCGCCTTCGGCGGCCGCGCCGACGTGATGCGCGAGCTCGCCCCCGAGGGCCCCTGCTACCAGGCGGGGACGCTGTCGGGCAACCCGCTCGCCACCGCCGCCGGGCTCGCCGTGCTCGGCGAGCTGGCCGCCGACGGCGTCTACGAGCGGCTCGAGGCGGGCGGCGCGGCGCTGGAGGAGGCCATCGTCGCGAGCGGCGCGCCCGTGACGATCAACCGGGTCGGCTCGATGCTGACCCCGTTCTTCGCCGACGGCCCGGTGCGCGACTACGCGAGCGCGACCGCCGCCGACACCGACCGCTACGCCCGGTTCGCGCGCGTGCTGCTGGCCGAGGGCGTCTACCCGCCCCCGTCGCAGTTCGAGGCCTGGTTCACCGGGCTGACGCACGGCGAGGAGGAGCTGCGCCACACCCGCGAGGCGCTCGCCCGGGCGGCCGAGGCGTGAGGGCCGTGCTCGCGGGCGAGCCCGGCTTCGCCGCCGAGCTGGTCTGGCCGGCCGCCGAGCCGCTGCTCGCGCCGCTCGTCTCGCCGCCGCTGTCGGCCGACGAGGCCGAGGGCCTGGACCTGATCCTCGAGGGGTTCCTGCTGCACCACGGCCGGCCGCGCCACCTGGCGCCATCCGAGCCGGGGCGCGAGGTGCTGGCCGGGGACTACTGCTACGCGACCGGCCTCGTGCGCATCGCGGCCGCCGGCGACCTGTTCGTGGTCGAGGCCCTCGCCGACCTGATCGCGCTCGGGGCGGGCCTGGTGGCGGCCGGCGAGCGGGAGGGGCTCGAGCCGCTGTGGCGCGCCACGACGCTCGCGATCGCGCGCCGGCGCGGCCCGGCCGAGGCCGAGACGGCGCACCGCTTCCTGGAGGCGCAGGGCGCGCTGCGGTCGGCCGGCGACGCCGGGCCGCTGGCCGCGCTCGCCGCCGGGCTGCCGCCCACCCCCCCGCTGGCCGAGGCCCTCGCGGCGTGAAGGACCTCCGCGAATGGATCCGGGCGCTGGAGCGGGCCGGCGAGCTGGTGCGGATCGGCGCGCCGGTCGACCCCCGCCTGGAGATCACCGAGATCACCGACCGCGTCTCGAAGGCCGGCGGCCCCGCGCTGCTGTTCGAGCACCCGCTCGGCAGCCGCATGCCGGTGCTGATCAACCAGTTCGGCAGCGACCGGCGCATGTGCATGGCGCTCGGCGCGGACAGCCTCGACGCCGTGGGCGGGCGCATCGAGAACCTGCTCGACCTGCAGCCCCCGCAGGGCGTCATCGCGAAGATGCGGACGCTCGGCAAGCTGCGCGAGCTGGCCGCGACCCCGGCGAAGGTCGTGCGCGAGGGGCCGTGCCAGGAGGTGTGGGTCGATGACCCGGACCTCGACCTGCTGCCGATCCTGACCTGCTGGCCCGGCGACGGCGGGCCGTTCGTGACCCTGCCCCTGGTCTTCAGCCGCGACCCGGTGACCGGGGCGCGCAACTGCGGCATGTACCGCATCCAGAAGGTCGACCGGCGCACGGCGATGATGCACTGGCAGATCCACAAGGACGGCGCGGCCCACCTGCGCGACTCGCAGGGCCGCGTCCCGGTGGCGGTCGCGATCGGCACGCACCCGGCCACGACCTACTCCGCCACCGCGCCGCTGCCGCCCGGCATCGACGAGATGATGTTCGCGGGCTTCCTGCGCCGGCGCGGCGTGGAGATGGTGCGCTGCCGCACGGTCGACCTCGAGGTGCCGGCCGAGTCCGAGATCGTGCTCGAGGGCTACGTCGACGCGACCGACCTGCGCCCGGAGGGGCCGTTCGGCGACCACACCGGCTTCTACACGCCGCAGGACGACTACCCGACCTTCCACCTGACCGGCATGTCGATGCGCCGCGACGCGATCTACGCCACCACGATCGTCGGCGTGCCGCCGATGGAGGACTACTTCCTCGGCAAGGCCACGGAGCGCATCTTCCTGCCGCTCATCCGCACCTCGGCGCCGGACATCATCGACATGAACCTGCCGCTCGAGGGCGTCTTCCACAACTGCGCGATCGTCTCCGTGCGCAAGCGCTACCCGGGGCACGCCAAGAAGCTCATGAACACGGTCTGGGGCCTCGGGCTGCTGTCGCTGAGCCGCTGCGTGATCGTGGTCGACCACGACGTCGACGTGCAGGACGTCTCGGCCGTGGCCTTCCAGGCCTTCTCGAACGTCGACCCGGCGCGCGACGCCATGATCGTGGAGGGCCCGGTCGACGCGCTCGATCACGCGGCCCCCTACTTCGCCTACGGCTCGAAGATCGGCTTCGACGCCACCCGCAAGTGGGAGGGCGAGGGGGTCGTGCGCCCCTGGCCGGACGCGATCCGGATGAGCGATGATGTGCGCGCCCTCGTCGATCGGCGCTGGGCCGAGTACGGCATCGCGTCGCCCGCGGACAAAGGGACGTCCGGCCCCGGCCCGCGTCGTTGAATCTACCCCTCCCGTCGGGTTGAATCCCCGGGCGTGCCGGGGCTCCGGCCGCTGAACTGACGGCGCAGGAGGGCGGCTTGGCAGACAACAACGAGGGCGAGCGCGGCGTGACCCGCGGCGGCCAGTACAGCGGGCCCGTCGCCCAGGAGTCGGCTCCCGTCAGCGACCCCCACGACGACCCCGCCTACGTCACGCGGACGAAGTTCCTGTCGGGGGTCGCGCTCGTGACGGGCGGCGTGATGACGGCGGCGATCCTGGTCCCGGTCATCGGCTTCGCGGCCGCCGACTCGGTGCAGGAGGAGGAGTGGCGCTGGGTCGATGTCGGCCCGCTGTCGGACTTCCCCGACGGCGAGGTGACCTCGATCGCCGTCTCCGGCCCGAACCCCGAGTCGGACCGCCGCGCGTTCCTCCGGCACCGCGACGGCGCGATCATGGCGATCTGGAACCGGTGCGCCCACCTGGGCTGCCCGGTGTCCTACTCGGCCGGTGGCGACGTGTACTCGTGCCCCTGCCACGGCGGCGCGTACGACTCGCTCGGCCGCGTCACGTCCGGGCCGCCCCCGCGGCCGCTGGACCGCTTCGACATCAAGATCGCCACGCCCGACGGCAAGGACGTCGCGCGTCAGGAGGACGTCAAGGTCGGCGTCCGCACCGACGGCGCCTCGCCGGACGACCGCGTGCTGATCGGCCGGCCCTTCTCCATCGACGAGGACCAGAACCCGTACCGGATCCACGGTCCCGGCGAGGAGGTCGACGGCGTGCTCTCGAACCTCTACCCCTTCTAGGACGGTCTCGTGGCGACGACTGACATCGGACCCAAGAACCCCGTCGTGAAGGTCGGCGAGGCGGCGATCGACTACGTCGACCGCCGCTCGGGCGCCACGACCGGCTTCAAGTGGTTCCTCTTCCGCAACATCCCGGCCGAGACGAGCTGGTTCCAGACGCTCGGCTTCACGGCCATGGCGCTCTTCGGCCTGCAGGCCGTCACCGGGGTGATCCTGGCGATGTACTACAAGCCGGACCCGAACAGCGCCTACCAGAGCATCGACCACATCACGAACGAGGTCACCTGGGGCTGGCTCGTGCGCGGCATGCACAAGTGGGGCGCCAGCGCGATGATCGTGGTGGTCTTCCTGCACCTGGGCCGCGTCTTCTTCTTCGGCTCGTACAAGTACCCGCGCGAGCTGACCTGGGTGACCGGGGCCCTGCTGCTCATCCTGACGATGTTCATGGGCCTGACCGGCTACCTGCTCGTGTGGGACCAGAAGGCCTACTGGGCGACGGTGGTCGCCGTGAACATCACCGCCAGCGCCCCGATCCTCGGCCCGTACGTCGCCGACATCCTGCGCGCCGGCCCGGAGTTCGGACCGGACACCCTGTCCAGGTTCTACTCCATCCACATGCTCGTGATACCGGGGGCGATGGCGCTCTTCATCGGGCTCCACCTGTACCTGATCACCAAGCTCGGCATCGGTGAGCCCCCGCACAGCAAGCGGCGCATGGCCGTCGAGCGGGCCGAGGACGAGGCCCGCCGCGCGGCCGAACGCGAGCGGCTGCCGTACGGCCGCCGGCCCGTGCCGCCGTCCGTCCCGTCCCCCGCCCGAACCACGCCGCCGGCCCAGGCGGAGGAGCGCGCATGAACCGCGGTCAGCAGGAGTACTACAAGCGCGACTACGCGCTGGCCAAGGCGGAGGGGAAGCCGTTCTTCCCCTACGCGATCTACAAGGACCTGCTGATCGCGACGCTGGCCATCGGCCTCGTCATCACGTTCGCGATCTGGCACCGGGTCGAGATGGGCGAGCCGGTCAACCCGGCGAGCACCGACTTCGTCCCGCGCCCGGAGTGGTACTTCTTCTTCCTCTTCGAGCTCCTGAAGATCTTCAAGGGCCAGAACGCGCTCATGCCGGTGATCATGGCGACGTTCATCATCCCGAACATCCTCATGGCGCTCCTGATCCTGACGCCGTTCATCGACCGGAACCCCGAGCGCCGCATCCAGCGGCGGCCGATCGCGCTGCTCTCGGGCATCGCGGTGATCGTGTTCCTCGCCTACATGACGATCCTCGGCGGCGAGTCGCCGGAGAGCCTCGGCGGCGAGGGCCTGCCGCTGTCCGGCCTGGAGGCCGACGCGGACGCGCAGGCGGGCGCGCAGCTCTTCCTCGCCAACGGCTGTACGAGCTGCCACGCCGTCGGCGGGGTGGGCGCCTCGGGACCGGGGCCGGCCCTCGACAACGAGGGCTCGAGGGGCAACGACGCGGCGTTCTACGAGGGGTTTCTGAAGGACCCGCCCGGCAACGTCATGCCCAGCTTCACGACGTTCACGCCGGAGCAGTACCAGCAGCTCGGCGTCTTCCTCTCCGGCCTGGGGACGAAGTACAAGTAGCGGTCCATCGAGGGGCCGGGGGTCATGCCCCCGGCCCCTCGCGCGTCCGGGCCCCCCACGCACCGCTACCATCGGTGGCGTGATGCGCGTCTTCCTCGGGGTCACCGGCGCGAGCGGGGCCCTCTACGCCGGGCACGCGCTCCGCGCCCTCACCGGCGCCGGCTGCGACGTCGGCCTGTGCGTCAGCGGCGCCGGGGCCCACGTGATCAGCCACGAGATCCTCGAGGCCGGCACGCGGCCGCCCGACGACCCGGCGCTCGTGGTCGAGACCTTCGTGCGCCGCTTCGCCGGCGGGCCCGGCTCGGTCACCGTGCTCGGGCTCAACGACCTCACCGCGCCGTTCGCCTCTGGCTCCTCGCTGGCGCCGGCGGCGCTCATCGCCCCGTGCTCCGGGTCGACGATGGCCGCGATCGCCCACGGGACCGCCCGCAACCTCATCCACCGCTGCGCCGACGTGATGCTCAAGGAGCGCCGCCGGCTGGTGCTGATGCCGCGCGAGACCCCGTTGAGCCTGATCCACCTCGAGAACATGGCGGCGCTGACCCGCGCCGGCGCGGTCGTGATGCCGGCGATGCCGGGCTTCTACACCCTCCCCCGCCGCGTGGAGGACCTCGTCGACTTCATGGTCGCCAAGGCGCTCGACCACCTCGGCGTGCCCAACCACCTCATCGCCCGCTGGGGCGAGGCCGCCGCCGCCCCGCCGGCGCCCGGGGCCGCCCTGTGAGCGACGCCGCGCCGGGCCGGCTCCCGGCGGCGGAGGTGCGGGAGATGTTCGACCGCATCGCGCCGCGCTACGACCTGCTCAACCGGGCGATGACCGCCGGCCTCGACGGGCGCTGGCGCGCGGCGGCCGCCGCCGCGGCCGACCTGGCGGCCGGCGACCGGGCGCTGGACGTCTGCACCGGCACCGGCGACCTCGCCCTGGAGCTGGCCGTGCGGGTGACCCCCTCGGGCGCGGTGACCGGCGTCGACTTCGCCGAGGAGATGCTCGCCCGGGCGCGCCGCAAGGGGGCCGAGCGGGGCGTCGCGGCCGACTTCCTCGCCGCCGACGCGCTCGACCTGCCGTTCGCCGACGACGCCTTCGACGCCGCCACGGTCGCGTTCGGCATCCGCAACGTGGCCGACCTCGACCGCGGCCTGGCCGAGATGGCGCGCGTCGTGCGCCCCGGGGGGCGGGTGGTCGTGCTCGAGATCACCACCCCGGCCCGGCTGCGCCCGTTCTACGACCTCTGGTTCGACCGGGTGGTCCCGCGGCTCGGCCGGGTGCTCGGCCGCGACGCCGCCGCCTACTCCTACCTGCCGGCCTCGGTGCGCCGCTTCCCCGAGCCGCGCGAGCTGGCCGCGCGCATGGCCGCTGCCGGCCTGCGCGACCTGCGCTGGCGGCGCTTCGCCGGCGGCATCGTGGCCCTGCACCACGGGCGGGTCGCGTGACGTCGGTCACCTCGCTGCCGCCCCGGGCGATGTCGATGACCCCGCTGCTGGCGCTGTGCGAGCAGCGCCTGGCGGCGGCGGTGTCGGGCCACGCCGAGCAGGTCGTGGGGCCGGCCGCCGCCACGCTCGCCGCGGGCGGCAAGCGGGTGCGGCCCCTGCTGGTCTTCTGTGCCGCGCCGCGCGCCGCCCTGGCCGACCCGGCCGCCGGGCGCCACCTGCTGTCGGCCGCCGCCGCGGTGGAGCTCGTGCACATGGCGACCCTCGTGCACGACGACCTGCTGGACGGCGCCACGATGCGCCGCGGCCGGCCGACGGTGGCCGAGTCGCACGGCGCCGAGCGCGCGGTGTGCACCGGCGACTACCTCTTCGCGCGCGCCTTCGGCGAGCTCACCCGCACCGGCTCCGCCCGGGCGGTGGGCGCGCTCGCGGCCGCGGCGCTCGACATCTCCCAGGGCGAGCTCGACCAGCAGCGGGCGGCCTTCGACCTCTCCCTCACCGAGGAGGCCTACCTCGCCCGGTGCCGCCGCAAGACGGCGGCGCTGTTCTCGGTGGCGTGCCGGCTCGGCGCGATGGTCGGCGGCGCCGGCCGCGAGGCCGAGGAGCGCCTGGCGGCGTTCGGCGAGAACGTGGGCATGGCCTTCCAGATCTTCGACGACATCCTCGACCTGGCCGGCGCCCCCGAGGCGACCGGCAAGCGGCGGGGCACCGACCTCTGCGACGGCACCGTGACGCTGCCGGTGATCCTCGCGATGCGCCTGGAGCCGTCGCTGCGCGAGGACGTGGCCGGCGCCTGCCAGGGGCCGGGCCTGGAGGCGCTGTGCGACCGCCTCGCCGCGCACCCGGGCCTCGCGGGCGCGCGGCGACGGGCGCTGGGCTTCGTGGCGACCGCCCGCGCGGCGATCGAGGACGGGCTGGTCGACGGCGCCACGACCGACGCCCTGCTCGAGATCGCCGACGGCGTGGTGGACCGGTACTCGTGACCCGGAGGGGGAGCGACGTGGTGACGCAGGACGAGCTCGCGCGCCTGCTGCGCGCCCGCGACCCGCTCGCCGCCGCGCGGGCCGCCGGCGGCGGCGCGGGCGCCGTGTCGGTGCTGCGCGGCGCGCCGGGCGACGGCGTGCTGGCCGACGGCGACGAGGAGCGGCCGCTCGACGAGCACCGCGCCGCCCACGCCGCGGGCCGCCCGAGCGAGGCCGCCGTGGCCTACGGCGCGGGCCACCCGCCCGAGGCGGTCGCCGCCCGGATCGCGGCCCTCGCCGCGCTCGCGCGCGAGACGGGCCTGCTGCGGGCCGTCTGCCCCGTCCCGGCCGATGGCACCCCCGAGCGCCCCGGATCCTGGGGGGTCGAGGACCTGACGGTCGTCGCCGCGTGCCGGCTCGCGATGCCCGACGAGGTGGCGGTGCGGCCGCACTGGCGCCGCCTGGGGCCCGCCGCCTGCCAGATCGCGGTGGCCTTCGGCGCCTCCCAGTGGGCGGTGCCCGACGACGACCGGACCGACGTCGAGCGCCTGGCGCGCGCGGTGGGCGCCGGGGTGGAGCCCGCGTGACGCCGCTGCGCGTGGGGCGGATCGCCGCCCTCAACATGTATCCGATCTACCACGGTCTCGAGCGCACCGCCGACCCGGCGCTGGCCTTCACCGACGGCGTCCCCACGACGCTCAACCGGGCGCTGCTCGATGGCCGGCTCGACGTGTCGGCCATGTCGAGCATCGCCTACGCGCGCAACGCCGACCGTCTGCGGCTGGTGCCGGTGGCCTCGATCACGGCCCACGGCGCGGTCGACTCCATCCAGCTCTTCTCGCGGGTGCCGTTCGACGAGGTCCGCACGGTGGCGGTGACGCCCCACTCGGCGACGTCCGTCGCCCTGCTGCGCGTGCTGCTCGGCCCGGCCGCCGCCCCGTTCGAGACCCTCGCCGAGCCGCCCGAGGCCGCGCTGCGCCGGGTGGACGGCGTGCTGCTGATCGGCGACGAGGCGCTCGAGGGGCTGCGCGCCCCGTTCGCGCCGCACCGCACCGACCTGGGGGCCGTGTGGCGCGAGCGCACCGGGCACCCCATGGTGTTCGCGGTCTGGGCCGCCAACGCGCGGGTGGCGCGCGAGCGCGAGGACGCCCTCGCCGACCTCGCCCGGCGCATCACCGCGGCCCGCCACGCCTACCTGGCCGACCCCGAGGCGGTCGTGGCGGCGGCCGCGCGCCGCTTCCCCTTCCCGGCCGACTTCATCCGCCCCTACCTGCGCCGCCTGCGCTACGAGTTCGGCGCCCGCGAGCGCGCCGGCCTGGCCGAGTTCCTGCGCCGGGCCAGCGAGGCCGGCCAGCTCGACGCCGTCCCGCGGCTGGCCGCGTAGAATCGGCCGCGTGAGCACCCTCGCCCCCTCACGCGTCGAGGAGATCCTCGCCGGCCTCGACGACGGCGGCCGGCTCTCCGACGAGGACGCCCTGACGCTGCTGGCCTCCCGCGACCTGGTGGCCGTGGGCGAGGCCGCCGCCCGGCGCCGCGACGCCACGACCGACCCGGGCGTGGTCACCTTCGTGGTCGACCGCAACGTCAACTACACGAACTTCTGCATCACCGACTGCGACTTCTGCGCCTTCTACCGGCGCCCCATGGACCCGGAGGGCTACGTCCTCCCCAAGTCGGTGATCTTCCGCAAGATCGAGGAGACGCTCGACCTGGGCGGCACCGCGCTGCTGCTGCAGGGCGGGCACCACCCCAACCTGCGGATCGAGTGGTACGAGGACCTGTTCGCCGACATCAAGTCGCGCTACCCGATCCACCTGCACGCCCTGTCGCCGTCGGAGATCCTCCACATCGCGACGGTCTCGAAGCTGACCCTCGACGAGACGATGGCGCGCCTACGGGCCGCGGGCCACGACTCGCTGCCCGGCGGCGGCGCCGAGATCCTCGTCGACCGGGTGCGCCAGGTGATCGCCCCGCGCAAGACGACCACCGACGAGTGGCTCGGCGTGATGCGCGCCGCGCACCGGGCCGGCATGTCGACGACCGCCACGATGATGTACGGCACGGTCGACACCCTCGAGGACCGGGTGGAGCACCTGCGCCGCCTGCGCGAGGTGCAGGACGAGGGCGGCGGCTTCCGCGCGTTCGTGTGCTGGAGCTACCAGTCGGGCGGCGGCAGCGCGCGGGGCGACGACCACGCCCACACGACGGCGGCCGACTACCTGATGACGCTGGCCGTCAGCCGCCTCTACCTCGACAACTTCCCCCACTTCCAGTCGTCCTGGGTCACCCAGGGCCTGCGCGTGGGCCAGCTCGCCCTCGAGTTCGGCTGCGACGACATGGGCTCGATCATGATCGAGGAGAACGTCGTGCGCGCCGCGGGGACGGCCTTCCGCCTGGACACCGAGCGGATGGTGCGGGCGATCGAGGCCACCGGGCGGCGCGCCGTGCAGCGCGACACCCTCTACCGGGCCGTCCGCACCTTCTGATGCCGGACCTGACCGTGCGGGAGGCGCATCGCCGCTGGAGCGCGGGCGAGCTCGCGATCGTCGACTGCCGCGAGGCGCCCGAGCACGAGGCGACCCGGGTCGAGGGGATCCCGCTGCTGCCGATGAGCGAGCTGCTCGCGCGCGTCGACGAGCTCCCCACCGACCGGCCGCTCGCCGTGCTGTGCCGCAGCGGCGCGCGCAGCGCCCAGGTGGCCGACTACCTCACCGCGGCGGGCGGCCACGGCGAGGTGGCGAACGTGGAGGGCGGCATCATCGCCTGGGCCGCCGAGGGCCTGCCCTACGAGGGGGAGCCGCCCCGCTGAGCGCGGTGCTGCTCGCCGTCGCGGCGCTCACGGCGGTCGCCGCGGGCCTCACCGGGACGTGGTCGCCGTGCGGCCTGTCGATGGTCGACAGCCTGGCCGACGAGCCGCGCCGCGCCCGGGCGGCGCTCGCCCGGCTGGCCTTCGCGGCCGGCGCGCTGACGGGCGGGGCCGTCACCTTCGGCGGCCTGGCGCTGGCCGGCGCGGCCCTGCGCGGCGAGGACGCGGCCCTCGCCGCGGCCGCGGGCGTCGCCGCCCTGGCGGCCGTCGTCGAGGCGGCGGGCGTGGGCGTTGTGCCGCGCATCCGCCGCCAGGTGCCCGAGCACTGGCGGCGCACGATGCCGCTCGCGGTCGCGGCCGCCCTCTACGGCGGGCTGCTGGGCCTGGGGTTCACCACCTTCGTGATGACCTGGGCGGTGTGGGCGCTCGCCGCCGTCTGCCTGCTGCTCGGCTCGCCGCTCGCCGGCCTCGTGGTGGGGATGGCCTTCGGCGCCGGCCGGGCGGCCCCGGTGGCGCTCATGTCCGCGCGCCGCGACGGGCTCGGCGGCGAGGTCATGGCGCGCATGATCGCCGGCCCGCGGCTGCTGCGGCGGGCCCGGCGGATCGATGCGCTGCTGCTCGCGGCCCTCGCGCTGGCGGCCGCGGCGGGGGCGGCGCTCTAGAAGTCCATGGGGATGATGCGGTCCGCGTTGATCGCGTCGATCAGGCGCTCGACGTCGGCCTCCATGTTCGAGCGCGCGAAGGTGCGCAGCGTGATCAGGAGGTCCTCCGTGCCGTCGTTCAGCACGTCGTCGAACACCTCGACCTCGTCCTGGCCGTACTCGCCGGCGTGCCGCCACTCGCAGTTGGGGCAGCGCCGCTCGATGTGCCAGGCGTCGCCGTCCCGCTCCTCCCAGCTGACCGGGTAGACCAGGTCGCTGTCGCAGGACGGGCAGACGTGCAGGTCGACCGGCGCGCCCGCGTCCCGCAGGGGGTCGCCGGCCTCGATCGCGGGCAAGTGGTCGTGCTCGTGGGCGTCGAGCGGGTCGTCCCCGGCCGCGGGGCCGGCCGTCGTGACGGCGTCCCGGGCGGCCGCCTCGGCGCCCTCCTCCGCGAAGTAGACGATCTCGATGCTCTTCCCACCGGGAAGGTCGATGCGCTTCGTGCGATAGCCCTTCATGGCCTCTCTCGCCCCTCTCCCACCGACGCGCGGAAACGGTCCGTCCGTGGCCGCCCCCGCTCGGGTTGCAGTGCCCCCGGTATCGGCCCGCGGTGGACCGACTTGAGGACGCGGCGAGCCGTGCGTCAGGCGGGGCTGAGCGCGGCCTCGGCCACGCGGTCCGCCTCGAACGAGGAGCGGACGAGGGGGCCCGCCTCGACGTGCGCCAGGCCCAGGTCGCGGCCCAGCTCGGCGAGGGCCGGGTACTCGGACGGCGCGTAGAAGCGCTCCACCGGCAGGTGCGCGGCGGAGGGGCGCAGGTACTGGCCGATCGTGACCGGGCCGCACCCCACGGAGGCGAGGTCGCCGAGCACCCGGGCGATCTCGCCGAGGCGCTCGCCGAGGCCCACCATGATGCCGCTCTTGGTGACCAGGCCGGCGGCCGCCGAGCGGGCCAGCAGCTCGAGGGTGCGCTCGTAGCGCGCCCCCGGGCGCACGCGCGAGTAGAGCCGGGGCACCGTCTCGGTGTTGTGGTTCAGCACGTCGGGCGCGGCCTCGATGATGGTCTCGAGCGCGTCCCAGTCGCCGCGCAGGTCGGGGATCAGCACCTCGACCTTCGCCTCGGGCACCCGCTCGCGGAGCGCCGCGATGGTCGCGGCGAAGTGCGCCGCGCCGCCGTCGGGCTGGTCGTCGCGCGCGACGGCGGTGACGACCACGAAGCGCAGCCCCATCGCCGCGGCCGCCTCGGCCACCCGCGCCGGCTCGCCCGGGTCGGGCGGGCCCGCCGGGCGGGCGGTCGCCACGTTGCAGAAGCGGCATCCGCGGGTGCAGTTGGCGCCGGCGATCATGAAGGTGGCGGTGCCGCGCGACCAGCAGCGGCCGATGTTGGGGCAGGCCGCCTCCTCGCACACCGTCACCAGCTCGGAGGAGCGCATGAGCGCCTTCGTGCCGACGAACCCGCCCGAGAGCGGGTTCTTGTCGACCACCCAGCGCGGCAGGCGGCGGCGGTCGCAGAGCTGCGCGAGCTCGGCGGGCGCCACGTCGACCAGGCGGAGGCCGTCGAGCGGCCCGTCGCCGATCAGCTCGCCGCCCAGCAGGACGTCCGGGACGTGGCCCGCCGCGCGGGCCGCCGCGACCTCGTCCGGGGTCGGCCCGCCGGGGACGTCCTCCACCCGGAACCCGCGCTCGCCGATCACCGCCCTACCGTAGCGGACCGGCGGGGCGCCCGGCCGCCGCCCGACCGGTACGCTGGGGGCCGATGGTCCTCTCCGATCGCACCATCCGCGAGGAGCTCGCGAGCGGCCGGCTCGTGATCGAGCCGTGGGACGAGTCGCTGCTCCAGCCGTCCTCGGTCGACGTGCGCATCGCGGGCACGTTCCGCGTGTTCCACAACAACCGGCGGCCGTACATCGACGTGCGCGAGCCCACCGACGACCTCACCGAGGTCGTGGAGATCCCGCCCGGCGAGCCGTTCATCCTGCACCCCGGCGAGTTCGTGCTGGGCTCCACCGAGGAGCGCGTGGCGCTGCCCGACGACCTCGTCGCCCGCCTGGAGGGCAAGTCGAGCCTCGGCCGGCTGGGGCTGCTGATCCACTCCACCGCCGGCTACATCGACCCGGGCTTCGACGGCACCATCACCCTCGAGCTGTCGAACGTCGCGCGCCTGCCGATCTCCATCCACCCCGGCATGCCGATCGGGCAGATCTCCTTCCTGCAGATGACCACCCCGGTCGACGCGCCCTACCGGGGCAAGTACCAGGGGCAGCGCGGGCCGACGGCCAGCGCCTATCACCGCAACTTCGGCCGGGGCGGCGAGCCGGGCTGACCCGGCGGGCGCAGCAGGCTGCGGGCGGCGAGCCCGCCCGCCAGCGCGAGCGCCAGCGCCCACAGCGCCGCGACCGCCCAGTCGCCCGCCGATCCCGGCACGAGCGCCGGCGCGTCCGGGCCGCCGAGCGCGTCGATGACGCGCGCGAGGGCGACGAACACCGCGTCCAGCAGGTAGGCCGCCGCCCAGGCGCCGGCCGCGTGGGCCGCGCGGCGCCCCGGCGCGCGCATGCCGGCCAGGAACCCCCCGAGGCCGAAGGCGAGCGCCGCGGCGGCCAGCCGCAGCGGCCAGTCGCGTCCCGCGCCGGCCATGAGCCCGATCGAGGCGACCAGGCCGCCCCAGGCGACCGCGATCGGCTCGATGCGGGCGGCGGGCGACGTCGGGTGCGGGGCCAGGGGCGCCACCGGGCCCATGCTACCCTGGCGGGTGAACGGCTCCCGCCTCGACGCCCCCAAGGAGGGCCGCCGTGGACTTCTCGCCCATCCAGCTGCTGATCGTCCTGGCGATCATCCTGCTCGTCTTCGGCGCCAAGCGCCTGCCGGAGATCGGCCGCAACCTCGGCTCCGGGGCCCGCGAGTTCAAGGACGGGATCACGGGCAGGTCCGACGACACCGCCGACGGCGAGGCCATCAGCGGGCCGCCCGAGCGGGAGGACGAGAAGGTCGGCTGACCCGGGGCGCGGCCGCGTCTGGCGGGCCGCCTGGGTCCTGCCCGTCGCCGGCGGGCCGCTGCGCGACGGCGCCGTGGCGGTGCGCGACGGCCTGATCGACGCCGTCGGCCCCGCGGACGCGGTGCGCGCGGCGCACCCGGACCTGCCGGTCGAGGACCTCGGCGACGCGATCCTCGCGCCGGGGCTCGTCGACGCGCACTGCCACCTGGAGTGGAGCCTCTTCGAGGGGCTCCTGCCGCCGGCCGACTTCGCCGCCTGGCTGGGGCGCTTCCTGCCGCTGCGCGGGCGGATGGGCGACGACGGCCACGCCGCCGCGGCGCGCCTGGGCGCGCTGCGCGCGCTCGAGGCGGGGTGCACCACGGTCTGCGACTCCGGGCCCACGGGCGCGGGGGCGGCGGCGGCGGCCGCGGCCGGCATGCGCGCGATCGTGCACCTGGAGGTGTTCGGGCGCGAGGCCGGCGCCGCGGCCCGGCGCGCCGCCGCGGCGGCGGCCGAGCGGGTCGCGGCGCTCGACGAGGCCGCCGGCCCGCGCGGGGCGGTGGGCGTCTCGCCGCACGCGCCGTACACGGTGGGCCCGGAGCTGTGGGCCGCCCTGGCCGCCGAGCCCGGCCTCGCCGGGCGCGGTTGGGCGACCCACCTGGCCGAGTCGGCCCACGAGGCGCCGGCCATCGCCGGCCGGGGCGGGCCCCTGGCCGGGCTGTTCGCCGCGGCCGGCCTCACCCCCGGCCGCTGGCCGGGCGACGACGGCGACGGCGCCGTGGCGCGCCTCGCCGGCGCCGGGGCGCTGCGGCCGGGGCTCGTGGCGGCGCACTGCGTGGAGCTCGGCCCCGGCGACCCCGGGCTGCTGGCGGCCGCCGGGGTCGCCGTGGCCCACTGCCCCCGCTCGAACGCCCACCTGCGCTGCCGCGTCGCGCCGCTGCGCGCGCTGCGCGCCGCCGGTGCGGTCGTGGCCCTCGGCACGGACAGCCCGGCGAGCGGCGGGGACTACGACCCGCGCGCGGAGGCCCGCGCCTGCCGGGCGGCCCACGCCGGCACCCCCGCCGAGCCGGACGACGCGGACCTGCTGCGGATGATCACCCTCGACGCCGCGCGCGCCGTCGGCGCCGACGCGTCCGTCGGCAGCCTCGAGCCCGGCAAGCGGGCCGACCTGCTCGCCGTCGGCCCCGCCGGCGAGGGCGACCCGGTGGCGGCCGTCCTCGACGCCCGGGCCGCCGTGCGGCTGGTGGCGATCGACGGCGAGCCGGCGGTGCGCGACGGCCGCGCGACCGGCCTCGACGGCGCCGCGATCCGCGCTCGCGCCGCCGAGGCGCGCGCCCGGCTCTGCTAGCGTCAGCGCCCAGTGCTCCTCGACCAGAAGCGCACGAAGCGCACCGTCCAGATCGTCGCGATCATCACCTCGATCGCGTTCGCCGGGGTCATCTTCGTGGTCCTGGGCCTGATCCTGTTCGGCGGGGGCGAGACCCCGGAGGACGTCGCCGTCGCCGACGCCAAGGAGCGGGTCGAGGCCAGCCCCCGCGAGGCCGACGAGTGGGCCGGCCTCGCCTCGGCGTACCTCGGCGCCGAGCGGTACGACGAGGCCGTCGACGCGGCCGAGCGGGCCGTGCAGCTGGCCCCGAAGGACATCCGCGTGGTGCAGACGCTCGTGACCGTGCAGACCGAGGCCGGCCGCGAGGACGAGGCGATCGCGACGCTCCAGGACTTCACCCGCCGCAACCCGCGCAACGCCGAGGCGTTCCTCCAGCTCGGCCAGATGGCGCAGAGCGCCGGGCGCACGCAGCTCGCGCGGCTCTCGTTCCAGACCTTCCTGCGGCTGGCGCCGGACCACTCGCTCGCGGAGTCCGTCCGCGACGCGCTGGACGGATTGGCGGCCGGCGGCGGGGCGCGACCCTAGACCCGCGTCCAGCCGCGACGGGCACCCGGCCTTGCTAGTGTCCTTCCGGGCCGTTAGCTCAGCTGGCAGAGCAGGGGACTCTTAATCCCAAGGTCGTAGGTTCGATCCCTACACGGCCCACTCCACGAGGGCCCGCCGCACGGCGGGCCCTCGTCGTCTCCGGGCGAGGGCGGCGGGCTCAGGCCGCCGCGGCGCCGTGGGCGCGGGCGCGCACCCCTCCGCCGCGCGCCATGAGCCGCAGCACGACCAGCGCGGCCACGGCCGTGGCGGCCAGCAGCACGAAGCCGACGACGTAGTCGCCGGTCGCCGACTTGACGAACGCCATGACGAGCGGCGGGAAGAACCCGCCCAGGCCGCCGGCCGCGCCGACCACGCCCGTCACCACCCCGACCGCGTCGGGGAAGTCGTGCGCGACCAGCTTGAAGACGGCGCCGGTGCCCAGGCCGAAGGCGCCCGCGAGGGCGAGCGCGAGGATCGTGAGCGGCACCATCCGCTCGTGCAGCGGCGCCAGCAGCGCGGCCAGCACGGCGGTGGCGATGAACGAGACCCGCAGGATGGCGTCGGCCCCCACCCGGTCCGACAGCCACCCGCCGACGGGGCGGGCGATCACGGCGACGAGCGCGAAGCCGGCGGCGCGCGCCGCGGCGTCGGGCTTGTCGAGGTCGTAGACGCCGGTGAGCAGCTTCGGCAGGTAGGCGAACATCGCCACGAAGCCGCCGAAGACGAGGAAGTAGTAGAAGGTCGGCGCCCACGCGGCGGGGCGGTCGCGGAAGATCCTGAGCGGGCCGAGCACCCCGCCGGCCATCGGGGGGCGCTCCACGGGCGCGTCGCGGGCGAGCAGCCAGAACAGCACCGCCATCATCGCCACGAGCGCGATGGCCACGAGGAACGGCGCGGTGAGCCCCCACCGGTCCGCGATGCGCGGCGCCGTCAGCCCGGCCAGGACGGTGCCGCCCATGCCCATCCCGTAGACGCCGAGCGCGGCGCCCTGGCGCGCCCGCGGGTACCAGCGGCTGATGAAGGGGACGCCCACGGCGAAGGAGGCGCCCGCGAAGCCCAGGAAGAAGCCGAACGCGACGACGCTCACGAAGGAGTCGTGCCAGCGCGCCAGGGCGGCGAGCGGCAGGAGCGTGAACGCCATCAGCGCGGTGAAGACCGCCCGGCCGCCGGCGACGTCGGTCAGCATGCCCAGCGGGATGCGCATGAGCGAGCCCATCAGCACCGGCACGGCGACGACGACGGCCAGCTGCACCTCCGAGAGGCCGAGCGCGTCCTGGAGGTCCGGCCCCAGCGGGCCGAGCATGCTCCACGCGTAGAACGACACCGTGAAGGCGAGCGTCGAGAGGACCAGCGCCCTCCGGTCGCCCGCCGGCTCGAACGTCGACACGACCCCTCCCTCAGGCGGCCACGCGTCGCCGGGAGCGGAGGTCCTCCGCGGCCGCCGGCCGGCGCGAGCGGTACAGGATGTGGCTGCGGCCCAGGTAGCCCAGCGGGACGCTCCAGGCGTGCACCAGGCGGCTGAAGGGCCACAGGGCGTAGAGCAGGAAGGCGCCCGCCGCGTGCACCCGGTAGGCGAGCGGGGCCCCGGCGATCAGGTCGGCGTCGGGGTCGAGCGTGGCCAGCCCCCGGAACCAGGGCGCGACCGTCTCGCGGTACTCGTAGCCGCCGCCGAGCAGGTTCTCCCCCACCGTGGCGTACATGCCGCTGACGACGACCACGCCGAGCACCAGAGAGGTCAGGCGGTCGGTCCGGGTCGTCGTGGAGCGCACGCGCGCGTCGCCCTCGCGGCGGGCCACGAGCAGCACGAAGCCGGCCAGCAGCATCAGCCCCGACAGCGTGCCCGCCGTCACCGAGACGCCGTGGTAGAGGTCCTCGTCGACGCCGGCGGACGCGGTCCACGACGCCGGCACGAGGATGCCGAGGACGTGCCCGCCGATCACCGCGAGCAGGCCCACGTGGAAGAGGAGGATCGCCGGGCGCAGCCGGCGCCGCTCGAGCAGCTGGGTCGAGCGCGTCGTCCAGCCGAACTGGTCGTGGCGGTAGCGCCAGACGTGGCCGACGACGAAGACCGTGAGCGCCGCGTACGGCAGGACGATCCACAGCAGCAGGTCGATCCGGCTCATCGCGCCCCTCCGGGGACCGCGCCGCCGCACGGACGCAGCGGCTCGGGCATGACCTCTGGCGGCGCGAACGGCTCCAGGCCGACCGCCTCGCCGGGCGGCCCCTCGCGCGCCAGCCGCCGCAGCTCGGCGAGGTCGGTCTCCGTCGGCGGGGGCAGCAGCAGGCAGAGCGCGCCCAGCAGCCCGGCCCAGGGGCTCTCGGCGCGCTCGAGCGCCAGCCGGATGAGCTCCACCAGCGGCCGGACGTCGGCCAGCAGCTCGCCGCCCGCCCCCGGCTCGAGCGCCGCGAACTCGAGGACGACCGGCAGGTGGTCCGGCAGCTCGGGCCCCTGCAGCTCCAGCCCCGCGGCGTCGTAGCGGCGCCGCAGGGCGAGCAGGGCCAGGCCGCGCTGACGCCGGTCGCCGTGCGTGTAGTAGGTAAGGTCGAGGCCGGTGCGGCGCGAGAGGTCGAACGTCTCGACGTAGCGGCGCCGCAGCGCGTCGGCCGGCTCGGCGGCCCACCAGTCGAGGAAGGCCGTGAGCGCATCGCGCGCCGGCGAGGCCGGCAGCGCGCGCGCCGCGCGGGCGAGGTCGTCGCGGGCCGCCGCCAGCTCGTCGCCGGGGTACCGCAGCGCCGCGGAGATGAGCGCGAGCGGGTTCACGACGCGCCCTCCGCGGCCGGGTGGAACGCCGCGGCCCCATCCCCGGCGCGCGCGGCGGGCCCGCAGCCGCCGGGCCCGCCGGCGAACTCCAGCCCGCACGCGCCCTGCTGGGCCGTCAGTGCCCCGGCCAGCTCGGCGTGGGCGCTCGGGATGACGAAGCGCTCCTCGTACTTCGCCAGGGCGAGCAGCCGGTACATGTCCTCCATGTCGCCGACCGACATTCCGACCGAGGCCGCGAGCGACGCGTCCCCCTCGCCGCCCAGCGACAGCTCGCGCATGTAGCGCCGCATGGCGGCCAGCTGCCTGAGCACGCGGCGGATCACCCGGTCGTCGCCCGCGGCGAGCAGGTTCGACAGGTACCGCACGGGGATGCGCAGGCGGTCGATGGCCGGGAAGACGTCGTCCGGGTCGGCCGTGCTGCCCTCGCCCTCGATCATCCCCATGACCGGCGACAGCGGCGGCACGTACCAGACCATCGGCAGGGTGCGGTACTCGGGGTGCAGCGGCAGCGCCACCCGGTGGCGCACCGCCAGCGCGTACACCGGCGAGCGCCGCGCGGCGTCGATCCAGTCGGCCGGGATGCCCTCGGCCTCGGCCGCGCGGACGACCTCGGGGTCCTGCGGGTCGAGGAAGACCGCCAGTTGGGCGTCGAGGAGGCCCGCCGGGTGCTCGACCGAGGCCGCCGCCTCCACCCGGTCGGCGTCGTAGAGGACCACGCCGATGTAGCGGATGCGCCCCACGCAGGTCTCGGCGCAGACGGTGGGCATGCCCGCCTCGACGCGCGGGTAGCAGAGCGTGCACTTCTCGGCCGTGCCGGTGCGCCAGTTGAAGTAGACCTTCTTGTAGGGGCAGTTCGAGACGCACATGCGCCAGCCCCGGCAGGCCTCCTGGTCGACCAGCACGATGCCGTCCTCGTCGCGCTTGTACATCGCGCCCGACGGGCACGAGGCGACGCAGCTCGGGTTGAGGCAGTGCTCGCAGATGCGCGGCAGGTACATCATGAAGACGCGCTCGTACTCCATCCGCACGGCGTCCTCGACGTCGCGCAGGTCGGGGTCGGCGGGCGCGTGCTCCGGGGCGCCGGCGAGGTCGTCCTCCCAGTTGGGCCCCCAGCTGATCGCCATCGGCTCGCCCGTCACGGCCGAGACCGGGCGGGCGACGGGCTGGTGCTCGGACGGGCCCGCGCCGGTCAGGGCGTCGTAGTCGAAGGTGAACGGCTCGTAGTAGTCGTCGAGCGACGGCAGGTCGGGGTTGAAGAAGATGTTGAACAGCCGCCGCGAGCGCGAGCCGCTGCGCAGCCGCAGGCGCCCGTCCGGGTCGCGCTCCCAGCCCCCCTTCCAGGCGTCCTGGTCCTCCCAGCGCCGGGGGTAGCCGACGCCGGGCTTGGTCTCGACGTCGTTGAACCACATGTACTCGGCGCCGTCGCGGTTGGTCCACACGTTCTTGCACGTGACGCTGCAGGTGTGGCAGCCGATGCACTTGTCGAGGTTCATGACCATCCCGACCTGGGCCCGGACGCGCATCAGTACTGGACCTCCGACTGGCGCCGGCGGATGACCGTGAGCTCGTCGCGCTGCGACCCGGTGGGCCCGTAGTAGTTGAAGCCCCACGAGAGCTGCGCGTAGCCGCCGATCATGTGGGTCGGCTTGATCTGGATCCTGGTGAGCGAGTTGTGGGTGCCGCCGCGCGTGCCGGACACCTCGGAGAGCGGCACGTTGATGTGCCGGTCCTGCGCGTGGTACATGACCGAGGTCCCCTCGGGGATGCGGTGCGAGACCACCGCCCGGCAGGCCACCACGCCGTTGCGGTTGTAGGCCTCGATCCAGTCGTTGTCGCGCACGCCGATCCTCCCGGCGTCGAGCGGGCTCAGCCAGATGACCGGGCCGCCGCGGAAGAGCGTCAGCATGTGCAGGTTGTCCTGGTAGGTCGAGTGGATCGACCACTTGGAGTGCGGCGTCAGGTAGCGCAGCGTCACCTCGGCCACGCCGTCGTCGATGCCCTGGTAGCCGAGGTGGCGGGCCAGGTTGAGCGGCGGCCGGTACGCCGGCAGGCCCTCGCCGTACTCGAGCATCCACGGGTGGTCGAGGTAGAAGTGCTGCCGCCCGGTGAGGGTGCGGAACGGCACCGAGCGCTCGATGTTGATCGTGAACGGCGAGTAGCGGCGCTCGCGGCTCTCCATGCCGGACCACTCCGCGGAGGCGATCACCTTGCGCGGCTGCACCTGGGTGTCCTCGTAGGTGATGCGCGTCTCGGCGTGCTCGGCGGCGAGGTCCGCGAGGGGGGTGCCGGTGCGCCGCTCGAGCGCGTGGAAGCCCTCGAGGGCGAGGCGCCCGTTGGTGGTGCCCGAGAGGGCGAGGATCGTCTCGCAGACCTGCTCCGCGCGCTCCATCCGCGGGCGCCCGCCGGCCGGTCCCCCCCGCGCGCGCCCGTGGCGCAGCGCGAGCTCGGCGACCTCCCGGTCGGGGGTCCAGCCGACCCCCTTCCAGGCGGTACCGGCGGTCTCGACCAGCGGCCCGAGCGCGGTCATGCGGGCATGCAGCGCGGGGTAGTCGCGCTCGACGGCGATCAGCCGCGGCATGGTGCGACCGGGCACCGGCTCGCACTCACCGTGCTTCCAGTCGCGCACCGGCGCGCCGATCTGGGCGAGCTCGTCGGGGCTGTCGTGGAGCAGCGGCGCCGCGACGAGGTCGGTGCGCACCCCCAGGTGGCGTTCGGCCAGCCGCGAGAACGACTCCGCCAGGCGCACGAAGATGTCCCAGTCGGTGCGGGTCTCCCAGGGCGGCCCGATGGCCGGCGAGAACGCGTGCACGAACGGGTGCAGGTCCGTGCTCGAGATGTCGTGCTTCTCGTACCAGGTGGCCGCCGGCAGCACGACGTCCGAGTGCAGGCACGAGCCGTTCATGCGGAAGTCGAGCGTGACGAGCAGGTCCAGCTTGGCCTCGGCCGCCTCCTCGCGCCACACGACCTCGCGCGGTCGCAGCGCGGGCGGGGACTCCCCGCCGCGCACCGCCGAGGTGGTCACCCCGAGCAGGTGCTTCAGGAAGTGCTCGTGCCCCTTGCTGGAGGAGCCGAACAGGTTCGAGCGCCACAGCGTCAGCACGCGGGGGAAGCTCTCGGGCGCGCCGGGGTCCTCGGCGGCGAAGCGCAGCCGGCCGGCGGCGAGCTCGCGCACGGCGTAGTCGGCCGGCGCGACGCCCTCGGCCTGCGCCTCGGCCGCGACGTCGAGCGGGTTGCGGTCGAAGCTCGGGTAGGCGGGCAGCCATCCCATGCGGGCGGCCTTCGCGTAGAGGTCGGCGACGTGGGCGCCGGCCAGCGCGCCGTCGCCGAGCGGCGAGGCGAGCTCGTCGGCCGCGAAGGCCTCGTAACGGTACTGCTCGGTGGCGAGGTACCAGAACGGGGTCGCGGCCTGGTGGCGCGGCGGGCGGCTCCAGTCGAGCGCGAAGGCGACCTGCGAGAAGCCGGTGATCGGCCGCACCTTCTCCTGGCCCACGTAGTGGGCCCAGCCGCCGCCGTTGACGCCCTGGCAGCCGCACAGCATGACCATGCCGAGCATCGCCCGGTAGATCAGGTCGGAGTGCAGCCAGTGGTTGGTGCCGGCGCCCATCACGATCATCGAACGGCCGCCGGTGCGCTCGGCGTTGCGGGCGAACTCGCGCGCGATGCGGGTGACCAGCCCGGCGTCGACGCCGGTGATCGACTCCTGCCAGGCCGGCGTGCAGGGCTCGGGGTCGTCGGGTCCGGCCGGCCAGTCGCCCGGCAGGCCATCGCGCGCCACGCCGAGCTGGGCCGCCAGCAGGTCGAAGACCGTCGTGACCAGGTGGCCGCCGACGCGCCGCACCGGCACCCCGCGGCGCATGACGCCGCCGCCCTCGGTCTCGCCGACGTCGAAGCGGGGCAGGTCCAGCGCCACCGACTCGCCGCTGCCCAGCATGGAGAGCGCCGGCCGAACGTCCTCCAGGTCGAGGTTCCAGCGCCCCGCGCCCTCGTCGCCCCAGCGGAAGCCGATCGAGCCGTTCGGCACGGCCGGGGCGCCGGCCGCCGCGTCCCACACGACCGTCTTGGCCTCGGCGTGCTCGCCCGCCTCGCCCAGGTCGGCGGCCGTCAGGAAGGCGCCCGCCACGTGCGCGTCGCCCCGCTCGCGCAGCCGCACCAGGAAGGGCAGGTCGGTGAAGCGGCGGACGTAGTCGGCGAAGTACGGCGTCTCGCGCTCGACGTGGAACTCGCGCAGGATGACGTGGGCCATCGCCAGGGCGAGCGCGCCGTCGGTCCCCGGCTGCGCCGCGAGCCAGTGGTCCGCGAACTTCGTGTGGTCCGAGTAGTCGGGCGACACCACGACCGTCTTCTGGCCCCGGTAGCGCGCCTCGGTCATGAAGTGCGCGTCGGGGGTCCGCGTCATGGGGATGTTCGAGCCCCACATCATCAGGTAGGTGGCGTTCCACCAGTCGGCCGACTCGGGCACGTCGGTCTGGTCGCCCCAGACCTGCGGCGAGGCGGGCGGCAGGTCGGCGTACCAGTCGTAGAAGCTGGTGAGCACGCCGCCCATGAGCGAGACGAAGCGGGCCCCCGCCGCGTAGGACGCCATCGACATGGCCGGGATCGGCGAGAAGCCCACGACCCGGTCCGGGCCCCAGCGGCGGATGGTGTGGACGTGGGCGGCCGCGACCATGTCCGCCACCTCGTCCCAGGAGGCGCGCACGAAGCCGCCCTTGCCGCGGCGCGAGGTGTAGGCGGCGCGCGCCTCCGGGTCGCCGACCACCGCCGCCCAGGCCTCGACGGGATCGCCGGTCCGTGCCAGGGCCGCGCGGTAGCGCTCCATCAGCGCGCCCCGCACGTACGGATGGCGGATGCGCAGCGGCGAGTAGACGTACCACGAGAACGACGCGCCCCTGGGGCAGCCGCGCGGCTCGTAGTCGGGAACGTCCGCGCCGTTGCCGGGGTAGTCGGTCTGCTGGGTCTCCCAGGTGACGATGCCCTGCTTGACGTGGACCTTCCACGAGCAGGAGCCGGTGCAGTTGACGCCGTGCGTCGACCGCACGATGCGGTCGTGCTGCCAGCGGTCGCGGTACGCCGACTCCCAGCCGCGGCCGCGGCGGCGATCGAGGCTGCTCCACCCGCCGTCCGGCCGGCTCGCAACGCGGCGGAAGAAGCGCGGGATGCCCGGCGTCACCATCGACCTCCGTGGGTGCGGTGCCCCTGCCGGTCCATGCTCCACGCACGGGGCCCTCGCCGGCGTCGGGGGCGGCGCGGCGGCGGCGCGGCGGCGGGCGCAGGCGAGGTGCGGGTTGGCCGCAGCCCGCCCGGGGCGATCCCCGCGATCGTCGCCATGAGCCTCGTCCCGGCCATGGCCGCGTTCTATCGTCGGGGGGGACCTCGAAGAAATGGCCCCGATGTCCCCATCGGGGCGTCCCGCGGGCTCCACCGGGCGCCCGCACGCGACGGAAGGGGGCGCACGGTGGGCGACGGGGCGGCGACCGGCGGGGCCGCCGGCGCGGTGGACGCCCTCGCCCCCTCCCGGCACCTCCGCGCCGCGGCGCTGGCACGCCCGGCGGCGCGGCGCATCGCCGAGCTGCTCGCCGTCGCGCGCGGGCCGCTGACCGCCGGCGAGATCGCCGTCGCCGCCGGTCGGCACCACAGCGGCGTGCGCGGCCACCTGGCGGCCCTCGAGGCCGTCGGGCTCGTCGAGGGGCGGACCGACCCGGCCCGCGGGCGCGGCCGGCCGGCGCGCCGCTACCGGCTCGTGCCCGACCCCGACGGACGCGAGGCCGACGGCCATCGCGAGCTGGTGCGGCTGCTGATGGCGCTCGTCGGCCGGCTCGCGCTGACGTCCGAGGAGGTGGAGCGCTTCGGCGTGGAGCAGGGCCGCGCGGTGCCGCGCCCCGGCGGCGGCGTCGCCGAGCTGTGGACCGCGCTCGAGCGCCTGGGGTTCGCGCCCCGGCCGGGCGCCGGGGGGCCGTCCCGCGAGATCATCCTCGACCGGTGCCCCTTCATCGACGGGGTCGAGGCGCCGGGCGGCCGGCTGATCTGCGCCCTCCACCGTGGCCTCGCCCGCGGCATCCTCGGCACGGCCGCCGCCGGGGTCGTCCTGGAGGACCTGATCGCGATGCCGCCGCGCGGCGCCGGCTGCCGCCTGCGGCTCGCTCAGCCGACGATCACGGTGGCGATCGAGAAGTAGATCAGGATCGAGAGCAGGTCCTGGATCACGGTCGCGAGGGGGCCGCTGCCGAAGGCGGGGTCCACCCCCACGGCGCTGAACAGGCTCGGGAGGGCCATGGCCACGACCGTCGCGGTCGTGCACGCGGCCAGCAGCGCGAGCGCCACCGCGGCGATCACCTCCGCGTCGCCCCAGGCGGGCAGGCCGATCGCCACGAACGCGGCGGCGATCACCGCGCCCACGATCACGCCCGTCAGGAGCTCCCGCCGCGCGATGCGGCGGATGCCCACGCCGACCGACAGGCCGCGGATGACGAGCGCCTCGGTCTGCGTGCCGACGGCGTCGGCCATGTAGACGATCCCCGGGATGAACAGGGTCAGCAGCACGTTGCGCTCGAGCTCGTCCTCGAACCGGCCCACGATGACCGCGGCGAGCAGCGCGCCGGCCAGGCCCAGCAGCAGCCAGGGCAGGCGGTGCCACACGCGCCGCGGCACGCGCTCCTCGCTCGCCTCGCGCGCCGACCGACTGCCCGCCGCGTACCCGCCGAGGCGCGCGAGGTCCTCGTCGTGCTCGCGCAGGAGCACGCCGAGCAGGCGGTAGGGCGGGATGAGGCCCACGAACCGGTCGTCGTCGTCCACCACGGCCATCGTGCCCTCGTGCCGGCGCACCGCCCGCCACGCCGCGACCTCCTGGTCCGCGCCGGGCGCGATGCGGGGCGGGTCGGCGTCCATCCGCTCCCGCACCGGCTCGTCGTCGGGGGCGGCGACGAGGTCGACCATGCGCACGAGCCCGGCCAGCCGGGCGCCGTCGAGCACGGCGAGGGCGTCGACGCTCTCGAAGCGCCGCCCCGCCATCGCGCGCCGCACGTCGCCGGCCCGGTCGCCGGCGGAGCAGGTCGGCACATCGGCGACCGCGAGGGCGCCGGCGACGTCGAGGGGGACGGCGGGGGCGGCGGTGTCCGGCATCGGACCTCCTTCGGTGGGCGTCCCGCCGACGATACGAGCGGGGGGCGGCGGGCGCAGGCGTCCGAGGCGCCGCCTTGCGCCCCGGGGCCGGCCGCCCCACGATGGCGGGCGTGCCCGCGCCCGCCCGCCCCACCGCCCCGCACGACGCCGCGCGCGTGCAGCGACGCACCCTGACCGCGCTCGTGGCGGCGCAGGTGCTGGGGGGCGTGGGGCTCGCGGCCGGGGTGGCCGTGGGCGCCCTGCTCGCGCGGGACCTGCTCGGCGGCGACACCTTCACCGGCGTCCCGGTGGCGGTGGCGACGGCCGGGGGCGCGCTCGGCGCGCCCCCGCTCGCGCGCCTGATGGACGCCCGCGGGCGGCGGCCGGGGCTGGCGCTCGGCTACCTGCTCGGCGCCGCCGGCGCCGCGGTGGTGGTCGCCGCCGCCGCGGCCGGCAGCTTCGCGCTGCTGGTGGCCGGCATGGCGCTGTTCGGCGCCGGCAACGCCGCCAGCCTGGCCGCCCGGTTCGCGGGCGCCGACCTGGCGCCCGCGCCGGCCCGGGCGCGGGCCGTCAGCACGGTGCTGTTCGCGACCACCTTCGGCGCGGTCGCCGGGCCGACCCTGATCGACCCCACCGGCGCCGCGGCCGGCGCCGCCGGCCTGCCCGCCCTGGCTGGGCCCTTCGCGCTGTCGGCCCTCGCGTACGCGTCGGCGGCGGCCGTGGTCGCGGTCGCGCTGCGCCCCGACCCGCTGCTCACCGCCCGGGCGCTGCGCGCGCCGGTCCCGGCCCCGCCCGCGCCCGCGGATGCGGGCGGGGGCGGGGGCGGCGGCTGGTCGGACCTCGCCGGCGGCGCCGCCCTCACCGGCGTGTCGGCGATGGTCGCCGCCCAGCTGGTGATGATCGCGGTGATGACGATGACCCCGCTCCACATGCGGGGGCACGGCCACGGGCTGACGGTCGTCGGGCTCGTGATCAGCGTGCACATCGCGGGGATGTACCTCCTCTCGCCGCTCGTCGGCCTGGTCACCGACCGCCTCGGGCGCATGCCCGCGCTGCGCGCCGGCGCGGCGTGCCTCACCGCGGCCGGGCTGCTCGCGGCGCTCGCCGACCCGTCGGCCACGGCCGCGCTGATGACGGCCCTGTTCCTGCTCGGCCTGGGGTGGAGCCTCTGCCTGGTGGCCGGCAGCGCCCTGCTGGTCGACGCCGTGCCGCTGGAGCGGCGCACCGGCGCGCAGGGCCGCTCGGACCTGCTGATGGGCCTCGCCGGCGCCACGGGCGGACTGGGGTCGGGCGCGGTGCTCGGCGCGGCCGGCTTCTCCGCGCTGGCGCTCGCCGCGGCGGTCGTGTCGATGGTCGTGCTGGGCCCCCGGTGGGTCCGTGCGCCGGAGGCGGTCAGCGGTCCGCGGGGCCGCGACCCCGCGCCAGGGCCCACTGCTCACGGATGAGGCCGCGCGTGCCGCCCCAGCCGATCGTCGCCGCGAGGGCCACGGCGCCGAGCGCCACGTTCCAGGCGGTGAGGATTGCCTGCTGCCCGAGCGAGTACGCCGCCACCGTGGCGGTCGGGGCGACGTCGGCGAGCACCACGGCCGCCAGCGCCTGCTGCGTGCCCACGCCGCCCGGCGTGACGGCCACGAGCGTCGAGACCGACATCACGGCCACGACGAGGAACACGGTGCGGGGGCTCACCGGCACCCCGTAGGCGCGCATCAGGACCGCCACCAGGGCGAGGCGGGTGGTCCACGCGGCGAGCTGGGGCAGCAGCACGCCCGCCGCGTAGCGGCGCGGCGAGCGCAGGATGGCGGCGCCCTCGCGCGCGTCGGCGAGCGCCCGGCGCAGGCGGCGGCGCAGCAGCCGCGCGACGACGAGGCCCGCGGCGGCGGCGGCGAGCGCGAGCGCCGCCGCGAGCGCCGGCCGGTCGAGGAGCGCGCTGAAGTGCACCTCGCTCGCCCCGGGGAAGGTCGTGAAGAGGAACGCGTACACCGCCGCGCCGGCGGCGCCGTAGAAGAGGGTCTGGACCACCTGGGCGCCGAGCAGGCCCGGCACGGTCGACCCCGGCACCATGCCCCGCAGCAGCCCGAGCATGGCCACGGTGCCGGCCTGGGCGGGCAGCACGTGGTTGAGCGCGTCGCCGCCGGCGTAGACGCCGAAGACCGGCGGGTACCGGACGCCCCCCGCCGGGTACGCCGCGCGCAGGATGTTGCGCCACGCGAGGGCGTTGAGCCCGGCGATCAGCGTCTGGAGGGCCACCGCCGCGAGCAGCGCCCCGGGGGACACGCGGCCGAGCTCGTCGCCGACCCGCGCGAACCATCCCGCGATCTCGCCGAGGACGCCGCCCACCGGGCCAGGCTACGCCCGGCCGTCCGCGCTACCAGCGCAGGACGGCCGCGACGCCCCCGTGCTCGGCCAGCCGCGCCGCTGCCTGGCCGTCGACGGGGACCACCCGCCCGGACGCGTCGAGCGCCATCTCCACCATGCGCTCGTCCAGGCGCGGCTCCGGCTCCAGCTCCTCGGGACGGACGCCGTCCGGGACGATGCCGAGCGGCGCGATGCGGCCGTCCGGCGCGCGCACCCCCTCGATGGCGCGGCCGGCCTCGATCAGCAGGACCTCCACGCGGCCCTCCACGAGCGCGGCGCCGACGGCCTCGGGACCGGTCGCGCCGCGGCCGCCGGCGGCGGCGCCGGCCAGCGCGCGCTCCACCAGCTCCAGCTCGCGGCGCCGGTGGTGCTCGGTCAGGGCCGGGGCGATGGCCTCGGCGAGCTGGGCCGGGCGCTGCCACTCGAAGGTGCCCTCGACCGCCAGCGCCTCGAGCGGGGCCGTCTCGGGGACCGCCTCGACGAGCGGCCCGGTCAGCCGCGGGTCGCCGATCACGACCATGCGCTCCCAGCCGCGCTCGACGGCGATGCGCAGGACGTCGTCGGCGGCGCCGGCCACGAAGCGCACCTGGTGGTCCTCGAGCTTGCGCTCGAAGCGGTCGCGCTGCGCGGTGCCCGACTGCTGGTACATGGACCCGGTCGACGGGCCGCCGCCCGGGCCCGCGCCCCCGGCGGCGGTGGCGGCCGGATTGCTGCCCGGCGTGCCGGCCTTGCGACGCCAGGTGCTGGTGTCGATGTCGAGCTCGAGCTCCTCGACCTCCTCCGCCGCGCCCATGCGCAGGTCGACCACGCGGATGGCCTCGCGGGAGACGTTGACGACCCCCGTCGGCCGCGCCTCGTCCATCGCCCGCAGCAGCGGCCCCAGGTGCGCGCGCCGGTCGAGCACGACCGTCGTCGCGAGCGGCACCTGCACGGCGAGCTCCTCGGCGGGCCCGCCGGAGAGCGGCGCGAAGAGCGCCCTGCCGCGGCCCGGCGCGGCAGGGTCGGCGAGCGCGGCGATGCGCGGCTCCAGCCGGTCGAGCGCCGCGTGGACGGCCGTCCAGCGGTCGTGCGCCTCGGTCCGCCGGATCGCCTCGCGCAGCTCCCCGAGGCGGTTGTCGACCTCGATCGCCCACGCCGGGCGGGCGCCGGTCACCCCCTCGGGGTCGGCGTCGACGTACACGGACAGCACGCCGAGCGGGTCCTCGAGGCGGGTCAGGGCGGCGAGGTCGGGTCGTGTCGTGTCCATGCCCTCCGCCTACCCGTCCCGCGCGCCGGGCGAACGGCGGGCGGCGAGGTACGACGCCCCCGCGGCGAGCGTGGCGAGCCGCGGGTAGTCGCGCTCGGGCACCGCGACGCCCGCGCGCTCCTCCACCCCGGCGACGAACGCCAGGAAGTCCATCGAGTCGAGGTCGACCTGGTCGAGCAGCGGCACGTCGGGCGCCAGCCCGGCGGCGTCCACCTCGGGCGCGACCTCGCCGAGCGCGGCGAGGAGCACGGCGGCGGCGTCGGCCTCGGTCACAGCAGCTCCGGCCGTGCCAGGAGCGCCTCCATCCGGCGCAGGAAGCGGCCGCCGCGGCGCCCGTCGCTGACCCGGTGGTCGCCGGCCAGCGTGAGCGTGAGCACGGGGCGGGCCTCCAGGCGGCCGTCGACCACCCACGGGCGCTCGACGACGCTGCCGGCGCCCACGAGCGCCACCTGCGGCGGGTGGATCACGCCGTGGACCGCCTCGACGCTGCGCTCGCCGAGCGCCGTGAGCGTGATGGTCGCCTCGGCCGCGTCCGACGAGCGGATGACGCCGGACCGGGCGCGCTCGACGACGGCGCGCACGCGCGCCATCAGCTCCTCCGCGCCGGCCTCCCCCGCGTCGCGCACCGCGGGCGCGACCACGCCGCCGCCGCGCAGCGCGACGGCGAGCCCCACGTGCACCGCGCCGGCCGGCGCGAACCGGCTCTCGATCCAGTGCCCGTTGACCTCGGGCACGTCGCGGGCCGCGAGCGCGATCGCCCGCACGAGGAAGGGCGTCAGCACCAGCCGGTCGGCCGCCGCGCGCCCCTCGTTGGCGCGGCGCAGCAGGTCGGTCACCGGGCCCGCGTCGATCGTGTGGAGCAGGTAGTAGTGGGGGATCTCGCGCTTCGCCCGCGCCATGAGCGCGCCGGTCGCCCGGCGCAGCGCCTCGGCGCGGTCCGGCGCCGGCGGGCCGCCGTCGGCCGCGCGCTCCACGTCGGCGACCGTGATCGCGCCGCCGGGCCCGCTGCCCGCCAGCCCGCCGAGCTCCACGCCGCGCGCCGCCGCGGCGCGCCGCGCGGCCGGCGAGGCGCGCACGCCGGCGGGCGCGGGCTCGGGGGGCGGCGCCGGCCGCCCGGGCGCCGGCGCGGCGGCGCCGGCCAGGCGGGCGATCGGCCGGCCGACCGCCACGCGGGCGCCCACCGGCTCCAGCAGCCGCTCGACGACCCCCGCCTCGTAGGCCTCGATCTCGATCGCGCCCTTGTCGGTCTCGACCACCGCGACCACGTCGCCGCGGGCCACGGCGTCGCCGGGGCCGACGAGCCACTCGACGAGCACGCCGTCCTCCATGTCGGCGCCGAGCGCGGGCATGAGGATCTCAGGCACCGCCGACCAGCCCCCGCACGGCCGCCACCACGTCGTCCGCCTGCGGCATGGCCGCCCGCTCGAGGTGGCCCGCGTACGGCATCGGCACCTCGGCGCCGCAGACGCGCGCGACGGGCGCCTCCAGCTCGTAGAAGGCCTCCTCGGCGACGTGGGCCGCGACCTCCGCCGACAGGCCGCACGTGCGCCAGCCCTCGTCCACGACGACCACGCGCCGGGTGCGGCGCGCCGACGCGAGGATCGCGGGCCGGTCGAGCGGGCGCAGCACCCGCAGGTCGAGCACCTCGGCCTCGACGCCCTCCGCCGCCAGGCGCCCCGCCGCCTCGGCCGCGACCGCCACCGTGCCGCCGTGGGCCACGAGCGTCACGTCGCGGCCGGGCCGGCGCACGGCGGCGGACGCGATGTCCACCGGGGCGGGCCCGGGCGGCAGCTCGCCGCGCAGGTTGTAGAGGCCGGCGTGCTCCACGATGACCACCGGGTCGGGGTCCGCCAGCGCCGGCCAGAGCATGCCCCGGGCGTCCTCGATCGTGGCGGGGGCCAGCACCCGCAGGCCGGGGACGTGGGCGTACCAGGCCTCCAGGCTGTGGGAGTGCTGGGCGGCGACCTGCCGCCCGCCGCCGGTGGCCATGCGGATGACCAGCGGCACCCCGAGGCGGCCGCCGGACATGTGGCGCATCGCGGCCGCCGTGTTGACCACCTGGTCCAGCGCCAGCAGGCTGAAGTTGATCGTCATGACCTCCACGATCGGCCGCATGCCGGCCAGCGCGGCCCCGATGCCGGCGCCGACGAAGGTCAGCTCGGAGAGCGGGGTGTCGCGCACCCGCTCCTCGCCGAACTCCTCGAGCAGCCCCGCCGAGACGGCGTACGAGCCGCCGTAGCGGCCGACGTCCTCGCCCATCAGGAAGACGCGGTCGTCGCGGCGCAGGGCCTCGCGGATCGCCTCGCGCACCGCCTCGCGGTAGGTCGCCGGCGCCGCGGCGCTCACAGCGCCTCCTCCGCGTGGACGAAGCGCAGGAGGTCCTCCACCGGCTCGGGCGTGCCGGCCGACGCGATCGCCACGGCGGCCGCGATCTCCTCGGCGACGCGCCGCTCGGCCTCGGCCGCCGCGTCGTCGTCGAGCGCGCCGGCGGCGCGCAGCCGGTCGCCCTGGACGGTCAGCGGATCGCGCCGGCGCCAGCGGGCCACCTCGGCCTTCGAGCGGTAGCGCTCCGCGTCGTACATCGAGTGCGCGCGGAAGCGGTACGTCTCCAGCTCGAGCAGGGCCGGGCCGGCGCCGTCGCGCACCCGGGCGGCCGCGGCGCCGGCCGCGTCCGCCACCGCCTCGACGTCCATGCCGTCGACCGCCTCGGCCGGCATGCCGTAGCGGGCCGCCAGGCGCGCGACGCGCGGCTCGGCGAGCGCGCGCGTGATCTCGGTGCCCATCGCGTAGCGGTTGTTCTCGCAGAGGAAGAGCACCGGCAGGCGCCAGAGCGCCGCGAGGTTGAGCGACTCGTGCCAGGCGCCCTCGGCGACGGCGCCGTCGCCGAAGAAGCAGGCGGTGACCGCGCGCCGCCCGCGCATGCGGTCGGCGAGGGCGACGCCGACCGCGGTCGGCAGGCCGGCCGCGACGATCGCGTTGCCGCCGTAGAAGCGCCGCGACGGGTCGAAGAGGTGCATCGAGCCGCCGCGGCCGCGCGAGCAGCCCTCGGCCATGCCGAGCATCTCGGCCATCAGCGACCAGGCCGGCATGCCGCGGCAGAGCGCGTGCGCGTGCTCGCGGTAGGTGGCGACGACGGCGTCCTCGGGCCCCAGCGCCGCCATCGCCCCGGCCGCCACCGCCTCCTCGCCCACGTAGAGGTGCAGGAAGCCGCGGATGCGCCCGGCCGCGTACAGCTCCGCGCAGGTCTCCTCGAACCGCCGCACGAGCAGCATCCGCCGCCACAGCGCGAGGCCGTCGCGCGCGCCCGCGGGCGCCGAGGGCGCCGCGGGCGCGCCGGCGCCGCCGGGCGGCCCGTCCGCCGGCCGGCCGGTCATGCCCCCGCCTCCAGCGTCGAGACGTCGCCCTCGGGCAGGCCGAGCGCGCGGTCGCGCAGCAGCCGCCGCATGGTCTTGCCGCTGCGGGTGTGGGGCAGCCGGTCGCGGAAGGCGACGGTCTTCGGGGCGATCGCCGCGCCGAGCCGGGCGCGCGCGAAGCCGCGGATGTCGCGGGCGAGGGCGTCGGAGGGGGCGACGCCCGCGGCCGGCACGACGAAGGCGGCCACCGCCTGCCCGGCGACCGGGTCCGGCAGCCCGACGACGCCCGCCTCCGCCACCGCCGGGTGCTCCATCAGCACGCTCTCGACCTCGAAGGGGCCGATGAGGTGGCCGGCCGACTTGATGACGTCGTCGCCGCGGCCCACGAACCAGAAGTGGCCGTCCTCGTCGCGGCTCACGAGGTCGCCCGACCGGTACCAGCCGTCGGTGAAGCAGGCGCGGTAGCGGTCCTCCTGGCCCAGGTAGGCGCGGAACATCGACGGCCAGCCCCGCCGCAGCGCGAGCTCGCCCTCCACCCCCGCCGGCGCCTCGACGACGGCCCCGTCGCGCACGAGCGGGCGCCCGTCGTCGCCGAGCGCGAGCACCGTGGCGTCGACGCCGGGCAGCGGCAGGCCCATCGAGCCGGGCCTGATCGGCAGCGCGGCGAGGTTCGCGATCATGATCGCGCCCGTCTCGGTCTGCCACCAGTTGTCGTGGATCGGCAGCCCCAGCGCGTCGACGCCCCAGCGGACGGCCTCGGCGTCGAGCGCCTCGCCCACGCTGGCGACGAAGCGCAGGTCGGGCAGCGGGGGCCGCGGCGCGGCGCCGGCGGCCCGCATCAGCATGCGCACGGCCGTGGGGGCGGTGTACCAGACGCTCACACGCTCCTCGGCGAGCACCGCGTACCAGCGGTCGGCGTCGAACTCGCCCTCGTCGACCACGCTCGTCACCCCGTGGACCAGCGGCGCCACGATGCCGTACGAGGTGCCGGTCACCCAGCCGGGGTCCGCGGTGCACCAGAAGACGTCGCCCGGGTGTAGGTCGAGGGCCGACCGGGCGGTCGCGTGGTGCGCCACGACGGCCTCGTGGACGTGCACGACGCCCTTCGGGGTGCCGGTCGTGCCGCTGGTGAAGTGCAGCAGCGCGGGCGTCTCCGGCCGCGTCGGCGCGACCGGCGCCGGGCCGGCGGCCGCCGCCATCAGCGCGCCGAGGTCGTGGACGCCCGGCCCCTCCTCGGCGGGCCCGCCGGCCACGAGCACGTGGCGCAGCCCGGGCAGCGCCTCGCGGACGCCGCGCAGCTTCACCCGGTGGATCGCGGTGGTCGTCACCAGCACGGCGGCGCCGCCGAGCGCCATCCGCTGCCGCATCGGCTCCGGGCCGAACTGCCGAGAACAGCGGGCAGAACACCGCGCCCGCCTTCAGGGCGCCGAGGGCCGCCACGTACAGCTCGGGGACGCGCGGGGCCGCGGCGACGACGCGCTCGCCGGGGCCGACCCCCAGGCCGCGCAGCACGGCCGCGAAGCGGCCGGTCAGGTCCGCCAGCTCGGCGTAGGTGATCTCGCGGACCGCCCCCGACCGGGCGCGGTGGCGGAGGGCCACCGCGCCGGCGAGCGGGCCGGTGGCGTGGCGGTCCACCGCCTCGTGGGCGATGTTGAGGCCGCCGCCCGGCAGGCCCTCGAGCGCCGCGCGCGCCGCCGCCCACGAGAACGCGGCCCTCGCGGCGGCGTAGTCGGCGACGTTCGGCGGGACGCGCGCCCGCGACGGCTTGGCGATCGTCGGTGCCGGCATGGCGCCAGGCTCGCCGCCCGCCCCGCCGGGCGAATCCGCGTGACCACGCCGGGCCGTACGGGTTCCCCGCAGCGCGCCCGCCCGGCACGCGGATGACCGGCCGCGCGCCGGGGGCCAGGCTCGGGGGGACGAGGGCGCCCCGGCCGGGGCGCCGAGGCCCGCGGGGAGGCCCACGATGGGGACGACCACCGAGGCGACGACCGACGCCATCCGCGACATCGCCGCGCTGCGGCGGGGCGACGTCGCCTTCGCCGGCGGCAAGGGCGCCAACCTCGGCGAGCTGGTGGCCGCCGGCGTGCCGGTGCCCGAGGGCTTCGTGGTCGGCGCGCCGGCGTTCGCGGCCGCCGTCCGCGCGGCCGGCGCCTGGGCCGGGCTGGCAGGGATCGTCGCGGCGGCGGACCCGGCCGACCCCGACGGGCTGCGCGCGGCGGCGGCGCGCGCCCGGGCGATCGTGATGGACGTGCCGCTGCCGGACCCGCTCGAGGCGGCGATTCGCCGCTCGCACGCCGCCCTGGCCCGGCGCACGGGCGACGCGCCGGTCGCCGTGCGCTCGTCCGCGACCGCCGAGGACGCGCCCGGCGCGTCGTTCGCCGGCATGAACGAGACGTTCCTCAACACGGTGGGCGCCGACGCGGTCGTCGAGGCCGTGCGGCGCTGCTGGGCCTCGCTCTACGGCGCCCGCACGATCGGGTACCGGCGCTCCCGGGGCATCGCCGAGGAGGGCCTGGCGATCGCGGTGATCGTGCAGCGCCAGGTCGACGCGGCGGCCGCGGGCACGATGTTCACGCTCGACCCCACCACCGGCGCGCGCGACCGCGTCGTCATCGAGGCGGCGTACGGGCTCGGCGAGGGGGTCGTCTCGGGATCGGTCAGCCCCGATCGCTTCGTGGTCGACAAGGCGAGCGGCGAGATCTCCGAGCGGGCCGTCGGCGCGAAGGGCACCCGGGTCGTCGGCCTGCCGGGCGGCGGCGTCGCCCGGCGCGACACGACCGAGGAGGAGCGCGGCAGGGCCGCCGTCGCCGACGCGACGGCGCGCGAGCTGGCGCGGCACGCGCTGGCCATCGAGGCCCACTACGGCGAGCCGCAGGACATCGAGTGGGCCCTCGACGCCGACGGCCGGCTCTGGCTGCTGCAGTCGCGGCCGGTCACGGCAGTCGGCTCGGGCGGGGCGCCGGCCGGGCCCGGGGACGGTGGCGCCGCGACCGTCGCGGGCCTGGGCGCCGCGCCGGGGCGGGCCGCGGGCGTGGCCCGCGTGATCGCCACGCTCGACGACGGCGGGCGCCTGGGCCCCGGCGAGGTGCTCGTGACCCACATGACCGCGCCCGACTGGGCCGCCGTCATGCGCCGCGCGGCGGCGATCGTCACCGAGACCGGCGGCATGACCTGCCACGCGGCGATCGTGGCCCGCGAGCTGGGCGTGCCGTGCGTCGTCGGGGCCGCCGGCGCGACGGAGCGGATCCGCGACGGCGAGCACGTCGTGGTCGACGCCACGCGCGGGCGCGTCACGGCCGGCGCGGCCGCGCCGTCCGCGCCGTCCGCGCCGGCGCGGCCCGCCCCCCGGCCGGCCGCCGGCGGCGGCGCGGCGGTCACCGGCACACGGGTGCTGCTCAACCTGAGCGAGCCGTCCCGCGCGGCGGCCGCGGCGGCCCTCGACGCCGACGGGGTGGGCCTCGTGCGCGCGGAGATGATGCTGCTCGAGGCGCTCGAGGGCGCCCACCCCGCGCTGCTGATCGAGCGGGGGATGTCCGGCCGCGTGGTGGACCGGCTGGCGGACGCGATCACGGCGATCGCCGGCCCCTTCGCGCCCCGGCCGGTGACCTACCGGACCCACGACTTCCGCACCAACGAGTTCCGCGGCCTGGAGGGCGGCGAGGCGGTGGAGCCGGTCGAGGCCAACCCGATGATCGGCTGGCGGGGGGCCCTGCGCTACACCCGCGATCCGGCGCTGCTGCGGCTGGAGCTGGCGGCCGTCGCGCGCGTGTGGGACGCCGGCCTCGCGAACCTGCACGTGATGATCCCGTTCGTCCGCACGGCGGACGAGCTGCGCGGCTGCCGCGACCTCGTGGCCGCGTCCGGCCTGCTGGACCGGCGGGGCTTCGAGCTGTGGGCGATGGCCGAGGTGCCCTCGGTCGTCTTCAACCTGTCGCGCTACGCGGCGCTCGGGATCCGCGGCATCTCCATCGGCTCGAACGACCTCACGCAGCTCATGCTGGGCGCCGACCGCGACTCCGAGCTGCTGGCCGGCACGTTCGACGAGCGCGACCCGGCCGTCGTCGAGGCGATCGAGGGCCTCGTCCGCGGCGCCCGGCGCCTCGGGCTGGCGACCTCGATCTGCGGGCAGGCGCCGTCCGTGCACCCCGAGTACGCGGAGATCCTCGTGCGGGCCGGGATCGACGCGATCTCGGTGACGCCGGACGCGCTCGACCGCGCGCGGCGCAACGTGGCCGCGGCCGAGCGGCGGGTGCTGCTGGAGGCCGCCCGGGCGGGACTGGAGGCGCGGTGAGCGCCGCCCGCGCGGCCCCGGGCCGACGAGGGGGAGGACGATGATGAGCGAGGGCGACCCGCGGGTGGTGGTCGTGACGGGCGGCGCCGCCGGCATCGGGCTCGCGACCGCGCGGGCGTTCGCCGTCCGCGGGGCCGCGGTCGTGATCGCCGACGTGCGCGAGCGCGAGGGCGGGGAGGCCGCCCGCGCGATCGTCGCCGGGGGCGGGCGGGCGACCTTCGTCCCGACCGACGTGGCGGACGGAGGCGCTGCCGAGGCGATGGTCGCCGCGGCGCTGCGCGAGCACGGCCGGCTGGACGCCGCGTTCAACAACGCCGGCATCGAGGGCGACCCGGCGGCGGCGGCCGACTGCACCCGGGCGGACTGGGACCGGGTGCTCGCCGTCAACCTCACCGGCGTCTGGAGCTGCATGCGCGCCGAGATCCCCGCGATGCTCGAGGGGGGCGGCGGCTCGATCGTCAACTGCGCGTCGATCGCCGGCCTGGTCGGCTTCGCCGGCTCGCCGGCGTACGTCGCGAGCAAACACGGGGTCGTGGGGCTCACCCGCGCGGCGGCGCTCGACTACGCGCGGCGCGGGATCCGCGTCAACGCGGTCTGCCCGGGCGTGATCGACACGGCGATGGTGGACCGCTACACCCACGGCGACCCGCAGCTCGAGGCGGGCCTGCGGTCCGGGGAGCCGATGGGGCGGATGGGCGCGCCCGGCGAGATCGCCGACGCGGTCGTCTGGCTCTGCTCGGGCGGGGCCTCGTTCGTCACGGGCCAGGCGATCGCCGTCGACGGCGGCTGGACGGCCCGCTGAGGCGGCGCCCGGCCGCGCGCCGCGCGGGCCGGGCGCCGCGCGAGGCTACGAGCCGCCGTTCACCGGGATCCTGCGCGGGCTGCCGGCGGCCGGCTTCGGGATGGTGATCTTCAGCACCCCGTAGCTGGTGGCCGCCGAGATGTCCTCCTCGCGCGCGCCGTCGGGCAGCCGGAACGTGCGGCGGAAGCCGCCGTAGGACCGCTCGACGTGGCGGTAGCCGTCCTCGGTCACGTCCTCGGCCAGGCGGCGCTCGCCGGAGATCGCGAGCATCCCGTCCTGCACCGAGATATCGATGTCCTCGTCCTTCACGCCGGGCAGCTCGGCGGTGATCACGATCGCGTCGCCGCTCTCGTGCACGTCGGACACCGGGGTCCACGGGGGACCGGCCCCAGCCGCCCCCCCGCGCATGCGCGCCAGCGCGCGGTCCATCTCGTCGCGCAGGCTCGCCATCTCCCGGAAGGGATCCCAGCGGACGATGTCGCCGATCATCGGGCGCCTCCTCTCGTCGATGCGAGGAGGATCCCGCCGGCGCCCCGGCCCGGCATCCGGGCGGGGGCTCACGGGCGCTGCGGGGAAGCCGCACGCCTGCTCCCCGGGGCCGCCGCGCGGCCCCGGGGAGCACACGGCTCAGGCGATCGTGACCTCGGGGTCGAGGTACACGTCCTGGATGGCGTTCAGCAGCGCGACGCCGTCGGCGAACGGGCGCTGGAAGGCCTTGCGGCCGGAGATCAGGCCCGAGCCGCCGGCCCGCTTGTTGATGACCGCGGTGCGCACCGCCTGCTGCAGGTCGGTGTCGCCCGCCGAGGCCCCGCCCGAGTTGATGAGCGGGATGCGGCCCATGTAGCAGGAGGCCACCTGGTACCGGGTCATGTCGATCGGGTTGTCGCTCATCAGGTCGGAGTAGACCTTCGCGTGCGTCTTGCCGAACTTCAGGTCGAGGAAGCCCGGGGCGGCCGTCTCGGGCAGCTTCTGCTTGATGATGTCGGCCTGGATCGTCACGCCCAGGTGGTTCGCCTGACCGGTGAGGTCGGCGGCGACGTGGTAGTCGGGGCCGCCGTCCTTCGCGCTCATGGCCGGGTTGCGCAGGTAGCACCAGAGGATCGTCGCCATGCCCAGCTCGTGGGCGGCGGCGAAGGCGGCGGAGACCTCCTGGATCTGGCGCCGCGACTCCGGCGAGCCGAAGTAGATGGTGGCGCCGACGGCGACCGCGCCCAGCTCGCGCGCCTGGCGCACCGACGCGAACATCACCTGGTCGTACGCGTTGGGGTACGACAGGAACTCGTTGTGGTTGAGCTTGAGCACGAACGGGATCCTGTGCGCGTACCGGCGCGCCGCCACGCCGAGGCCGCCGAGCGTGGTGGTGACGGCGTTGCAGCCGCCCTCCATCGCCAGCTCGACGATGCGCATCGGGTCGAAGTACTCGGGGTTGGGCGCGAACGAGGCGCCGGCGGAGTGCTCGATGCCCTGGTCCACCGGGAGGATCGACACGTAGCCCGTGCCGCCGAGGCGGCCGTGGTCGAACAGGGTCTGCAGGGAGCGCAGCACGGGGACGGGGCGGTCCGACCCGGCCATCACGTCGTCGACCCAGGTCGGGCCGGGGATCGTCAGCCGCTCGGCCGGGATCGTCGTGCATCGGTGCGTGAGCAGGGCCTCTGCCTCGTCACCGAGGATCCGCTCAAGGGACGTTCCGGTCGTCGTCGCCACGCTGGCCTCCTCGCGTCGTCTCTTCGGATCTGTACCCCCGGTACGGACAACCCTAGCCCGGCCGCCCCGGCAGCGGCGGTCCACGGCGCACCCGGGGCGCGGATCGGGACGGCCGGGGTCGCCGGGCGATGACGGAACGCGGCCCGCGACGGCTACGATCGTGCGCGTGGACGAGATCTCGGTGCTCAGCTACCCGGTGGCCTTCGCCGCGGGGTTCGTCTCGTTCGTGTCGCCGTGCGTGCTCGCGGTGGTGCCGGGCTACCTGACGTTCATCTCCGGCGTCTCCTTCGACGAGCTCGGCTCGCGCACGCGCGACGTGCTGGTGCCGACGCTCGCGTTCGTGCTCGGCTTCTCGCTCATGTTCACCGCGTACGGCGCGGGTGCGGGGCTGATCGGCTACTCGTTCACGCAGGACCAGGACGTGCTCAACGTGGTCGCCGGCAGCCTGCTGATCGCCATGGGGCTCGCGATGGTGGCCCTGCCGCAGCTCGGGCTGATGCAGACGGAGCGGCGCATCCCGGTGGCCCGCCGCCCCACCACGCTCGTCGGCGCGGGCTTCGTGGGCGCCGCCTTCGCCGTGGGCTGGACCCCGTGCATCGGCCCCATCCTGGGCAGCATCCTCTCCTACGCCGCCCCCACCGGGTCGCCGGGGCTCGGCGCGAGCCTGCTGTTCACCTACTCGCTGGGGCTCGGCATCCCCTTCCTGCTGTCGGGGCTGTTCGTGACCCGCCTGATGGCCGCCTTCCGCTGGATGCGCGACCGCTGGCGGGTGGTCAACGCGGCAGCCGCGAGCGTGTTCGTCGTGATCGGCGTGCTCGTGGCGACCGGCCGCTTCGAGGTCATCACGCAGCGCCTGTCGGGCGTCGGGTTCACCGGCATATGAAGGTCGTCTCGGTGGTGGGGAACCGCCCGCAGTTCGTGAAGGCGGCGCCGCTGTCGCGCGCGCTGCGCGCCCGGGTCGACGAGGTGCTCGTGCACAGCGGCCAGCACTACGACCCCGAGCTGGCCGACCTCTTCTTCGACGAGCTCGGCGTGCCCCGGCCCGACCACGCGCTCGAGGTGGGCCACGGCACGCCCGTCACCCAGCTGGCCGTGATGCTGCAGCGGCTCGAGCCGCTGCTCGCGGCCGAGCGGCCCGACATGGTGCTCGTCTACGGGGACACCACGACGACGCTCGCCGGGGCCCTGGCCGCGGCGAAGCTCGGCGTGCCGCTGGGCCACGTCGAGGCCGGCCTGCGCTCGTTCGACCGCTCGATGCCGGAGGAGCAGAACCGGGTGGTCGCCGACCACCTCTCGTCGCTGCTCCTGTGCCCCACCGACACCGCCGTGGAGAACCTCGCCCGCGAGGGCGTCGTCGCGGGCGTCCACCAGGTGGGCGACGTGATGCTGGACGCGTCCCGCATGTTCGCGCCCGCCGCGGCGGCCCGGCCCGGCCCGGCCGCCCTCGGCCTCGAGCCCGGCCGCTACCTGCTCGTCACGGTGCACCGCGCGGCCGCCACCGACACCGAGGCGGCCCTCGACGCCCTCGTGGAGGTGCTGCGCGCGATCGACGAGCCGGCGGTCTTCCCCGTGCACCCGCGCACGCGCCACCGGCTGGAGGCGACCGGCCGCTGGGACGCGCTGGCCGGCCACCCCACGCTGCGGCTCTCGCCGCCGGTCGGCTACCTCGACTTCACGGCCCTCCTCATGTCGGCGCGCGCGGTGGTGACCGACTCGGGCGGCGTGCAGAAGGAGGCCTACTTCCACGGCGTCCCCTGCGTGACCCTGCGCGACACCACCGAGTGGGTGGAGACGGTCGAGGGCGGCTTCAACCACCTGACCGGCATGGACCCGGCCCGGGTGCGGGCGGCCCTGGCGGACCTCGCCATGCCCGCCGAGCGCCCGCCGTACTACGGCGACGGCCGGGCCGCCGAGCGCATCGCCGCGGCGGTCGCCGCGGCGGCCTGAGCACGGGGCGCCCTGCCGATCGGCGGGCGCGATCCCGACCGGGGGCGGGCCAAGCCTCGACCATCGGCCAGTTCCCGCGGGCGCCCTCGGCGGAGCAGGCTGCCGCATACACTGCCCGCGGTATCTCCACGTCCCAGGCGGCCGCCCACATGATGCATCGCTCGTCCTCCCGCCCCCGTCTCGCCGCGTCGCTCGGCGCGGCCGCGCTCGGGCTGCTCGTCGCGGCCGGGTCCGCGCTCGGCGTCTCGGCGCCCGGCGGGCTCGGCACGGCCAACGCGCGCAACGACGCGGGGCCCTGGACGTTCACCTGGTCGGCCCCGGCCGACGCGGAGCCGGGCGTCTCGTACATCGGCGGGCTGACGACCGACCCGGCCGGCGAGCCGGCGACGCCGCTCGGGACGGGCACCTCGTTCCAGACGGAGGTCGCCGACGGGCCCCAGTTCCTGCGGATCGCGGCCGTCGACTCCTCGGGCACCAGCGCGTACGCGACCCTGGGCATCAACCCGGACCGGGTCGCCCCCACGCTCAGCGCCGCCTTCGCCGGCGCCCAGGGGGTCGAGGGCTGGTACCGCTCGCTCGTCGTCCGGCTGACGTGCTCGGACATCTGCTCGGACATCACCTGGACCACCGACGGCGACTTCGCCGCCGGCGCGCAGACCGCGTCGGCGTCGGACTCCGCCGGCAACACCACCACGATCCCGCTGCCCGCCTTCAAGTTCGACGGCACGCGGCCCAACCCGCCCGGCTCCGACGCCGGCGAGCCGCTGTCGCCGGGCATCAACGCCCTGGTCGCCGACGAGCCGACCTTCTCGTGGACGCGCGGCGTGGACGCCACCTCCGGCATCGACCGCTACGAGCTGCAGTACAAGCCGGCCACCGAGGACGCCTACACCACGCTCGCGACCGTCCGCGACCCCGCCATCGGCGACCCGTCCGCGGCGCCGGCCCAGTTCTCGGAGCGCCTGCCCGAGCGCCAGCCGCTCGACTGGCGCGTGGTGACGTTCGACAAGGCCGGCAACTCGCGCAACTCGCCGTCGCAGCGGCTGACGGTCGACCCGACCACGCCCGACGCGCCGGTCATCACGGGCGGCCCCGCGTCGCCGGTCTCCAACTCGCGGCCCACCTTCACCTGGAACGGCACCGAGGACGAGTACCGCTGGGACATCACGGCCGCGGGCGCGCAGCAGCCGAGCGACTCGGGCATCGCCTTCGCCACCAGCCGGCAGGCCACCCCGCGCGCCGCGCTGCCGGACGGCGACTACACCTTCCGCGTGCACCAGGTGACCGCCGCCGGCCGGCGCAGCGCGGAGGCCACCCGGACGTTCAAGGTCGACACCATCCCGCCCGACCCGCCGCGCATCCTGGTGCAGCCGAGCTTCCCGTCGGCGACGGCCCCGGTCTTCACCTGGGCCACCGAGCCGGGCGCCTACTCGCGCTGGGTGCTGCTGAACGCGGCCGGCGAGCCCGTGGCCGGCCCGACCGACACGCCGGCGACCTCGGCGACGCTCTCGGAGCACCTCGCCGAGGGGCCGTACACCTTCCAGGTCTGGCAGATCGACCCGGCCGGCAACCTCTCGCAGCCGGCGGTCGTGCCGTTCACGGTGCTCGGCTCGCTCGCGCCCGCCCCGCCCCCGAACAGCAACGCGGCCCTCATCGCCATCCTGCCGCGGCAGAACGCCAAGCGGCTCACGCCGAAGGCGGGCAAGACGCTGCACACGCGCTCGCCCACCCTGCGGTGGTCCCGCGGCCCGCGCGGCACGAAGCTCTACAACCTGCAGGTCTTCCGGGTGCAGAAGGTCGCCGGCCGGCGCACGCCGAAGGTCACGAAGGTGCTCTCGCGGTTCCCCCGGACGCGCAACTACAAGGCGCCCAAGCGGATCCTGAAGCCGAGCACCTGCTACGTGTGGCGGGTGTGGCCGTACACCGGCCGGGCCTTCACGCCCAAGCCCGTCGGCGTGAGCAACTTCTGCATCGCCAACGCCCGCGTGGTGAAGCGCGCCGAGCTGCGGGCGAAGGCCCGCAAGAAGGCCGCCGCGCGGGCGAAGGCCCTCAGGGTGGCCCGGGCGAAGGCGCTGCGCCGGTAGCGCCCGGCCGGCCCGGGCGGCCGCCCGGGCCGGCGCTAGATCTCGAGGTCGAAGGGGCTCGGCTCGTGACGGCGCTCGCGCCCCGCGCCCGGGCGCGGGGTCTCGTAGACCTCCTGCGGCGCGAGCCGCGGCGAGAGGGCGTCGGGGCGCACGATCACGAAGATGCGCGTCTCGCGCTCGCGCTCGGCCGACTCCCAGCGGTGCGACTCGACCCAGTCCGAGGCGCCCAGGCCGGCCAGGAGGCCCGCGACGAGGCCGGCCATCACGCCCCCGCCGCCGGTGAAGTGATCGAACAGCAGCAGCGCGACGATGCCGGTGAGCACGACCGACGCCAGGCGCATGCGGCGGTCGCGGGACGCGGCGAGCGTCTCGTGCAACGTCGACCGCGGCGGGCGCACCGCGCCGAGGAGCGTGCGCCGTACGCGCCGCGCGCCGCCCAGCGTGCCGGCCACCAGCGGCGGCACGGCGCTCGCGGCGGCGGCGAGGGCCGTGCGGTCGGGGCGCACCGGCTCGCCGAGCAGCCAGGTGCAGGCCCAGAAGGCGGCGACGACCAGCGCGGCGGCCACGGAGCACTGGCCGCGCCAGCGGGTCTCGTCGGCCACGCGCACCAGCCGGGGGAGCCCGGCGAGCAGGGTCTCCGGTCGCATCGGCTCCTTCCCCTCGTCAGCGCCGTTCCCTAGAGTAACCGCGTTTGACCCGCCGCCTCCCCTTCGCCCGGGCGCGCACCGCGCCGGGCCACAGATGAGCGGCGACGCCCCCCGGGTCGGCATCGTCGGCCTGGGCTACGTCGGACTGCCGCTCGCGGTCACGTTCGCCGAGGCCGGTGTCGCCGTGCTCGGCCTGGACGCCATCCAGGGCAAGGTCGACCAGATCAACGGCGGCCGCTCGTACATCGAGGACGTGCCCTCGGAGCGGCTGGCGCCGCTCGTGGCCGCCGGCACCGTGCGCGCGACCACCTCGTGGGACGAGCTGCGCGCCGTCGAGGCGATCATCATCTGCCTGCCCACGCCGCTCACCGAGCACCGCGAGCCCGACCTGTCGGCCGTGCTCGGGGCGGCGGAGAGCCTGGCGAGCCGCCTGCGCCCCGGGCACCTGGTGGTGCTCGAGAGCACGACCTACCCCGGCACCACGCGGGAGGAGCTCGCGCCCGCGCTCGAGCGCTCGGGCCTGCGCGCGGGGCGCGACTTCAACGTGGCGTTCTCGCCCGAGCGGGTCGACCCCGGCCGCACCGACTGGACCACGGCCACCACGCCGAAGGTGATCGGCGGCCTCACGCCCGAGTGCACCCGGCGGGCGATGGACCTGTACGGCCTCGCGTGCGAGACGCTCGTGCCGGTCTCGACGCCCGAGGTCGCCGAGCTGACGAAGCTGCTCGAGAACATCTTCCGCGGCGTCAACATCGCGCTGGTCAACGAGCTCGCGGTGCTCTGCGACCGCATGGACATCGACGTGTGGGACGTCATCGACGCCGCCGCCACGAAGCCGTTCGGGTTCATGCCGTTCCGGCCCGGCCCCGGCCTGGGCGGGCACTGCATCCCGATCGACCCCTTCTACCTCACCTGGAAGGCGCGCGAGTTCGGCCTCCACACCGAGTTCATCGAGCTGGCGGGCAAGATCAACTCGCAGATGCCGCTGTTCTGCGTCGAGAAGGTGATGAAGGCGCTCAACAGCCGGCGCAAGGCGCTCAACGGCAGCCGCGTGCTGATCATCGGCGCCTCGTACAAGGCCGACGTCAACGACACGCGCGAGAGCCCCGCGCTGCGCATCATCGACCTGCTGCGCGCCGACGGCGCGCTGGTCGAGTACCACGACCCGCACGTGCACGACCTGCCCCGGCAGGGCCTCGCCAGCGTGCCGCTCGACGAGCGCACGCTGCGCGGGGCCGACGCGGTCGTGGTGGTGACCGCCCACACGGCGGTCGACTGGGCGATGGTGGCGCGGGAGTCGGACCTCGTCGTGGACTTCCGCAACGTCGTCCCGGAGAGCGACGGAAAGGTGTGGCGGCTGTGAGCGCGGACCCGCGGAGCGTGACCATCGGCGTGGTGGGGATGAACTACTGGGGCCCCAACCTCGCCCGCAACTTCGACCGCCTCGACGGCGCCCGCCTGGCGTGGGTCTGCGACCGCGACGAGGCCGTGCTCGACCGCCACCGCTCCGCCTACCCCGGCGCGCGCTTCACCACCGACCTGGCCGACCTGCTCGCCGACGAGGCCCTGGACGCCGTCGCCGTGGCCACGCCCGTGCCGACGCACGCGCCGCTGGCGCGGGCCGTGCTCGAGGCGGGCAAGGATGCGTTCGTCGAGAAGCCGCTGGCCGTCGACGCGGCCGACGCCACCGCGCTGGCCGACCTCGCCGAGTCGTCGGGCCGGGTGCTGATGGTCGATCACCTGCTGGTGCACCACCCCGCGGTCGAGAAGCTGAAGGACCTGGTCGACGGGGGCTCGCTGGGGCGGATCTTCTACCTCTACGGCAACCGGCAGAACCTCGGCATCGTGCGCCCCGACGAGAACGCGCTGTGGAGCCTGGGACCGCACGACATCTCGGTGATGCTGCACCTGGTGGGCGAGCGCCCGGTCGAGGTCGCCGCCAGCGGCGAGAGCTACCTCCAGCCCGGCGTCGAGGACGTCGTCTTCGGGCGCATCCGCTTCCCCTCGGGGATCATCGGCCACCTGCACCTGAGCTGGCTCGACCCCCACAAGATGCGCAAGATGACCGTGATCGGCTCCGAGCGCATGGTCGTCTTCGACGACATGGAGACCGAGCGCAAGGTGACGGTCTACGACAAGGGCCCCATCCCCCGCACGGAGACGTACGGGGAGTACATCCAGGTGCGCTCGGGCGACATCCACATCCCGAAGATCCCCGCGGCCGAGCCGCTGCGCATCGTGTGCGAGCGGTTCGTCGCCGCGGTGCGCGACCGCACCCCGACCGCGTCGGACGGGCGGGCCGGCGCGGTGGTCGTCGAGGTGCTGGACGCCATGACCCGGTCGCTCGCCGCCTCCGGCGCGCCCGTGCAGCTGGCGCGGGCGCCCGCCCCCGCCTGAGCGCCCCGGCCGCGAGAAGGAGCAGCAGATGAGCCGCGAGAACCTCGTCATCGGCGAGGGCGTCGAGATCGGCGCCGACGTCGAGATCGGCGCCAACGTCGTCATCCACGACGGCACGCGCATCGGCGACGGCTGCGTCGTCCAGGACAACGTCGTGCTCGGCAAGCAGCCCAAGCTGTCGTCGCGGTCCACGAGCAAGCGTGGCGAGCTGGCCCCGCTGGAGCTCGGCGCGGGCGCGGCGGTCTGCAGCGGCGCGCTCGTCTACGCCGGCACGGTCGTGGGCCCCGGCTGCGTGATCGGCGACCTCGCCACCGTGCGCGAGCGCTGCACGCTGGGCGAGGGCGTCGTCGTGGGCCGGGGGGTCTGCATCGAGAACGACGTGCCGATCGGCGCGTGGACCAAGATCCAGTCGAACGCGTACATCACCGCGTACTCGGAGCTGGAGGAGCACGTCTTCATCGCGCCCTGCGTGACGACGACGAACGACAACTTCATGGGCCGCACCGAGGCCCGCCACTCGCAGATCAAGGGCGCGATCATCCGCCGCGGCGCCCGCGTGGGCGGCGGCGTGGTGATCCTGCCGGGCATCGAGATCGGCGCCGAGGCGTTCGTCGCCGCCGGCGCGCTCGTGACCCGCGACGTGCCGCCGGGCAAGCTCGTGGCCGGGCTCCCCGCCCAGGTGTGGCGCGACGTGCCGGCCGAGGAGATGGTCGACGCCGGATGAGCGCGCGGCCGCGCCTCGGCGTCGAGGCGCGTGAGGGCCGCGTCGCCGTGGTCGACCGCGCCCGCCCGGGCGCGCGCGAGCTGGAGCTGACGCTGCCCGGCGGGCGCACCGTGCTCGTGCCCCGGCACCTCTGCGGATGGGCCGCCGCGCCGGCCGACGCACCCGGCGCGCCGTGGCCCACCGAGCGAGCGGCGCTCGACGCCCTCGGCGGCCGCCTGGCCGACGGCGAGCCGTGGCTCGACGTGCTGGAGGAGTGGGCGGCCGGCGGCGACGCGCCGCCCGCCGCCCGGCCCTAGCGGACGACCACCCGGACGCCGGCGCGGCCGGCGTGGACGACGTACGGGACGGGCACGCGGACGCCGGCGCGCGCGTCGTCGGGGTCGTCGCCGGGCGCGAGCACCCGCACCGTGTCGTTGCGGTCGTCGGTGATGCGGCGCAGGCCGGCCATGAGGCGCGCCAGGCGGGTGCCGCCGGCCCGCGGCGCCGCCCGCTCGGCCGCGCGCACCGCCCGCGCGCGGGCGGCGGCGCCCAGGCCGACGCCGAGGTCCTGCGAGAGGTCGGCCGCCAGGGGGTCGAACCCGTCCGCGCCGCCCGGCAGCACGCGCAGGCCGGTCGGCCCGGGGCCGGCCTCGCCGGGCACCCGGAAGCGCGCGCGCACCGTCACCGCCGGCGCCCGCCACGGCTGCAGCCGCAGCACGAGGGTGGCCGCGCCCCCGGCCCGCACCCGGCGGGGCTGCACCCGCGCCGACACGAGGCGCGCGGCGCGCACCCGCGGCTCGAGGCGCTGGCTGATCGAGAGCTTCGTGATGCGCACGGGCCGGACGCCGTTCTGCAGCAGCACCTGCACGATGCGCGCGGCCTGGCCGCTCGCCAGCGTCGCCACGTCGCCCGCCGCAGCGTACGTGTTGCGGTAGGTGAACGGCCGGCGCAGGTCCGGGCTCGTCACGGACACCCGCAGCGTGAGCGTTCCCGCGGCCACCCCGTCGCGCGCCCGGACGACGGGCTCGTCCTGCAGCAGCAGGGCCACGATCGGTGCGGTGCGCTCGTCGGGCGCGATCGTGGTCCGCACCGTGCTGCGCGTGCCGCGGGCGACGTCGGTGGCCGTCGCCACCCCGGCGATGCCCTCGGCCGGGCCGATCACGCCGGTGACGCCGTCCGCGCGGTCGCCGGTCACCGTGCCCTGCACGGCGCCGGGCTCGGCGAGCTTGTAGCTCGCGCCCGCGATCGGGGCCGGGATCGTCTGGTACACGTAGCCGTCGCCGAGCAGGAACCGCGCCCGGCCGGCCCGCAGGAAGGGGTGGCCGAAGCCCAGGACGGTCGCGCCGTCGACCCAGGTGGCGGTGCCGACGGCCCCGAGGGCCAGGTCGCCGCTCGAGAGCATCACGCTCATCGACGCCCCCGGCACGAGCGGCACGGCCGGGCGCGGCGTGCGCGGGCCGATCGCGGTGAGGGTCACGCCCGCGCTCCGCAGCTCGCGGGAGAGGCCCGCCAGCAGCGGGCGGGAGGCCCCGGCCACGCTCCAGCGGGCGAGCGGGTAGGCGCCGATGCGGCCCGGGTCGCGGCGCTCGAGCGCCACGGCCGCCGCGCGGTCGCGCACCAGCCGCACGCGCCGCACCGGTGCGGCGGCGCGCCGCGCGACCGCGTTCGCGCGCTGGCCGGAGGACGAGTCGATCATCTGCTCGATCGGCGTGACCCCCACGATGACGTTGGCCTGGTCGCCGGTGCCGTACGCCACCGCGCCGATCACGCGCGCCACGCCGTCCGCGCCGGTCACGTAGACCGGGCTGCCGCTCATGCCCTCGGCCACGCCGCCGGTGGCCTCCATGAGCGGCCCGGAGGCCCGCACGAGGATCAGCGTGCCGCCGGGGCCGTCGCCCGACCGCTGGACGTCGATGACCGTCACGGGGAACGTCTCGATCGCGGTGCCCCGCACCACCGTGCGCGCCTCGCCGGTCATGCCGGGCACGACGTCCGCGAGGGGCAGGACGGGGTCGGCCGCCGCCGCGGGGCCCGCCGCCGCGAACGCCAGGCCGGCCGTCGCGACGGCGACGGCGGCCCGCCGGCCGCTCACCGGACCGCCGGGTGGGCCGTCACGGTGAACCAGGTGTCGCGCAGGCCGAGCCGGGCGCGCAGGGTGGCGCCGCTGAAGGTCGCCCGCCGGCCGGCGCGGGTGGTCACCAGCGCGCTCAGCACCCGCGGCGAGGCGCCGCGGCGCAGCACCCGCACCTCGCGCACCGGGCCGCCCAGGCCGAGCAGGGCGCCGAGGCGCTCCGCGCTGAAGGTGGGCGGGTCGGGCCAGCGGTGGAGCGGCGAGATGCGGTCGTAGGGATCGGGGACGCTCCGCAGGTAGGGCATCGGGCCGCCGCCCGGGAACACGTTCTCCACGTCCTCTGTCTCGCCGCCGGAGGTGGAGAAGAAGAACGCCGTGACGACCCGGCCATCGTATGTCAGCACCCTGCCGCGGGTGGCGTCGACCGCGCGGCTGGTGCGCGGGTCCTCGGCCGCGCGGCCGCCGTAGACCTGGCTGCGGGTGTCGTCGAAGACGTCGTAGTGCGCCGTCGGGCGCATCGTGGCCAGCGCGTAGGAGCGGGCCGCCACCGCCTGGGCGCGCAGGGCGGCCGGGGCGTCGTCGCCCCAGCCGGCCGGCATCTCGCGCGGCACGACCCCCTTGAGGTAGTCCTCCATCCCGACCGCGTTGACCAGCGTCAGCGCGCCGCCCTCCGGCACGGCGCGCAGGCGGCCGCGGTAGGCGCGGGCGGGCTCGGGGCGGCGCGGGCCCCACGACACGGCGCGGTCGCGGCCGGGGCTGGTCGCCACCACGGGCCCGCGGAGGAGGGCCACCCGGCGGCGGCCCCGCTCCAGCGCGACCCGGTCGCCCCCGAGGGCGCGCAGCCGCAGCACGGCCCGGGCGGCGAGCCGCACGGTGCGCGGGCGGCCGTCGGCCCGCCGGCCCGCGATCCGCCACGGCGTGGCGCTGGTGAGCGCGGCCGTGCGCGGGCCGCTCGCGAGCAGCACCCGCACGGTGCGCGGCGGCGCCGTCGCGAGGGCGACGCCCTGGTAGTAGTGGCGCAGGATGCGGATGGCGCTCCAGCCCGCGAGCGCGCGGCCGCGCGCGCCGTACTGGGACATGCCCACGCCGTGGCCCCAGCCGCGGCCCTCGAAGGTGAAGGAGGCGGGCGGCGCGGGCGGCGTCGGGGCCGGGGCCGGCGCGGGCCCGGTCGTCTGGGCGGCGGCGGCGCCCGCCCCGACGGCGAGTGCGGCGGCGACCGCGGCGGCCGCGATGTGGCGTGGTCGGGTCATGTGCGTGGGGACATCGGCGGGTGGCGCGGCGCAGGTTAGCGCCGGCGTCGCGGCGCGGCGACGGCGGCGGGCCTCGTCGCCGGTCCTCTACGCTGGGGCGGTGAGCCAGCGTGCGGCGAGCGCGAGGCCCGCGGCGAGCGCGGCGCCGGTCGAGGAGCCCAGGCGGCGCAGATCGGCGAGCGCGGCCTCGCGGGCCCCCGGGGCGACCAGGCGGGTCACCGGCTCGGGCGCCGCCCCGCCGGCCGCGAGGCCGAGCAGCGTGGCCGACAGCGCGCCCGTGCGCCCCGCGGACGGCGGCAGCAGCGCCGCCACCAGGGCGTCCGCCCGCTCCGGCGCCAGCCCCGCCGCCGGGGCGAGCGCCCGCACGCCGACCGCGGCGCCGCACAGCACGTCGTCGCCCTCGGGCGTCAGGCCGGGGCCGCGGCCCATCAGGCGATCCGCCGCGTCCGCGGGGCCGACGTCCGGAGGCGACGTGCGCGCGGCCAGCCAGGCGGCCAGCTCGCGCACCTGCGCCGGCCCGCCGGCGAGCGGGGGCACGACGGGGTCCCAGAGCGGCGGCGCCAGCGGGTCCCACGCCACCCGGGGCGCCGCGGGGAGCGGGCCCGCCACCGCGATGCCGTTCGGCATGCGGGGGACCCCCGGCGCGGTGAGCGTGACCACGAACCCCCGCAGGTCGAGGTGCACGGCGCCCCGGCCGGCGCCCAGCACGCGCAGCGCGCACGGGCCGCGCAGCCGGCGCGCCACCTGGGTGGAGAGCGCGTGAACGGCGACCGGTGGCTGCGCCCGGAGGTCGGCGCCCGGGTGCTCCAGCTCGTCGAGGTCGGCCCCTTCGTGGTCCAGCACCGCGAGGACCTGGGGTTCGGCGGCTGCCGGCTCACCCGGCACCGCGGCGCGACCACCACGGTCTTCGAGGTCGTGGCCTACGCCGAGCGCTCCGAGATCGGGCTCTCCTGCCACGTGGTGCACCTCCGCGACGAGCGGGACGGGCGCGAGTACGTGCTGGACACGGGGATCTGCGGGCCCGGCATGCCCGCGGACGCGTTCCACGTGCTGCCGCCCGGCGACGGGTCGCTCAGCTCCTCCAGCGCTTGACGCCCGAGGTCATCGAGACCATGCGCCGCTTGACCGGCCACGGGATGCGCGCGTAGACCGGCGCGAAGACGGCGTCCCAGAACCAGCCCGCCCCGCCGTGGGGCTCCGGCCCGCGCGCGGCGCGGCTGAAGCGCCGCTGCGACGCCGTCATGAGCGCCCGCTCGCCGGCCGAGCGCATCAGCCGCGGCGGCTTGGGGCGCGGCGGCACGACGGCCGGCCGGTCGCCGGGCCGCCGGCCCGGCGCGCCGACCTTCGACAGGGCGTCGGCGACGGCGTTCTGGCCCGCCTTGCGCGCGGTCGAGCCGGGGGGCGCCGGCGGCGCGGCCGGCATGCCGCCCCGGCCGTGGTGCGCCACCCGGTCGTGCCCGAAGTACTCGCGCACCGACTCCGGGATGCGCTCGTCGTGCGCGCTCACAGCTGCGCCATCCCGTTCTGGGCCGCCACCGAGAGCGGCTCGTAGAGGGCGCCGATCGGCGGGGAGTAGACGTTCTCCATCCACGCGAGGTCCTCGAGCGTGGCGCCGCGCTTCAGCGCGAAGGCGAGGAAGTCGGCCCGCTCCTTGATGCCCTCGCCGCCCACGAACTGGCCGCCGATCAGCCGGCCGGTGCCCGGCTCGGCGAGCAGCTTGACCCGCACCTGCTGCACGCCGGGGAAGTAGCGCGCGCGGCTGATGCCGTTGGCCGAGCCCACGACGTACGGGATGCCGAGCGAGGTGGCGAGGTTCTCGCCCAGGCTGGCACCGCCGATCTGCACCTGCCCGCCGACCATGCCCCAGGGCAGGTTGACCGGGTCGTAGCGCCGGTCGCCGCCGGCGGCGTTGGCGCCGGCCACGCGGCCCTGCTGCATCGCGTGCGAGCCGGTGAGGCCCTGCACCGCGATGCCGGTCAGGTTCTGCGGCACCTCGACGACGTCGCCGGCCGCGTAGACGTCCTCCATCGACGTGCGCATGCGCTCGTCGACGACCAGCGCGCCGGTGGAGCCGATCTTGAGGCCCATCGCGCGGGCGAGGGTCGTCTCGGGCTCCTTGTGGGTGGAGATGACGCAGATGTCGGCCTCGATCTGCCCCTGCGTGGTGTCGACCGCCCGCAGGCGGCCGTTCTCGCCCACGAAGCCGCGCAGGCCCACGCCGAAGTGCAGCTGGCAGCCCAGCTCCTCCAGGCTCGTCTGGACCGGCTCGGCGATGTCCTGGTCGGCGATCTGCGCCAGCAGCCAGGCGTTCTCGTCGACGAGGTGGGTCTCGATGCCGCGGTGCGCGAGCGCGGTCAGCATCTCCACGCCCAGCGGGCCGGCCTCGAGCACGACCGCCTTCTTGACGTCGTCGAGCGTCTCGTTGAGCTCGATGCCGCGCCGGATGTTCTTGACGAAGACGAGGCCCTCGAGGTCGTTGCCCGGCACGTCCGGCAGCGTGTAGTTCCACCCGGTGCACACCACCAGCCGGTCCCACGGCACCACGTCGCCGTTGGCCGTCATCGTGCGGTTGGCGACGTCGACCTCGGTCACCGCCGTCTGGGTGCGCAGGTCGATGCCCGCCTCCGCGTAGTTCTCCGGCCCCGCCAGGAAGAGGCGCTCGAAGTCGGGGATCTCACGGCCCAGCACGTAGGGGATGCCGCACGGCGAGTACGCGACGTCCTCGAACTCGGTGCAGACCACGACGGTGGCGTCGGGGTTGGTGCGCTTGGCCATCGAGCCCGCGCTGATGCCCGCGGCGCCGCCGCCGATCACGCAGATGCGGTGCGGTTCACCCATTCCGTGTCCTCGTCTCGTCGAGTGTGGCCGGGCGGGATCGTGACGCTAGCCCATCGGCGGGCCGTGGTGGTAGCGCAGCTCCGGCGGGTCGGTGATCGTGTTCGTGACCCAGCAGTAGCGCTTGGCGAGCTCCACGGCGGGCGCGAGCGTGGCCTGCGGGGTGGACGACTCGACCCAGAGGTCGTACGCGCCGTGGCGCGGCTCGCCCACCTGCCGGTGCGGCCGCACATGCACGCGCAGGTCGTCCAGGGGGATGCGCTTCTTGCGCGCGCCCCAGGCGACCGCGATGCAGAAGCACGAGGCCAGCGCGACCACCAGCATCTCGGTGGGCATGGGGCCCGTGTCACCGCCGCCGAACTCCTCGGGCTCGTCGACGCGCACCGAGTGGCCCCGGCCGCTGACGTCGGTCGCCATGCCGCCGCGCCATTCGGCGGTCCAGACGGCGTACTCGTGCGGCTCGTCGACCGGCACGCCGTTCAGCCCCCCGGCAGGCCCGCGTAGAGCCGCTCGTGCGCCTCGGCGGCCGCCGGCCAGCCGAAGGCCGCCGCGGTGCGTCGCCCCCCGGCCACCAGGCGCTCCCGCAGCCCGTCGTCGCGGACCGCCTCGGCCAGGGCGCGCGCCAGCGCGGCGACGTCGCCGGCGGGCACCATGCGGCAGTCGCGCCCGTCCTCGAGGAACTCGCGCAGCACGGGCAGGTCGCTGGCCACCACCGGCACCCCCGCCGCCTGGGCCTCGAGCACGACCAGGCCGAAGCCCTCGCGCTCCGACGGGAACGCGAACACGTCGGCGGCCCGGAAGAGGGCGGGCATGTCGTCGTCGGGCACGGGGCCCAGCACCGCGACGTCGGCGTCGTGCGGCGGCGCCGGGCCGCGGTGCACCCGCAGCCCGAGGCGCGCGGCGTCGTCCTCCCAGGCGGCCCGGTAGTCGGCGTAGTCGAACAGCGTCTCGCCGCCGGCGATCGCGAGCAGCGCCCCGGGTCCGAGCTCGCCGCGCGCCGCCGCGAACGCCGCGAGCAGCGCCCGGCTGCCCTTGCGCGGCTCGATCCCGCCCACGGCCAGCACGGCCGGCCGGTCGCCCCAGCCCATCCGCCGGCCCGCCTGCGCCCGGTCGAGCGGGCACCCGGCGAAGCGCTCGCCGTCGACGCCGTTCGGGATCACCGTGGCCGCGACGCCGTGGTCGCGGCGCAGCACCTCGGCCCAGTGGTGGCTGACGCACACCCGGTGGTCGACGTCCTCGATCGAGGCGCGCTGGCAGTCCGCCAGCACCGGGCTCGCGAAGTCGTCGACGTGGTGGACGGTGCGCACGATCGACGGCACGCGCCCCTCGGCGCGCAGCGCCAGCAGCGAGCGCGCCGACAGGCAGTCCTCGGAGTGGTGGACGTCGGCCGGCCCCGCCGCGCGCAGGCCGTCGGCGAGCGTGGCCGCGTAGCGCAGGATGCGCGGCTCCACGTCCTCGCCGGGGCGGCGGTCGACCGGGACCAGGCGCACCGGCACGCGGGGCTCGCGGAAGAACCCGGCCCCGTCGGGCGACAGCGCCCACAGCTCGACGTCGTGGCCGCGGTCGCCGAGGGCCTCGGCCAGGTGCAGCGCGTGCACCACCCCGCCGCGCGGCTTGACCGAGTAGGTGACCAGACGGATCCTCACCCGGCGAGCGCGGCGGCCAGCCTGGCGGCGGCGGCGTTCGTCGGTGCGAGCCGCACCCCGGCGTCATGCAGCGCGGCCTCCTGGCGGCTGCGCACCTGGGGGTCGTCCTCCGTGCCGAGCACGTACCCGACCACCGCGAGCTGCGGCCGCGCGTCGAGCGCCTCGCGGATCACCGGCACCAGCACGGAGGCCGGGTCGGGGTGGCTCGCGTACCCCAGCACCACGTCGATCAGCAGCACGCCCACGTCGGGGTCGGCCGCCTCCTCGGCGAGGCGCTCGGCACGGGCCGCCGGGTCGATCATCGGGTGCGGCCGGCCGCGGGTGAACTCCTCCTCGCCGAGGTCGAGGCAGGCGTGGCCGCGCGGCTCGCCCTCGAGGCGCCGGGCGCGGCCGGCGGGGGCGTTGGACGACACCGTCCCGAGCTCCTCGGCCAGGATCGCGGCGGCCTCGCTGCAGAGCGTACCGCCGGAGAACAGCCCGCGCACCGCGCCGCCGGTCACCCAGCCCGCCCGCGGCGCGGGGGGCGGCGCGCGGCCGGCCGGCCAGGCGGGCGGCCTCGAGCGCCGCCGCCTCGAGCGTCGGCGCCAGGTGCACGCCCTCGACGGGCTCCACGCCCCCGCCGACCATGCAGGCCACCGCCGGCGTGCCGCAGCCCGCCAGCGCGCGCAGCACGCGCTCGGCCACCTCGGGCGAGGGCGGCTTCGAGACGCAGAGGATCACCTCGGTCGCCTCGTCGGCCGCCAGGCGCGCGATCGCGTCGAGGGCCGTGATCGCCCCCACGTCGTCCTTCAGGTCGCGCCCGCCGGTGCCGTAGCAGGCGCTGACGCCCGCGCCGGCCCGGTCGACGAGCACGGTCACCTCCTGCGCGCCCGTGCCCGCGGCGGCCACGACGCCCACCGGCCCGCGGGCGACCACGTTGGCGAAGCCGAGCGCCACGCCGTCGACGATCGCGGTGCCGGCGCCGGGCCCCATCACCAGCAGGCCCAGCTCGTGGGCGCGCCGCTTGAGCGCGACCTCGTCGGCGAGCGGCACGTTGTCGGAGAAGAGCAGCACGTCCATCCCCGCCCCGAGCGCCTTGTGGGCCTCCAGCGCGGCGTACTCGCCCGGCACCGAGACCACGGCCACGTCGGCCTCCACCCGGGTCAGGCTGCGCGGCGCCCGCTCGGCCGCCGCGGCCCCGCCCGCCCCGCCGCCGGACGACCCGAGCGCCTCCTCGGCCGCCGCCACCGCGGCCTCCGCGCCCTCGCCGCGCGCCGCGATCACGAGGTCGTCGGGACCCGCGCCGTCGATCGCCGGATCGCTGATGCCGAGCCCCGCGGCCTCCTCCCGGTTGGCCGGCGTGCCCATGAAGCAGACGGCGCGCTCGACGCCGTCGACCGACTCCGCCGCGCGCGCGGCGGCCATCATCTTGGCGCTGTCCGCCCAGCGGCCGGCGTGGACCCTCGCGACGATCACGACGCCGACACCACGCGGCCTTCGGGCCCGGCGAGCAGCGGCTCGGCCTGGGCGCCGTGCGCCTCGTCGTCGGTCTCGCGCGCGCGCAGCAGCACGGCGTGGGCACCCTCGAGCATGACCGCCCCCGGTCGCAGGTGGATGAACGGCGAGGCCTGGGCCATCGCGTAGGCGCCGGTCTGGCCGATCCAGACGAGGTCGCCCACCTGCAGCGGCGGCAGCGGCACCTCGCGCGCCACGGCGTCGTGCTGCAGGCACAGCGGCCCGTAGAGGTCGGTCGGCCGCTCCGCGCCCTCGCGGGGCGCCACGGCGTGCACCGGCGAGCGCTTCCACTGGACGCACGGCACCTGGGTGATGCCGACGTCGACCACCGCCCGCCCGCGGCCGCGGCGGGCCACGACCCGGGTCAGCAGCCAGCCGGCGTCGCGGATCAGCGCGCGGCCCGGCTCCAGGATGAGCGGCGGGTGGCCGGGGCCCAGCGCGGCGCGCGCGGCGTCGAGGTGGCCCGCCAGGCCGGCCGCGGCCGGCCAGCCGCCGCCCAGGTTGAGCCACTCCACGCCCCCCAGCCGGTCGGCGACGTCGCGCAGCATGGCGGCGGCGGCGGTGAAGCGCGACACGGGCACCGGGTACTCGACGGTCACCCCGTGGATGGGCGGGCCGCTCGGCGGCAGCTCGCCGAGCTGGTACGCGCCCAGGTGCACGTGCAGCCCCGTCAGCGGCAGGCCGGCGCGCGCCAGCACGGAGGCGGCCGCCGGGGCCATGCGCGGCGGCACGCCGAAGCGGTCGCGGCCCACGCGGTCGGGCGGCACCAGGCGCAGCCCGACGCGCGCCCCCGGCGCGGCGTGCCGCGCGAGGCGGGCGATCTCCCGCACCTGCTCCGCGCCGTCGGCGACGACCGTGGCGCCCTCGGCCAGCGCCCGGCGCAGCTCGTCGGCGGTCTTAAGCGGGCCGTTGAACACGATCCGCGAGCCGGGCACGCCCGCGCGCCGGGCCGTGCGGTACTCGAAGCCCGAGGCCACCTCGGCCCAGCAGCCGGCCCGGTGCAGGCGCGCCACGAGGCCCATCAGCGGGTTGGACTTGAGCGAGTAGGCGACGGTCACGTCCGGGCCGGCCGCCGCCCGGAAGGCGAGCGCCTCGGCCTCGATGCGCGGCCCCTCGAACACGTAGAGCGGCGTGCCGAAGCGCTCCGCCAGCTCCGCCGCGCGGGCCGGCGGCCGCGGCCCGGCCGCCCGCACGACGTTCGAGCGGCGCGGCGCCGGGGCGGCCCGCCGGGGGGCCGCCGCGCGCCGGGACACGACCCGCGGCCACACCTCGGCGCCCACCCTGCCGACCTCCTCCAGGTGCGGGTAGCCGGAGGCGATCACCAGGTCGACGCCCGCCTCGCGGTACTGCCGCAGCATCGCGGCCACCTGCGCGTACGAGCCCACGAGGGCGGTGCCGGCGCCGCCGCGCACCGCGCGGATGCCGGCCCACAGGCCGGGCGCGACCCACCCCTCGCCGTCGGCCGGGATCGCGTTCATGCGCGCCTGGCCCACGCTGTCGAAGCCGGCGTACTCGGCCTCGCGGTCGCCCGCCACCTGCGCGCGCGAGAGCAGCTCCGCCGCGGCCTGGCGGGCCTCCCGCTCGTCCGGGCGGGCGATGATGTGGATGCGCAGGCCGAACCGCATCGGCCGGTCGGCGCGGGCGCGGACGGCCGCCACCCGCTCGGCGATGCGCTCGGGCGGCTCGCCCCACATGAGGTAGGCCTCGGCCTGCTCCAGCGCCAGATCCACGGCCGCCTCGCTGGCGCCGCCGAGGTAGAACGGCCCGCCGAAGCGGCGGCGCACCGTGCGCGCCAGCCCGGCCAGACGGGCGTAGCGCTCGTCGTGCGGCAGCGGCGGGGTGCCGTAACGCGCGTCCGGCCCGCCGCCCGCGACGAGGTTGATCGCCACCCGCCCGGGCGCGGCGCGCTCGAGCGTCTCTGCCTGGTGCGCGGCGAGCTCGGCGGCGATCCCGGCCGGGTTGACCGCGGCGATGATCCGGATCGACCGGGTCAGCGCCGCGAGCGCGCTCGCCGTCGTCCAGCTCTCGGCGAACGGCGCGTCGGGGGCGAACGAGTCGTTGACCGTGCCCGTCGGCACGAGGATCTCGGTCGCGCCGGCGCGCTCGGCGGCGCGGGCCACCCGGGCCAGGTACGCCGGCTCAGGGGCGCGCTCGGGCCTGCGGGTGCCCAGCCACCGCCCGTCGCCCTCCGAGGGGCAGTACCAGCCGAGCGCGATCACCCGTCCATGCTAGCCCGGCCGGGACGCGTCCGCCGATCCCATGCCTCCCGTAGGCTCGTGCGACGGCGAGGCGGGGGTGTCGTGGCGGGCTGGAGGGTGGTCATCGAGACGCGCGCGCCGGGCGACGCCGGGGCGTCAGCCGAGCGGTACGAGGTGACGCCGCCGCCCGAGCCGGGGACGGAGCGCGCCGTGCTGCGCCAGCTCGTCACCGGGATCCACCCCGGCGCCGTGGAGCTCGGCCACGACGGGGGCACGAGCCGCTTCGCCGACGGCGACCGCGAGATCGCGGCCCGGTTCGAGGGCGGCGGGCCCCCCGACGCCCCTGGGCAGGGGACGCTCTTCGACGCGTAGGCCTCCGCGGCCGGGGTGCGGAGCGGGCGAGGGCCGTCCGTTGACGACGTCGGCTGGGACCGGGTGGTCGAGGCCCGTCCCGTGACGGGGCCGTCGACGGACCGGGTCGGCTGGGGCCGATCCGTTGCGGGCGGGACCCGGCGCCCGCTTGACGAGGTCGTCGACGGACGGGGTCGGCTGGGGCCGATCCATTGCGCGGGCGGGACCCGGCGCCCGCTTGACGAGGTCGTCGACGGACGAGGGTCGGCGGGGGCCGATCCTCTGCGCGGGCGGGACGCGGCCCTGCGGGCCGGCTCGCGCTGGGCGGGTGGTCGCGGTGCGGGGTCGGCTGGGGCCGATCCTCTGCGCGGGCGGGACCCGGCCCTTCGGGCCGGCTCGCGCTGGGCACGTCGTCGACCGGCGTGCCCCGAGCGCGGGGGCCGGCCCACTTGCGGGGCCGGCCACGCGGCAAATCGCCCCTGGCCGGGGCGATTTGCGGACCGGCGCACCGCCTTCGGCGGGGCGGGCGCCGGAAACCCCACTGACGTGAGCGTCCGTGGTGCGCGTGGGGGTGTGCCCCGCGCCCTCGTGGCCGGTTTGTCCCGCTCCCGCCTTCGGCGGTCGTGTCTACGACCACCTCGTCCCTCGACCACGTCGTCCGGGACGGAGTGCGACCACCCCGCTCATGGACGGGTCCGCACCGCGACCGGGTCGCCGCGCGGCGCGCCCCGGCGGCGCGTCAGCGCCGACGGAGCCGCGCGGTTAGGGGCAATCTGCCGAATCGCCGCGCCCCGGCCGCCAGGCCGGAGCCATTCCGGCCGGCGCGCCAGCAAGCGTTCCTCGTTCGACGCAGCCCCATCGCTCGCCGCCGCGCGCCGGCCTGCGTCCCTCGGTCCGACGCGGCCCATACCCTTGCGTCTGTTGCTGCTACTGTTGCAACCCCATGGAGCAGCCGGAGCTCGGCAACCGCCCGCTCATCGCCACGGCGCGGGATCAGGCGCTGGTCCTGCCGCGGGCGGAGGTCGCCCAGGTGGCGGATCTCGCGCGGCGGGGGCTCAACGTGCTGCTGGCCGGCGAGCGGGGGGCGGGCCGCACCACCGCGCTGCACGCGGCCGCGTTCGCGCTGCGCGAGGCGGGGGGCCGGGCGGAGGTGGTCGACGCCGCGCCCGCGCGGGTTCTCGACGACGTCGTGGCGGCGATCGACGCGGCCGTGGCGCGGCACGGCGGCGACGCCGGCGGCGGCGGGGTGGCGGCGGGCGGCGGCGCGCTCGAGCGGGTGCGGCGCTGGCGGGCGCTGGACGGCTCGGTGATCGTGATGCTCGACGACCTCGCCCCGGAGCTCGCCCAGCCGCTCTTCGGCCGCCTGCGGGACGAGCTGTGGCAGACGCCCGTGCGCTTCGTGGTGGCCGCGCCGGCAGCGGACGCGGGCGCGTTCCTCACGCCGCCGGCCGACGTCTTCTTCGAGGGCCGCGTGCGCCTGGAGCCGCTGGGGGTCGCCGAGCAGCTGGAGCTGCTCGGGCGGCGGCTGCCCCCGGAGGACGCCGAGCGGGCGATGCGGGCCGTTGCCGGGGCCGGGGCGTCGACGCCGCGCGAGGTGGTCGGCCTGGCGCGGCAGGCGCTCGTGGAGGGCGCGCAGCACGACGAGCTGGCGGCGGCGGCGCGGGTGCGCAGGGAGCGCGTCGAGCGCCTCGGCCCCGCCGCCTCGCGGCTGCTGGCCGAGCTCGAGGCGGCGGGCGGCGCCAGCGCGTCCGACCCGCGCCTGCTGGAGCGGCTCGGCTGGTCGCGCCAGCGCGTCGCCCAGGTGGCCGCGGCGCTGGAGGCGGCCGGCCTGGTGGCGGCCGCGCCGGTGCGCGGCGAGGACCGGCGGGTGCGGCGGGTGTTCACCCCGCTCGCCGTGCCCGCCCCGCCGGCGGAGGGCCACGGGTGAGCCGCGAGGCCCTCGTGGAGATCCGCGAGCGCAACGCGCTCGGGATCCGCCACTACGAAGCGCTCGAGGCGCTGCACGTGCCCTGGGACGAGCTCGTGGGCGGCAGCCGCGTGGAGGGCGAGCTCGGCCGGCTGGCGCGCAGCGGCGGGCGGGTGGCCGTGGTGGGCCCGTCCGGCACGGGCAAGTCGAGCGTGCTCGCCGCGGTGCTGGGCCAGCTCGCGCCGGGGGTGCCCGACCACCTGGTGCCCGTGCGCATCCCCATGAGCGTGGTGGAGCGCGACGTCATCGACTCGGGCGACTTCGCGCGCCACATCGTGCGCCAGGTGATCGACTGGGCGGCGCCCGACATGCCGTCGCGGCGGGAGCGCGAGGCGCTCGAGGCGCGCATCGCCGACCTGTCGCGGCGCAGCCGGCGGCCGCGCCGGCCCGGCTTCGCGCTCAACGTGCCGCTGTCGCTCGTGTCGCCGCGCCTCGGGACGCTGACCGCCGGCCTGGCGCGCGACATCCAGGCGGCCTCGGGCGAGTGGGAGACGCGGGTGCTGGCCGGCGAGCCCTGGCGGGCGCTGGCCGACCTCGTGGAGGTGGTGCGCGGGCGCGGCCTGGAGCCGTTCTTCGTGCTCGACGACACCGACGTGTGGCTGCGGTCGGTCTACGCGGGCGAGGCCGAGGCGATCGTGCGCGGCTTCGTCGCCAACGTGCGCACGATGATCACCGAGCTCGACTGCGGCCTCGCGCTGCAGGTGCACACGGAGTACCTGGAGTACCCGGCCATGGCCGAGACGGCCCGGCGCCTGACCCTCCTCGAGCTGCCCCGGCTGCCCGACCCGCCCGCGGGGCTGGCGCGCATCCTGGGGCGGCGCCTGGAGGTGGCCGGGGTGCCGGGCGGCGTGGCCGACGCCTTCGCGCCCGAGGCGCTCGAGGCCCTCGGCGACGTCTACGGCGCCGCGGGCGACCTGCGCCTGGTGCTCGCGGTGGCCGACGAGGCGGTGGGCGAGGCGCTGCAGGACGAGGGCGCCGCCCTGGTGGGGCCGCCGGCCCTGCGGGCCGCCCAGGCCAAGCGCACGCACCTGCTCGGCTGACGCCCGGCGCGCCACCGGGCCCCCCTTTACCCGCCTCGGCGGGTGGTGCGATCCTCGACCCCAGGCATCGCACCGACGGGGGGCGTCGTGGCCGACGGGGGCCGAGCGCCGGCGCGGGGGACCGGGGTCACCGGGCGCGCGGCCCGTGCCTGCGCCCGCCACCCGTGGCGCACCATCACGACCTGGGTGCTGGCCCTCGTGGTGGCGGTGCTCGCGGCGGGCGCCCTGCTCGGCGACGGCCTGACGGCCGACGAGACGCTCAGCAACCGCCCCGACTCGGTGGTCGCCAAGGAGCTGCTCGACGAGCGCCTGGGCGAGGGCGAGCTCGGCAGCGAGGTGGTCGTCGTGCGGGCCGCGCGGCCGGTCGGCGACCCGGCGGTGCGGGCGGCGGTGGCCCGCCTGGCCCGCGACCTGCGCCGCTCGGGCGGGGCCGAGGAGGTGCGCGTCGACCCGCGGGCGCCCGGCCCCGGCCGGGTGTCGGCCGACGGGCGGGCGCTGCTGGTGCCGGTGCAGCTCGCCGAGCCGCCCGAGGACGCCGTCGAGCCGGTGATCTCCGTCGTGGAGGCGGCCGACGGACGCGACGGCCTGGCGGTGGCGATCACGGGCGAGTTCACGCTCTCGCACGACTTCGACCTGATCGCCGAGCGCGACCTGCGCGAGGGCGAGTTCCGCATCGGCTTCCCGGCCGCCCTGATCGTGCTCGTCCTCGTGTTCGGCGCGCTCGTGGCGGCGGCCCTGCCGATCGTCCTGGCGCTCGTGTCGATCGCGGTGGCGCTCGGGCTGACGGCCGTCCTCTCGCAGGGCTTCCCGCTGTCGTTCTTCGTCGTGAACATGGTCGTGGCCATGGGCCTCGCCCTGGGCATCGACTACGCCCTGTTCGTGGTGTCGCGGGTGCGCGAGGAGCGCGCCGCGGGGCGCGACCGGGTCGAGGCGATCGCGATCGCCGGGTCGACCGCCAGCCGCGCCGTGCTGTTCAGCGGGAGCGCCTTCGTGCTCGCCATGCTCGGCCTGCTGCTGGTGCCGAGCACGGTGATGCGCAGCCTCGCGGCGGGCGCGATCCTGGTCGGCATCGTGACGGTGGCGGCGGCCCTCACGCTGCTGCCGGCCCTGCTGGCCCTGCTCGGCGACCGGATCGACGCCCTGCGGGTGCCCTGGGTCGGGCGGCGGCTCGAGCGCTCGCGCCACCGGGAGGGGCGGTTCTGGGTGCGGGTCGTCCGCGGCGTCACCGCCCACCCGGCGGTGAGCCTGGCGTGCGCGGTGGCCGTGCTGCTGGCGGCGGCCTCGCCGCTCGTCACGATGGACATCGGCGCCGCCGAGGTCGGCACGCTGCCCGGCGACTCGGTCACCAAGCGGGGCCTGATCGCGCTCGAGCGCTCGTTCCCCCAGGCGAGCGCCGAGCCGGCGGAGGTCGTCGTGGACGGCCCCGTCGGCGACCCCGCGGTGCGGACGGCCTTCACGCGGCTGGAGGCGTCGCTCGCCGCGGATCCGCGGTTCGGCCCCGCCGAGCTGGTCGAGCTGCCGGGGCGCGACCTGTCGATCATGCGGGTGCAGATGGGCGGCGACCCGCTGTCGGACGAGGCCATCGCCGCCGTGCGCGAGCTGCGCGACCGGCTCGTGCCCGCGGCGTTCGCCGGGTCCGAGGCCGACGCGCTCGTCGGCGGGCCGACCGCGCTCAACCTCGACTACTTCGACGTGATGCGGCGGTGGCTGCCGCTGGTGATCAGCTTCGTGCTCGGGCTGAGCGTGATCCTGCTGACCGTGGCGTTCCGCTCGGTGGTGGTCGCGGCGAGCTCCATCGTGATGAACCTGCTCTCGGTGGGCGCCGCCTACGGCCTGCTGGTGCTCGTCTTCCAGCACGGGGTGGGGACCGACCTGCTCGGCTTCCAGCAGGTGGACACGATCGAGGCGTGGGTGCCGCTGTTCCTGTTCGCGGTGCTGTTCGGGCTCTCGATGGACTACCAGGTGTTCCTGCTGAGCCGCATCCGCGAGCGCCACACGCAGACGGGCGACACGCGGGCCGCGGTCGTCTTCGGCATCGGCTCCACCGCCCGGATCATCACCGGGGCGGCGCTGATCATCGTGGCGGTCTTCATCGGCTTCGCCGCCGGGGACCTCGTGATGTTCCAGCAGATGGGCTTCGGCGTGGCCGTCGCGCTGCTGATCGACGCGACGATCGTGCGCTCGGTGCTCGTGCCGGCCACCATGGCCCTGCTGGGCGGGTGGAACTGGTACCTGCCGGGCTGGCTGGGATGGCTGCCGCACGTGGAGGTCGAGGGCTCGGGCGACCGCCGCGCCGCGCGCGCGCCGTCGTCCTCGGTGCCGACCTCGTAGCCCCACGCCGGCCCGCCGGGCCGGTCCGCCTACGCCGTCCCGCCGCGCTCCACGATGGCGGCGATGCGCCGGCCGCGCTCGGTGCCGTACGACAGGAACAGGTCCCGGACCGCCTCGCGGTAGGCGCCCGAGGCGGCCTCCTCGATCGCGCCGGGGAGGGCGTCGGCGAAGCGCTCGACCGCCGACGGGTCGGGGTCGCTCAGGTTGACCCGGATCGTGGTGGTGGCGCCGACCTCGCCCAGCCCGTCGCCCGGGTACACGGCCACCTTGCGCCGGCAGAGCGCCACGGTCAGCTCCTGCGCGCTCGCGCCGGCGCCCGACACGTCGAGCACGCACGAGAAGCCGTACTCGGGGTCGATGACCGGCGTCGCGACCCGCCGCACGGCCGCGAGGTTGCGCCGGATCACCTCCTCGCCGGCCGCGAGGTGGCCGCGGTCCGCGAGCGCGGCCGCGGCGCCCACCTGGGCGACGCGGTTCGTGTTGAGCCGCACGGCGGCGATCTTCACCTGCAGGCAGGCGCGCACGAGGGCGGGGTCGCCGCCGAGGGCGCCGATGCGCGCGCCCGCCATGCCGTAGCCGTGGGCGAGCCCGCTGGACACGAGCAGGGTGGCGCCGGGGTGCTCCGCCTGGACCGCCGCCACGTGGTGGTGCCGCGCCGCGGGGTCGACCCGGTGGGCCGAGTGGGTCGTGTCGGCCAGCAGCACGATGCCGCGCTCGGCCGACAGGCGCAGCAGCGCGGCGAGCTCGTCGCGCCGCTGGACGGTCCCGAACGGGTTGACCGGGTCGCAGACCACGACCATCTTCGTGCGCGGCGTGACCGCGGCGGCGACCTCGTCGGGGTCGAGCCGCCAGCCGTTGCCGGGGCCGAGGCGCACCCAGACCGGCACCCCGCCGGCCAGCCGCAGGGCGGGGACGAAGTGGAAGTAGCCGGGGTCGGTGACGATGACCTCGTCGCCCGGGTCGACGCAGGCCAGCGCCGCGTAGCCCACGCCGGCCTGCGCGCCCTCGGTGCCGATGACGTCGAAGCCGTCGTCGCGCGCGCGGCCGAGCAGCTCGGTCGCCATGAGGTCGCGCAGGCCGGCGTCGAGGTCGGGCGAGTAGGGCCCCACGTGCTCGGCGTCGACCGCCGCCCGCATCGCCTCGAGGGCGCGCGGCGACGGGCCGATGTGGTTGGCCATCCAGCCCAGGTCGGCCCACTCGCGCCGGTCGAGGTGGATCGCCCCGTCGCGGTAGACGTCGGCCGGGTCCCAGCCGAGGATCCGGTAGGCGTCGCGGTAGGTCATGTAGTTGCCGAAGCCCTGCGGGTCCTCGAGCAGGGCCCGGGCCCGCGCGGAGGCGAGCGGCACGTCGGCCGCCGCGGGCGGCCGCCAGGTGAGCACGGAGCGCCGGCTCACAGGGCCACGATCCGGGTGCCCGCGCGCCCGGCCAGCGCGTCCTCGACGCGCTCGAGCGAGGTCACCACGGCCGCCCCGCCGCTCGCCTCGGCGAACCGGGCGGCCGCGTCGATCTTCGGCCCCATGCTGCCGGGCGGGAACTGCCCGTCGGCCAGGTGGGCGCGCGCCTCGGCCACGGTCATCGAGGCCACCGGCCGCTCGTCGGGCGTGCCGAAGTCGAGCAGCACGTGGTCGACGCCGGTCACCAGCAGCAGCGTGGTGGCGCCCACGAGGCCGCCCACGAGCGCGGCCGCGAGGTCCTTGTCGATGACCGCATCGACCCCCGCCAGGCCCTCGCCGTCGCGCACCACCGGCACGCCGCCGCCGCCGCAGGCCACCACGACCTCGCCGGCCTCAAGCAGGCGGGCGATCTCGGGCGCCTCCACGATCTCCACGGGGTCGGGCGACGGCACGACGCGCCGCCAGCCGCGCCCCGAGTCCTCGGCCACCGCCCAGCCGCGGGCGTCGGCCAGGCGCCGGGCGCGGCCCTCGGGGAAGAAGGGCCCGATCGGCTTCGTGGGCCGCCCGAACGCCGCGTCGGACCGGTCGACCACGACCTGGGTCATCACCGCGGCCACCGAGCGGGGGGCGCCCTCGGCGGCGAGCGCGTCGCCGACCGCCTGGGCGAGCAGGTAGCCGAGCTGCCCCTGGGTCATGGCGCCGAGGGCGAACAGCGGCTGCGGCGGCACCTCGCGCGCCACGGCCTCCTGCGCCATGGCGAGGGCGCCCACCTGCGGGCCGTTGCCGTGCACGATGAGCAGGCGCGCGCCGCCGGCGACGATGCGGGCCGCGTGGACCGCGACCTCGCGCGCCCGGGCCATCTGGCCGTCGAAGTCGCCGAGCCCCGCGGGCGCGAGCGCGTTGCCGCCGATCGCCAGAACCACCGTCTCGTCCAGAACCGCTCCCTCCGCCGGTCCAGAGTCCCGCGTGTGATCTTCGTCACATCGGCCGCTTGCGCGGAGTGCTCGGGGTGGGCAAGGATCGTACCTTCCTGACAGCGGGTCGTCCGAAGCGGATCCGACGCCCCGCGTGCCCACATTCCGGGAGGAGCGAGCGTGGCGAAGATCGAGGGGATGAAGCCCGAGGCCGGCCAGGAGCTCTACGACGTCTCCGAGAAGGTGTTTCCGGACATCAAGGCCGAGCCGGGCGAGGAGGCGTGGATCTTCATGCACACCGTGCCCTACGAGGGCTCGGTCGGCCTGGTCAACCTGCTGACGGCGACGCGCCTGGGCCGCAAGGGCTTCCAGGTCAACCTGGTGCTCTACGGGCCCGGCGTGCTGATGGCGTCCGGCACCCGTGGATACCCGGCCGTCGGCCAGGAGGCCTTCCCGGGCCACATGGCGATCAACAACCAGCTCAAGACGCTCCTCTCCGAGGGCGCGAACATCTACGCCTGCCGGTTCGCCATGGGCGCGCTCTACGGGTTCCGCGAGGACGACCTCATCGAGGGCGTCAAGGCGTTCAACCCGCTGGACGTGCTCGACTCGGCCCTGACCGCCTGGCGCAACAAGGCCTTCCAGCTCAACACCTGGACGGTCTGACGGGTCACCCGCGGAGCGCAACGCGCCGGTGACCGACCGGGAGGAGACCCTCCGGCGGTGGCGATCGGGTGAGCAGCGGCTCTACCCGGTCGCCACCACCCGGCCGGACCTCTACAAGTCGGTCATCGGCGTGGTGCGCGCCGTGGCGGACCACCTCGCCGCGGTGCCGGACCTCGACGCGCTGCTCACGACGTTCCGGAACACCGACCGCGACGCGGAGCTCGACGCGGCCGGCGTCTCCCGGCTCGACCTCTCGCCCGAGATCGACCTCGACATGGTGCGCGACGCCGCCTACCAGGTGCGCGCCCGCGAGCTGGAGGTGCGGGCCTCCGCCGAGCGCACCGAGACCGCCATCCGGCGGGCCCGGGCGGCCGGCGAGCCGACGGCGGTCATCTGGGCCGAGGGCGAGCGCGACCTCTGGCCGCCCTACCGGCGGGTGGAGATGTCGCTCGCGACCGGGCGCGCCGTGGCGGTGACCACGGAGATGGACCCCGACACGATGATGCCCCGCTACGCGGTCGAGAGCCTCGAGCTCGATCCCGAGACGGGGGCGGTCGCCTCCGACGAGGTGCTCGCCCCGCGGCGCGAGTTCACCGACCCCGAGGAGTGGCGCGCGGCCGCCGCGGAGCTGCGCCGCACACTGCTGAACCCCTAGACGACGGGAGCGACGTGCCTCTTCCCGAAGGAATCAAGCGCAACGTCATCGACGGCCACAGCCACATCGGCGAGATCGAGGCCTGGCCGTTCTACGGTATCGACTACCCCGTGAAGCCGATCGTCTACGACTTCCCGCGGACGAAGGACTTCATCAAGTTCATGGACAAGTACGGCATCGAGCGCAGCCTCGCGATGTCGAACTACGGCATCCCCAAGCCGGAGCAGCCCTTCTCGCTGAACCCGGTCGTGATGGAGGCCGCCACGTCCAGCGACCGCATCCGCGGCCTGCTGTGGGTGTCGTTCCTGCCGCGCGACCGCGAGCACACCCTCGAGGCGCTCAAGCACTGCGGCGAGGCCGGGATCATCGGGCTCAAGACGACGTTCCTGCTGGGCGGCAACCCCAACCCGGCCGAGTGGGACGAGGAGACCAAGCAGCTCGCGGACATGTGCTTCGACGCCTGCGAGAAGCACGACTACGTCTTCCACTTCCACACCTCGCCCGGCGGCGCGAGCGACATCAACAACTTCATCCCGATGGTCGAGGAGTACGGGAAGCGCTGCAAGATCCACCTCGTGCACTTCGGCGGGGGCGTCAGCGGGCACATCAAGCTGGTGCCGAAGTTCCTGCAGTGGGTGCGCGACGGCTACAAGGTGTACACCGACACCTCGTGGGCGGTCGGCTTCGGCGCCCGCTGGCTGCTGGTGGAGATCGAGAAGCAGGGCGTGGGCGGCGACCGGGTGATCTTCGGCTCCGACGAGCCCTGGTCCGACTTCATGAGCGAGTACTGGAAGGTGGAGGGCGCCCCGGTCTCGGAGGAGCTCAAGCGCATGGTCTTCCGGGACAACTTCGAGAAGCTCCACGGGGCGCACTGGTGAGCACCACCGCCGGCCGGCCCGACCTGCGCACGCTGGCGGTCGAGCTCCAGTCGCTGGGCGTCCGCACGACCCACGCCGACGAGGGCCCCGGCGCCACGCGCGCCGGGGGCGCCGGCCCCTCGGACGCGGGCTTCATGTGGATGGACGGCACGCCGCTCACGGTGCCCGTGCACGGCGACTACGTGGCCTCCTCGCCCTACGAGCTGGTCATGACCGGCTCCGGTCGCGCGGGCACCCTCATGCGCGACGGCGTGGAGATCGGACCGGTGCGCCTGCACCCGCGACCGAAGATCTACGACCTCCAGACGGCCGACGGGATCCCGTACTGGAAGATCGCGCTCATGCACCTGGACAGCCTCGCGTCCACGGTCATGCAGCGCTGCGTGTACTGGGGCACCCACGAGCAGTGCCACTTCTGCGCCATCGGCACCTCGCTCGCCAACGGCCGCACGATCCCCACCAAGACGCCCGCGCTGCTGGCCGAGGTCGCCGAGGCGGCGGCGCGCCTCGACGGCGCGAAGGACGTGACGCTCACCACCGGGTCGCCGAACCGCGACGACCGCGGCGCCTCGTACATGGCCCGCTGCGCCGAGGCCATCCGCGAGGCGAGCGGGCTGCCCGTGCAGGTGCAGCTCGAGCCGCCGTCCGACTTCGGCTGGTTCGCCCGCCTCAAGGACAGCGGCGTCGAGGCGCTCGGCCTGCACCTGGAGGTGTGGGACGACGAGGTGCTGGCGCGCGTCGCCCCCGGCAAGCACGCCCAGGGGCGCGACCGCTACCTCGCGGCGTGGGAGGCGGCGGTCGGGGTGTTCGGCCCCGGCCAGGTGTCGACGTACTTCATCCTCGGCCTCGGCGAGACGCCGGAGTCGGTGATGGAGGGCTGCCGGGCCGCCATCGACCGCGGCGTCTACCCGTTCGTGGTGCCCCTGCGGCCCGCGCCGGGGAGCATCGTGGCCGACGGCGTGCCGCCCTCGGCCGAGTACGTGCGCGAGGTCTACGAGCAGGTGGCGCCGCTGCTGGCGGAGGCCGGGATGATGAGCCAGGACGCGCGCGCCGGCTGCGTGCGCTGCCAGGCCTGCTCCGCCCTCAGCACCTTCGAGCGGGCCTTCGGCGGCGGCCGGGACGGCGTGCCCGCCCAGGGGGCGTAGTGCGCGGGGGCGGCCTGGACGTGCGGGTCGCCCGCGACGGCGAGGACCTCGCGGCCCACCACCGGGTGCGGCGCGCGGTCTTCGTCGAGGAGCAGGCCGTGTTCGAGGGCGACGACCGCGACGCGTGGGACGACCACGCCGTCAAGGTGGTCGCCGAGCTCGACGGCGAGGTGGTGGGCGCCGTGCGCCTCTACCCCCTCGACGAGGCCGGCCTGTGGAAGGGCGACCGCCTGGCAGTGCTGCCGGCCGCGCGGCCGCGCCGGGTGGGCGCACCGCTCGTGCGCTTCGCCGTGCGCACCGCCGGCGAGCTCGGCGGCTCGCGGATGATCGCGCTCATCCAGCGCCGCAACGTCCCGTTCTTCCAGCACCTGGGCTGGACGACGATCGGCGGCGCGGCCGACTTCCGCGGCCGCAGCCACCAGGAGATGACGATCGCCCTGGCCGGGGCGGCACCGGGCTTCGCACCCGCGGGCTACCGCTGGGCGCTCGGCGGCGCGTAGCCTCCCGGCACCGTCCGTCCCGGAGGCGCCCGTGCAGCACCCCAGAACCGGCCCCGTCCCGCGCGCCCGCGCCGTGGCGGCCGCGGCCGTCGCCGCCGCCGCGCTCGCCGCGCCGGCCGGGGGCGCGGCGGCGCCCGCCGTGCTGCCGCCGGCCGACCTCTCCGCGCCCGGAGCGACCGTGGGCGACGCCGTCGCCGCGCTCGACGGCGCGGGCGCGGCCACCGTGGTGTGGGAGCGCCGGGCCGGCGACGCGACCTCGGTCGTGGCCGCGACGCGCGCGCCGGGCGGCGCGTGGGGCGCGCCCGCTCCGCTCTCGGCCGCCGGCCGCCGCGCCGGCTCGCCCGCCGTGGCGGTCGCGCCCGACGGGGGCGCCGTGGCGGTGTGGCGCCGCGACGACGGCGGCGGCCGGGCGACGATCGAGGCGGCGGTCCGGCCGGCGGGCGGGGCCTTCGGCGCCCCCGTCGCCCTGTCCGCGCCCGACGCCCTCGGCGCGCTACGGCCGCGCGTGGCCATCGCGCCCTCGGGCGCGGCGGCGGCGGCCTGGCTGCGCTTCGACGGCCAGCACACCCTCGTGGAGGTCGCGACCCGTCCCCCGGGCGGCGCCTTCGGCGCGCCCCGCACGGTGTCGGCGCCCGGGGCGGACGCCCTCGCGCCCGCCGTGGCGGTCGACGGCGCGGGGCGCGCGACGGTGGCCTGGAACCGCGCGGACGGCGCGGGCTCCGTCGTGCAGGTCGCGCGCGGCGACGGGGCGGCGGGCTTCACCGCGCCGGCCGACGCCTCGCGCCCGGGCGCGACGGCCTTCGGCGCCGCGGTGGGCGTCGCGCCGTCGGGCGCCGGCGTGCTCCTGTGGAGCGAGGTCGCCGCCGACGGGGCGACCGTGGTGGTGACGACGCCGCTCGGCGCCGACGGCGGTCCGGGGGCGCCGGCGACGATCTCGCCCGAGGGCGACGCGTCGACGGCGCAGGTCGCGGTCGACGGCGCGGGTCGCGCGATCGCCACCTGGCGGCTGCAGGCCGGGGGGCGCAGCGTCGTGCAGGCGGCCGAGCGCCCGGCCGGCGGCGCGTGGGGGGCGCCCGTGGACCTGTCGGCGCCCGGCGTGCCCGCCGCCGACCCGCGTCCCGCCCTGGACGCGGCCGGGCGCGCCGCGATCACCTGGCGCCGCGCCGACGGCGCCGACCCGCGCGTGCAGCTGGCCGTCCGCGAGCCCGGCGCGACGTGGGGCGCGCCGTCCGACGTCTCCGCCCGCGGGGCGGTCGTCGCGGGGCCGGTCGTGGCGCTCGACGGCGCCGGCAACGGCCTGGTCGTGTGGCGGCGCGCGCTGGGCGCGGACGACGTGGTCCAGGCCGCCGGCCTCGACGGCGCGCCCCCGGTCGTGGAGGAGCTGGCCGTGCCGGCCGCGGGCGCCGCCGGGGCGGCCCTCACCCTGCGCGTGCGGGCGCGGGACGTGTGGTCGCCGCTCGACGAGCCGGTCTGGGACGTGCCGTCGGCCACGCTCACCGGCGCGTCGGTGGTGCACGCGTTCGCCGCCGGCCGCCACCGGGTGCGCGTGCGCGTGGCCGACGCGCTCGGCAACGCGACGACCGCCGAGGGCGCGGTGACCGTCGTCGCCGCGACGCGGCCGCAGACGGCGGCGAGCGCCCCGGTGCGCCGCCAGACCGCCGTGGCGCCCCGCGCCAGGCGGTCTCCCCTGCTGCGGGCGAGCCTGCGGCTGGTGCGTCGGGGGCAGCGGGTCGAGCTGCGGGTGCGCGGGCGCGCCGGCAGCGCCCTCGCCGGGCGGCGGCTGATCGTGGAGCGCCGCGCCGGCCGCGCGAAGGCCCCGCGGCCGCTGTGCCGCGTGCTCGTGCGCCGCTCCGGGGCGTTCGACGGCCGCTGCCGGGTGGAGCGCCTGGTGCGCGGCGGGCAGGTGCTGCGGGTGCGGGTGCGCGCCGGCTCGACGCGCGCCACGCGGGCCCGGGCGCTGCCCTGGGTCAGCCGCCGGGCGGCCCCGGCCGGTCGGCCCGCAGACCGGTGAGCGGCTCGGCCGCGAGGTCCCACACCGGCTCCTCGCGGCCGCCCGCGGCCAGCCGCAGCCGCCCGGAGTCGTCGAGCGTGCCCACCCGGGCGGCGGTGAGGCCGGCCGCGGCGGCGCGCGCCGCGAGCGCCGCCGGGTCGCCGACCACCAGGAACCCGTAGGACGGGAAGGTCAGGAGCCAGCGCTCGAGCGGCACGCCGGGGGGCGCCGGCAGCGCGTCGAGGTCGAGGGCGCAGCCCAGGCCGCCCGCGCTCTCGCACAGCTGCAGCAGCGAGCCGGCCACGCCCGGCATCGAGACGTCGCGCGCGGCCCACGCGTCGCCCGCCTCGGCGATCGCCGCCAGCAGCAGCAGGTCGTCGCCGGCGCGGGCGGCCCGGGGGCCGCGCAGGTGGCTGAAGAAGTCGCCCTCCTCGCCCGGCAGCATCTCGCCCTCGAGGCAGACCAGCAGCGTGACGGCGTCGCCCGGCGCGGCGTTGCGCGCCGACAGCGGCGCGCGCGCGCGGCCGACCGCGAACGTGGCGAGCGCCGGCGCCAGCCCGGGCGCCACGGTGGCGTGGCCGCCGACCACCGGCACGCCGTAGCGCTCGGCCCCGCCGCGCAGGCCGTCGAGCAGCGCGTCCGCGGCGTCCGGCGCGCCCGCGACCAGGCAGTCGAGCAGGGCCACCGGGCGGGCGCCCGTGGCCGCGAGGTCGTTGAGCACCGTGACCACGCCCGCCACCCCCGCGGCCCGCGGCTGGGCGGCGACGAACGCCGGGTGGATCGCCTCGGCCGCCAGCACCAGCTCGCCCGCGCCGTCGCCGGGCAGCACGGCCGCGTCGTCGCCGTCGCCGCCCAGCGCACGGGCCACGGCGGCAAGGTCGCGCTTGCCCCGCAGACCGGGGTGGCCGTTCACGAGCCGTGCCAGAGCCGGTAGGTTCATCCCAGTGAGCCTACGGATCGCCACAGCGGGCCTCGACCTGATGGCCGAGGCGCTTCGCGCCCAGGGCGCCGCGGTGACGGCGGTCGACTGGCGGCCGCCCGGCGGCGGCGACCCGGACGCGGTCGCGACCCTGACCGCCGCCTACGGCGACGCCCGCATCGACGAGGCCAACGCCCGGGCGGTCGAGCGCCTGCAGGCGGCCCGCCCGGCGATCGTCGGCGCCGGCCGCGCCGACGAGCTGATCCCCGGGCTGGAGGGCCGCCTCGTCCTGCACGCCGGGCCGCCGGTGGAGTGGGAGCGGATGTGCGCGCCGCAGCGCAACGCCGTGTGCGGGGCGATCGTGCTCGAGGGGTGGGCGGACTCGCTCGAGGAGGCCGCGCCGATGGTCGCCCGCGGGGACGTGCGCATCGCCCCCGCGCACTCGCTGAACGCCGCCGGCGCGATGTGCGGCGTCATCTCGCCGTCGATGGCGGTCTGGGCGGCGCGCGACGAGGTGGGCGGCGGGGTGGGCTACAGCCCGTTCTGCGACGGCCCGGGCGAGGCCTTCTGGCTGGGCGTCGGCTCGCCCGAGGCGATCCGCCGCCAGCGGATCATGGCGGAGGAGATCGCGCCGGGGTTCGCCGCCGCGCTGCGCGCCGAGGGCCCGATCGACGCCTTCGCCCTGTGCGCCCAGGGCATCGCGATGGGCGACGACTGCCACATGCGCCACCAGGCCACGACCATGCTGCTGCTGCGCCAGACGCTGCCGGCCATGGCCGAGCACGCGCCGGCCGCGGTGCTGCCCACGGCGCGGATGCTGGCCGGCAACGGCCACTTCGCCCTCACGGTGACGATCGCGGCGGCCCGCGCGGCGCTGATGGGCATCCAGGGCACGCCGGCCTCGAGCGTGGTGGTCTTCATCAGCCGCAACGGCACCGACGCGGCGGTGCAGCTGGCCGGGCTGCCCGACCGCTGGTTCACCACGCCGGCGCCGCTCGTGGGCGACCCGCTCTACCGGCCGGGGTTCTCCGACGCCGACGCGGCCCCCGACATCGGCGACTCGGCGCTCGTGGAGTGCTGCGGCCTCGGCGCCGCCGCCAGCGCCGCCAGCCCGGGCGTCGCCGCCTTCCTCGGCGGCGGCCTGCAGGACGCGGTGGAGCGCACGCGCCAGATGGAGGACATCTGCCTGTCGCGCAGCGAGCGCCTGCGCATCCCCACGCTCGACGGCGAGGGCACCCCGCTCGGCGTGGACGCCCGCGCCTGCGCCGACCTCGGCAGCACGCCGCTCATCAACACCGGCATCCTGCACCGGGTGGACGGCGGGCAGATCGGCGCCGGCATCGCGCGCACGCCGCTCGAGCCGATCCGCGACGGCCTCGCCGCCCTGGTGGAGCACCTGGGGCCCGCCTGAGCGCGCACCGCGAGTGGGACGCGCAGGCCTACCAGCGCGTCTCGGGGCCCCAGGCGGCGTGGGGCGAGCGGGTGGTCGGGCGCATCCGGCTGCGCGGCGACGAGGACGCGCTCGACGCGGGCTGCGGCACCGGGCGCATCACGCGCCTGCTGGCCGGGCGGCTGCCGCGCGGCACCGTGCTGGCGGTCGACGCCTCCGAGCGGATGGCCGAGGAGGCGACCCGGCGGCTGGCCGACCTCGCCCCCCGGGTGCGGGTGCGCCGCGCCGACCTCACGACCCTGGAGCTCGACGAGCCGGTCGACCTCGTGGTCTCGACGGCCACCTTCCACTGGATCCTCGACCACGAGGGGCTGTTCCAGCGCCTGCACGCCGCCCTGCGCCCCGGCGGGCGCCTCGTGGCCCAGTGCGGCGGCGCGGGCAACATCGCCGCCACGCTCGACGCGGCGCGCGAGGTGGCCGGTCGCGAGCCGTATGCGGCGGCGCTCGCCGGCATGCCGGAGGACTGGCTGTTCGCCGCCCCGGGGGAGACCGAGGCGCGCCTGCGCCGGGCCGGCTTCGCCGAGGCGCGCGCGTGGCTCGAGGAGGCGCCGGCGGTCTTCCCCGACGTGGCGGCCGGCGCGGAGTTCCTCGCCACGGTGGTGCTGCGCACCCACCTGCCGCGGCTGACCGCGGAGGCCGGCCGCGCCTACGCGCGCGAGGTGGCCGAGGCGCGGGCGGGGCGCGACGGCCGGGTGGTGATCGACTACGTGCGCCTCAACATGGAGGCGCGCCGGGGCTGACGGGGGCGCCGGCGGGCCCCGGAGCGCTCCCGGCCCGCCGTCAGCGGGTCCCGTACTGCTCCTCGTAGTACCGGCGGTACTCGCCGCTCTTGATGGGCTCCCACCAGGCTCGGTTGTCGCGGTACCACGCGACGGTCGCGGCGAGCGCCTCCTCGAACGAGTGGCGCGGCTCCCAGCCGAGCCCCCGCAGGCGGGCCGTGTCGAGCGCGTAGCGGCGGTCGTGCCCCGGGCGGTCGGCGACGTGGCGCACCAGCGAGGCGTCGCGTCCTGTCAGCTCGAGGATGCGGCGGGTGATGCCGAGGTTGGCCTCCTCGTTGCCGCCGCCGACGTTGTAGACCTCGCCGGCGACGCCCTGGTCGAGCACGGCCCAGATGCCCTCGCAGTGGTCGTCCACGAAGATCCAGTCGCGCACCTGCATGCCGTCGCCGTAGACCGGCAGCTCCAGGCCGTCGAGCGCGTTGGTGACGAACAGGGGGATCAGCTTCTCGGGGTACTGCCGCGGCCCGAACGTGTTCGAGCCGCGGGTGATGACCGCGTCGAGGCCGAAGGTGCGGTGCCAGGCGAGCACCTGCAGGTCGCCGCCGGCCTTCGAGGCCGAGTACGGGCTCGACGGCGCGAGCGGGTCGGTCTCGTGGAAGGCCCCCGACCGGATCGAGCCGTAGACCTCGTCGGTGGACACCTGCACGAAGCGCCCCACGTCGGCGCGGCGGGCGGCGTCGAGCAGCACCGCCGTGCCCACCACGTCGGTCGTGATGAAGTCGGCCGGCGACAGGATGGAGCGGTCGACGTGGCTCTCGGCCGCGAAGTTGACCACCGCGTCGGCGCCGCGGATGGCGTCGGCGACCGCGTCCGCGTCGGCGATGTCGGCGTGCACGAAGGTGTAGCCCGGGTGGTCCGCGACGTCGGCGACGTTCTCCGGGTTGCCCGCGTACGTCAGCTTGTCGAGGTTCACCACGGCCGCGCCGCGCGCCAGCGCGAGTCGCACGAACGCCGAGCCGATGAACCCGCAGCCGCCGGTGACGAGCAGCTTCATCACGTCCCCCTGATGTAGTCGTGGAGCGCCTCCCGCCACGGGCGCAGGCGCGGCGCGCCGGGGCGGGCCGAGCGGAGCGCCGAGCACGCCGGCCGGGGCGCCGGCCGGCCGAGCTCGGCGGTGGTCTGGGGCCGCACCGCGCAGGCGATGCCCGCCTCCTCGAAGACGGCCCGGGCGAGGCCCGCCCAGGTCACCGCGCCCGCCCCGGCCGTGTGGTAGACGCCGGCCGGCAGCGCGAGGAGGGCCTCGAGCGCGGGCGCGAGGTCGGCGGTCCAGGTGGGCGAGCCGGTCTGGTCGTCGACCACCGCGACCTCGTCGCGCTCGGCGCCCAGGCGGCGCATGGTGTCGACGAAGTTGCGCCCGCCCGCCCCGTAGAGCCAGGCGGTGCGCGCCACCCGCACGCCGCCCGGGTGGGCGGCCGCGGCGGCCCGCTCGCCGGCCAGCTTCGTGCGGCCGTAGGCGCCGAGCGGGGCCGGCGCGGCGTCCTCGTCGTACGGCGCCCCGGCCCGGCCGTCGAAGACGTAGTCGGTCGAGGGGAGCACCATCGCCGCCCCGGCGGCGGCGGCGGCGGCGGCCACGTTGCGCGCGCCGAGCTCGTTGACCGCGGCGGCCTCCGCCTCGCGCGCCTCGGCGCCGTCGACGTCGGTCCAGGCCGCGAGGTGGAAGACCGCCTCCGGGCGGACCTCCCGGGCGCACGCCCTCACCGCGCCGGCGTCGGTCACGTCGACGTCCAGGTCGACCGCGGTCACCTCGTGCCGGCCGTCCAGGTGGGCGAGCAGGTCGCGGCCCAGCATCCCGGCCGCGCCGGTCACCAGCACCCTCACAGCAGGCCGATGGTGGACGAGTCGCCCACCATGAACCGGTACGCCCGCGGCTTCTCGCCCGTGCGCCGGATCGTCACGCCCCGGCCGATGAGGGAGCTCTCCACGCGGGCGTCGATCTCCTCCACGCGGCTGTCCTCCAGCAGGATGGAGTGCTCGACCTCGGCGCGGCGCACGACCACCCGGTCCGAGATCGCGGTGTACGGGCCGATGTAGGCGTCCTCGATGAGCGCCCCGGCGCCGATCACCGCCGGCCCGCGGATGGACGAGCGCACCACCCGGGCGCCGGCCTCGATCACGATGCGCCCCTCGAGGGCGGCGTCGACCAGCTCGCCCTCGACGCGCGGCTCGATCACCTCGAGGATGAGGCGGTTGGCCTCCAGCATGTCGTCGATGCGGCCGGTGTCCTTCCACCAGCCGGTCACCTCGTGCGGCTCCACGGCCAGGCCGCGGTCGATCATGTGCTGGATCGCGTCGGTGATCTCGAGCTCGCCGCGGCCGGACGGGCGGATCGCCTTCGCCGAGTCCATGATCGCCGGGCTGAACATGTAGACGCCCACGAGCGCCAGGTCGGACACCGGCTCGCGCGGCTTCTCCACCAGCCGCACCACGCGGCCGTCGCGCAGCTCGGCGACGCCGTACGACTGGGGGTCGGACACGCGCTGCAGCAGGATCATCGCGTCGCTGGTGCCCGCCCGGAACCGCTCGACGAGCTCCGTGATGCCGTCGCGCAGCAGGTTGTCGCCCAGGTACATGACGAAGGGCGACCCGTCGAGGAACTCCTCGGCGGTCAGCACGGCGTGCGCGAGCCCGAGCGGGGCCGCCTGGCGGATGTAGGTGGCGCGGATGCCGAGCGCGGAGCCGTCGCCGACGGCGGCCTCGATCTCGGCGTGCGTGTCGCCGACCACGATGCCGACGTCCGTCACGCCCGCGTCGCGCAGCGCCTCCAGGCCGTAGAAGAGCACGGGCCTGTTCGCCACCGGCACGAGCTGCTTGGCGCTGGTGTGCGTGATCGGGCGCAGGCGCGTGCCCGCGCCCCCCGAGAGCACGAGGCCCTTCAGCGTGGCGCCCACGGGCGTGACCCTACCAGCGGCGGCCGGGGGGTCGGTTGGCGGCCGCCCGGGTACGATGGCCGCGTGGAGAGGGACGAGTGGCTCGCGCGGCGCACCTACCGGGGGGCGGACTTCGACCCCGAGCGCCTCGCGCACACGGCCACCCGCGACGGCGTCAGCATCTCGGTGTGTCTGCCGGCCCTCAACGAGGCGGCGACGATCGGCGAGATCGTCACGCGCATCCGCGAGCGCCTGGTGGAGGAGGTGCCGCTCGTCGGCGAGATCGTGGTCATGAACAGCCGCAGCACCGACGCCACCGAGGCGGTCGCCCTCGAGGCCGGCGCGCGGGTGGTGGACGACGATCGCGTGCTGCCCGAGGCCGGGCCCGGGCACGGCAAGGGCGAGGCCATGTGGAAGAGCCTCGCCGTGCTCGGCGGCGACCTCATCGTGTGGCTCGACTCCGACGTGGTCGACTTCGACACCGGGTTCGTCACCGGCCTGGTGGGCCCGCTGCTCGCCGACCCCGAGGTGGGCTACGTGAAGGGCCTCTACCGGCGCAGCCTCGGCGACGACGCCGACGGCGGCGGCCGGGTCACGGAGATCTGCGCCCGGCCGCTCATCAACCTGTTCCACCCGGAGCTGGCCGGCTTCGCGCAGCCCCTCTCCGGCGAGGCCGCCGGGCGGCGCGACCTGCTGCGCTCGGTGCCCTTCTTCACCGGGTACGCGGTCGAGATCGGCCTGCTCATCGACCTCGTCCGGGTGGCCGGGCTCGGCGCGCTCGCCCAGGTCGACCTGGGGCGCCGCCACCACACCAACCAGCCGACGGCCGCCCTCGGCGCGATGGCCTCCACCATCCACCAGGCGGTGCTGCGGCGGCTGGCCGAGGCGGGGCGGCTGCCCGAGGGCGTCGACGGGGACGGCCGCTACGCGCGCCCGGTGCGGCAGGACGGCCGGCTGGTGATGACCGAGACCGTCACGCGGCCGCAGGAGCGCCCGCCGATGCGCGACCTGCTGTCGTCGTCGGTCCGGGCGTGAGCGGCGTGCCGCGCCGTGTCGTCTACCTCGACCTCGACGGGACCCTCCTCGGCCCCGGCGGGTCGATGCTGCGCAACGCGGACGGCCGCTTCTCGGTCGCCTCGGTGCGGGCGCTGGAGCTGCTGCACGGGGCGGGCGTGCCGATCGTGCTGGTCAGCGGCCGCAGCCGCCCGCGGCTGGAGGCCGTCGCGTCCCTGCTGGGGGCGGCCGGGGTGCTGCCGGAGATGGGCGCCACCGACGCCGGCTACCCCACCGCGCCGGGGCAGACGGTGCACGAGGCGATCGAGGCCAGCGGCGTGCCGGCCGCGCTGCGCGAGGCCGAGCCCGGCCTGGCGCCCCACCCGCTCGCGGCGTGGGGGCGGGAGGGCAGCCACGTGATGCTCGGCCGCGCCGGCCCGGACGCGCCCGCGCTCGTGGAGCGCCTGAGCCGCGGCGCCCTGCGCCTGGCCGACAACGGCGAGATCGGCACGGACGGCGCCCACGTGTACCACCTGCTGCCGGCCGGGGCGAGCAAGGCCGCCGCGGTCGAGCGCGACGTGGCCGCGCGCGGCGCCGATCCTGCGGCCTGCCTGGCCGTGGGCGACAGCCGGCAGGACCTCGACGTGGGACGGGTCGTGGGCGCCGTGGCGATCGTGGCCAACGGCGCCGCCGCCGACCCGGAGATCGCGGCCCGGGCCGCCTGGGTGACCCGCGGCGCCTACGGCGAGGGCGTGCTCGAGGCCGTCGAGGCCTGGCTCGGGGGCGCTACGGGAGCGTGACGGACGGCATGGGGACGGGCCGCGCGCACTCGCGCGCCACCCCCTGCCAGCTGCGCACCGCCGCGCGCGCGCGCCGCACCCGCGGGCGCGGCGCCGTGGTGCGCCGGGCCTGGGCGAGCACCCGGTGGGCCGTGCGCGCCGTGGGGCAGCGCCCCCACTGCGCCGCCATCGCGTCCGCGCGGGCCACGAGCCGATCGCCGGGGGCCGGGGCGCCGTGGCCAGGGGCGCCGGCGGCGAGCGCGGGCGTCAGCGCGGCGAGGGCGGTGAGGGCGATGGCGAGCGCGGTGCGCATGCGGCGGGGTCCTCCCGGGCGGGGCGTCGTTCCGTGACGCCACCGAGGGTGCCGTCGACGGGCGCCGGCGCCCCGGGGCGCGCGGGGGGTCCGCTCCCCCCCGGCCGTTCAGTCCGCGGCCGCCCCCCGGCCGGCGGCCCACACCCCGGCGACGGCCGCGCCGGCGGCGGCGAGGTCGCGCTCCGTCGCCTCCAGGGCGTCCGGCAGCGGCAGCGGGCCGCGGCCGATCGCGAGCGCCGCGGCGAAGCCCGCGCGCCGCACCGCCCCGGGACCGAGCGCCACCTGGCCGCAGAGCGCCACGCAGGGCACGCCGGCCGCGCGGCACGCCGCGGCGACCGCGGCCGGCGCCTTGCCCGCGAGCGAGGTCTCGTCGAGGCGGCCCTCGCCGGTCACGCACAGCGCCGCGCCCTCCAGCCGGCGCCCGAAGTCGAGGGCCTCCAGCACCAGGGCGGCGCCGGGGGTGAGCTGCGCGCCGAGCAGGGCGGCGAGGCCGCCCGCCGCGCCGCCCGCCGCCCCCGCCCCGGGCAGGGCCTGCAGGTCGGCGCCGGTCGCCTCCCGCACCACGGCCGCCAGCGCCGCCAGGCCGGCGTCGAGGCGCTCCACGGCGGCCGGGCCGGCGCCCTTCTGCGGGCCGAACACCCGGGCGGCGCCGCGCGGGCCGTGGAACGGGTTGTCGACGTCGCAGGCCACCTGGACGACCGTGTCGTCCAGGCGCGGGTCGCGCCCGCTCAGGTCGAGGCGCGCCACGCGGGCCATGTCGGCGCCGCGCCCCTCCAGCTCGCGGCCCTCGGCGTCCAGCGCGCGCACGCCGAGGGCGCGGGCGAGGCCGAGGCCGCCGTCGGTCGTGGCGCTGCCCCCGAGCCCCACGACGATGCGGCGCGCGCCGAGGTCCAGCGCCGCGCGGATGAGCTCGCCGGTGCCGCGGGTCGTGGTCGCCTCGGGGTCGCGCTCGGCGTCGGTGAGCCGCTCGAAGCCGGAGGCCTGGGCCAGCTCCACGACGGCGATCGCGTTGGGCAGCTCGCCGAGGGCGGCCTCGACCGGCCTGCCGAGCGGGTCGGCCACCGTCAGCGCCCGCCGCCGGCCGCCCGCGGCGCTCACCAGCGCGTCGAGCGTGCCCTCGCCGCCGTCGGCCACCGGCACCTGCACGGTGGCGACGCGCGGCGCCGCCAGGCGCACGCCGGCCGCCACCGCGCGGGTGGCCGCCCCGGCCGCCAGCGCGCCCTTGAAGGGCGCCATGGCGACCGCGACCGTGGTCACCGGGTGCGGGCGGGGCGCCGCCGGGGCCAGTCCAGGCGCAGGAAGGCCACCAGGTCGTCGTGCCAGGCGGCGTCGTCGGGCGCCGCCGTGCGCCCCCCGTACAGCTCGTCCGCGTCGGAGCCCACGGGCACGCGGAAGGGGCCCTCGCCGTCCGCCGCGGCGACGACGGCGCGCGCGACCTCGTCGGCCGGGGTGGGGTTGCGCTCGCGCCAGGCGGCGAAGCCGGCGCGCAGCCCGCTCAGCAGCGGCGCGTAGGGCCCCTCGCCGCGCGGCGCGCGGCCGGTGGGCCGGGTGGCGCGCGGGAAGTCGGTGTCGACCATGCCCGGCTCGACGGAGGCGACCCGGACCCCGAACGGCCGGCACTCCACGGCGAGCGCCTCGGCAGCGGCCAGCAGCGCGTACTTCGACGCGTGGTACATGCCGACGAGCGGGTTGGAGATGCGCGAGCCCACCGACGACACGAAGACCACCGTGCCGCCGCCGGCCTCGCGCATCGCCGGGAGGGCGGCCTGCACGGTCGCCACGGCGCCGAACAGGTTGGTCTCGAACATCGCCCGGACCTCGTCGAGGTCGACCTCCTCGATCGCCCCCATCACCGCGTAGCCCGCGTTGCTGACCACGCAGTCCAGCGCGCCGCCGGCGACCCGCTCGGCCTCGGCGACCGCCTCGCGCACGCTCGCCGCGTCGGTGACGTCGAGGCGCGCGACGTGCACCCCCTGCCGCCCGGCGTACGCCTCGCGCGCCGCCGCGACGTCGCGCACCCCGGCGACGACCCGCCAGCCGTCGTCGGCGAAGCGCTCGACGGCGGCGCGGCCGATGCCGCGCCCTGCGCCGGTGACGAGGACGGTGCGGGGTGCGCTCACGGGGCGAAGGCTACCCGGCGCGCACGCGCGCGGAGCGGCAGCCGCACCGTGAACGCGCTGCCCTCGCCGAGCCGCGACTCGAGGGCGATCGACCCGCCGTGCGCCTGCGCCAGGCCGCGGGCGATCGCCAGGCCGAGCCCCGCGCTGCGACCCTCCCGCGAGCCGTCGGCCCGGTAGAAGCGGTCGAACACGAAGGGCTGGTCGTCGTCGGCGATGCCCTCGCCGGTGTCGCGCACGGTGAGGGTGGCCTCGCCGCCCTCGCGGCCCACGACGACGTCGACCCGCCCGCCGGACGGCGTGTGGCGCTGCGCGTTGTCGAGCAGGATCAGCAGGATCTGCTCGACGCGGGCCGGGTCGACCTCGGCCACGGCCTCGCCGGCGGGGGCACGCGTCACGGCCAGGGTGACGCCCTCGCGCGCGGCGAGCGCGATGCGGGGGCCGGCGACCACCTCGGCGACGTCGCTCAGGTCGACCCGCTGCAGCTCGAGCGGCACCGCGCCCGCGTCGAGGCGGGCGAGCTGCAGCTGCTCCTCCACCAGCCGCTCCAGGCGCGAGGTCTCCCGCGTCATGGCGGCGACGAACTCACGGCGGTGGCGTTCGTCGACGCCGTCCTCCAGCAGCTCGAGGAAGCCCTTCAGCGCCGCGATCGGCGTCTTGAGCTCGTGCGAGACGTTGGCGACCAGGTCGCGGCGCGCCCGCTCCAGGCGCCGCTGCTCGGTGACGTCGCGCAGGGTGATGACGGTGCCGCCGGCCGGGTCGTCGGCCAGCGCGACGACGTGCACCTCCAGCTCGGCGCCGTCCGGCAGCGCCACGACGCGCCCCTCCGCCGGCGGGGGCGCGCCCGCCCGCGCGGCGAGCACGGCGTCCACGACCGGGGCCGGCAGGTCCTCGAGGCGCGCCGCGCCCTCCTGCTCGGGCAGCCGCAGCAGGCGCGTCGCGGCCTCGTTTGCGACGGTCACGGCGCCGTCGCCGCCCACCGTGAGCACGCCCTCGGCGAGCGAGCCGATCAGCGCTCGGTCGCGGTCGCGCTCGCCGCGCAGCTGGTCGACGAGCGACTGCAGCCGCGCCGCCATGCCGTTGAGGCCCTCGCCCAGGGTGACGAGCTCCTCGGGCGCCAGGCGGGCCCGCGGCGCACGGGCGGTGAGGTCGCCGGCGGCCAGCGCGGCCGACGTGCCGGCCAGGCGCCGGATGCGCCCGCCCAGGACGTTGGCCAGCGCGACCCCCGCCAGCGCGGCGAGCCCCAGCACGACCGCCATGGCGATGATCACGCGCCGGCGCACGATCGCAAGCTCGGGGGCGAGCCCGGTCACCGCGCGGGCGGCCGACACGGTGCCGCCGCCGCCGAGCCCGCCGTCGATCTCCGCGGCGGCCGCCACCACGGTGTCCTCGCGCAGCACGGTCGCGCGCCCGGGGACCAGCGCCGGCCCCTCGTCGAGGAGCGGGGTGCGCACCGGCGCCCGCACGTCGATCGCGACCCCGCCGGCGCCCACCGGGCCGGCGTAGCGCACGCGCACCTCGGCGCCGGTCTCGCCGCGCAGCCGGGCCGCGAGGGCGCGCAGGCGCGCCTCGGCCGGCAGGCCGCCCTCCGCGTCGGCGGCGGTGCGGGCCACCGCGGCCTGGAGCGCCTGGGCGTCGCGCTTGGCGCGGTCGCTGCGGGCGCTCGACTCGAGCGTGGGGAGCACCACCAGCAGCACCGACAGGCTCGCCGCCATGCCCACGGCGAGCAGGGCCCCCACGAGCCAGCCCTGCAGCCCGAGCGCGCGGCCGCGGCTCACCCCCGCGCGTCCTCCCCGCCGAAGGCGTAGCCCACCCCGCGCACCGTGCGGATCAGGACGGGCGCCGAGGCGTCCTCCTCCACCTTCTGGCGCAGGTGGCGCACGTGCACGTCAACGCTGCGCAGGTCCCCGTAGAAGGTGCCCTTCCACAGGTGGTTCATCAGCTCCTCGCGGGTGAACACCCGGCGCGGCGAGGAGGCCAGCTTGTGGAGGATCTCGAACTCCGAGTAGGTCAGCTCGATCTCATGGCCGTCGCGGGTGACGGTGCGCGAGACGGCGTCGATCTCGAGGCCGCCGGCGCGCAGCGGCGCCGAGCGGTCGGGCTCGAGGCGGGCGCGGCGCAGGTTGGCCCGCACGCGCGAGACCAGCTCGCGCGGCGAGAACGGCTTCGTGACGTAGTCGTCGGCCCCGAGCTCGAGCCCGAGCACCTTGTCGAGCTCCTCCCCGCGGGCCGACAGGATGATGATCGGCGTGCCGCGCTCGGCGCGGATGCGCCGGCACACCTCCAGGCCGTCCATGCCGGGCAGCATCACGTCGAGCACCACCAGGTCGACCGGCTCGCGCTCGATCAGCTCGAGCGCCTCGTCGCCGCGGCCGGCCCCGATCACGGCGAAGCCGGCGTCGCGCAGCGCGTACTCCACGATGGTGCGGATGGACTGCTCGTCCTCGACGACCAGGATCCGGTCGGACATGGGGGCTCCTCCCGCCTCACGGCGATCGTAGCGGCGGGCGGCGCTACCCTGGCCCCGTGCCGTACCAGGGCCCGCCCCGCCAGAACCCCTACCCGCCCCCGGCGCGGCCGCCAGCGGGACGCCGGCGCCGCCTGCCGGCCGCGCTGGCAGGCGGCCTGGTGCCGGCGATCGTGGGGGGCGTCGTCGCCCTCGGCGGCGCCGCGCTGACCGGCAACCTGGGCGGCGGCGCCACGACGATCGTGAACGACCCGACGCCGCTGCCCGCGGCGCCGGTCGCGACCGCGGGCCCCGCCGGCGACGCCGGCGCCGGGTCGCGCGGGGTGCAGGGCGTCGTGGCGCGCAGCTCGCCGGCGGTCGTGACGGTGACCGTGGGCGAGCGGCCCGGGCGGCGCCTCGGCTCCGGCTTCCTGGTCGACCGGCGCGGCCGGGTGCTGACCAACGCCCACGTCGTCGGCGACGCCTCCCGCGCGATGGTGACCCTGGAGGACGGCAGCGAGCGCTCGGCCCGGGTGCTCGGCACCGACGAGAGCACCGACCTCGCGGTGCTGGCGGTGGAGCGGCCGCTCGCCGGGGTGGCGCCCCTGCCGCTGGGCCGCAGCGCCGGCCTGGTGGTGGGCGACCCCGTGGTCGCGATCGGCAACCCGTTCGGCCTCGACCGCACGGCCACGACCGGCATCGTCTCAGCCCTGAAGCGCCGCATCACGGCGCCGAACAACTTCGAGATCCAGAACGTCATCCAGACCGACGCCGCCATCAACCAGGGCAACTCGGGCGGGCCGCTGCTCGACCTGCGCGGCCGCGTGCTCGGCATCAACTCGCAGATCGCCAGCGAGAGCGGCGGCAACGACGGCATCGGCTTCGCGGTGCCCATCGACACGATCCGGCCGGTCGCGGACGCCATCATCGCCACCGGCGAGCCGGCCCACGCCTGGGTGGGCGTCACCGGCCGCGCGATCTCGCCCGACGTCGCCGAGGCCCTCGGCGACCCGCGCCTGCGCGGCGTGGCGGTGGTCGGGGTCGACGACCGCGGCCCGGCCCGGCGGGCGGGGCTGCGGGCCGCCACGACCGCGCCGGAGGCCGACGTGCCGCGCGGCGGCGACGTGATCGTGGCGGTCGACGGCCGCCCGGTGGAGGACATGGCCGACGTGAGCCTGGCCGTCTCGTCGCGCGCCGTCGGCGACGCGGTCACGCTGACGCTGCTGCGGGAGGGCGCGCGACGGGACCTGCGCATCGTGCTCGCCGACCGCCCACCGGACGTCGGCGTGGCGCCCGCCGCGCCCTCGCGGCCCTAGGAGCGCCCCTACCGGACCCGCACGCGCACCCCGCGCGAGGCGCGCGGGCGCATCTGCGGGGTGCCCATGAACCGCGCGGTCACGACCACCAGGCGCGCGCGCCTGACGCGCTTGGGCGCCGGCCGCAGCACGGCCCGGTAGGTGCACGCGCCCGCCCGGGTGCGACGCAGCTTGACGGTGCGGCCGGCGACGGTGCGCTTGCCGGCCCGGGCCAGCACCCGCACGCTGCCGGCGCAGCGCGGCGCGGGCCGCACGCGCGGCGGCAGCAGCCGGCCGGCGACGGTGACGCGCTTCGCCCGCCCGCGCTTCGGCGCGCGAACGGCCCTGACCGACACCGCCCGCGGCAGCGGACGGGTGCGCGGCTTCGAGCCGTCGGTCGACTGGCGGCCGGTGCGCGCGACCTGGGGCACGACGAAGACCACCGACGCCCGGTCGTCCTCGGCCGCGCCGTTCGCGGGGATGGAGGTCGGATCCCACGCGGACGTGGTCAGGACCTCCGCCGCGATCTCGTGCGAGCCGGGGGCGGTCGCGGACACCGCGACCTGCAACGTGGCGGTGGCGCCCGGCCCGAGCGCGCCGACCTGCCAGACGCTCCCGCCGAAGGTGCCCTGCGTGGCCGTGGCGGCGCCGTAGGCGATGCCGGCGGGCGGGGGCAGCGCGACGGACACCCCGGCGGCGGGGTCGGGCCCCGCGTTGACCACGGTCACGCTGACCGCGGCGGCGCCGCCGAGGGCCACCTGGCCCACGCTGGCGGCCATCCGCAGGCTGAGGTCGGCGGCCCGCGGCGGGACGGCCCCGCCGGCGGGCACCGGGCCCGCGGCGGCGACGCCGCGCGACGGGCTGTCGCCCACGCTCGTCTCGTTGCCGTAGCCCAGGCGGCCGCTGCCGCCGAAGCCCCAGCAGCGCAGCGTGCCGTCGTCGAGCAGCGCGCAGGTGTGCGAGAAGCCGAGCGAGATCGCGTGGGCGACGCGCCCGGCGCCCAGGGCGACCGGCCCCGCGCTCGCGGGCGTCTCGCCGGCCTCGTCGGCGATCGCGTCGGTCGAGCCGTAGCCGAGCCGGCCGTTGCCGCCGAAGCCCCAGCAGCGTACGGCGCCGGTGTCGAGGATCGCGCAGGAGTGCGCCTCGCCGGCCGAGATGCCGACCGCCGTGCGGCCCGGGCCCAGGGCGATCGGGCCGGCGCTCGCCGCGCTCGGGATGTCGGCGCGGCCCCCGTAGCCCAGGCGCCCGTCGCCGCCGAAGCCCCAGCAGCGCGCCGAGCCGTCGTCGAGCACGACGCAGGTGTGCGCCGTGCCGCCGGCCACGGCGCGCACGCGGCGGCCGTTGAGGTTCACCGGCCCGGCGGCGGCCGGCGTCTCGTCGTCGCCGATGTCGGCGGTGCCGCCGTGGCCGAGCTGCCCCCCCTGGCCGAAGCCCCAGCACACGAGGGCGCCGTCGTCGCGGATCACGCAGGTGTGGAAGTCGCCGGCGGCGATGGCGACGGCGCGCCGGCCCGCGCCGATGTCCACCGGCGGGACGGCCCCAGGCACCTCGTCGTCGCCGATCGACGCCTGGGTGCCGAGGCCCATGCGGCCCGACGAGCCGGCGCCCCAGCAGCGCACCGTGCCGTCGTCGAGGATCGCGCAGGTGTGCGCGGAGCCGGCCGTGATGGCCATGGCGCGCCGGCCGGGGCCGAGCGGCACCGGCGGCGCGAAGGCCGGCGAGGTGACGTTGACGGTGCTGCCGTAGCCCAGCCGGCCGTTCGCGCCGAAGCCCCAGCAGCGGACGGTGGCGTCGTCGAGGATCGCGCAGGTGTGGTAGTCGCCGGCCGCCACGGCGCGCGCCGTGCGGCCCGGCCCGAGGTTGACCGGTCCGCCGCCGCCGGCCGAGAGCTGGTTCACCTCGTTGCCGTAGCCCAGGCGCCCGGCCAGGCCGCGGCCCCAGCAGCGCACCGTGCGGTCGGCGAGGACCGCGCATGTGTGCTCCTCGCCCGCGTCGAGCAGGCCGGCCTGCGCCGGCCGGACCGCCGACGAGGCGGACTCCCCGACCGCGGAGGAGGTGACGGTGAGCACCGAGGCGACGAGGGCCAGGAGGGCCACGGTCATCCAGGCACGGCGAAGGGGGCGACTGCGCATGGTCGCGTGCTTCGTACCACAGCGGCGAGCGGCGCGTCACCACGCGGGGGCCCGCCCGCAACGCCACGGCGCGGCCGCGTTGCGGACGACTACACTCGTGGGATCGTGGAGCCGCCATTCGTGATCCGCCCCGCCCGGCGCGAGGACGCGGGCGCCATCGGGGCGATCTACGACGAGGCCGCCGCCAGCGGCGTCGCCACCTTCGCGACCGGGCCCCACACCGCCGAGGAGCGCGAGCGCTGGCTCGCCGCCCGCGGCGAGCGCGCGCCGGTGTGGTGCGGCGAGGCCGGCGGCAGCGTGGTGGCCTGGTCGGCGCTGGCGCCGTTCTCGCACCGCGACTGGTACTCGGGCGTCGGCGAGTACACCGTGTACGTGGCCCGGGCCTGGCACGGGCGCGGCGTGGGGCGGAGGATGCTGGACGCCCTGGCCGAGGAGGCCCCCCGCTTCGGCTACTGGAAGATCGTCGGGATGATCCTGGCCGACAACGCCGCGGGCCTCGCGCTGGCGCGGCGCAACGGCTTCCGCGAGGTCGGCACCCACCGCGCCCACGCCCGCCGCGAGGGCGTGTGGCGCGACGTGACGGTGGTGGAGCGGCACCTCGCCGCACCGGAGGGCGCCCGGTGACGCGGCCCGGCCTGCTCCTGCGCACGGAGCGCATCGGCTACGCGGAGGCGTGGGACGCGCAGCGGCGCCTGGCCGCGCTGCGCGCCGCGGGCGAGGTGCCCGACGTGCTGTGGCTGCTCGAGCACCCGCCCACGTTCACCGCCGGCCGCCACGGCAGGCGGGAGGATCTCTTCCTCTCCGACGAGGCGCTCGCCGGCTCCGGGGCCACGTTCGTGCGCGTCGACCGCGGCGGCCAGATGACGTGGCACGGCCCCGGCCAGAGCGTGGGCTACGCGATCTGCGACCTGCGCCCCGGCCGGCGCGTGCGCGCCTTCGTGGAGGCGATGGTCGAGGCGATGCGCGAGGCGGCGGCCCTGCCGGGCGCGGCCGCCGGCGACGACGCGATGGGCCTGTACGCGGGCGGTCGTAAGCTGGGCAGCGTGGGCATCCGGGTCGCCGGCGGCATCACCACCCACGGCCTCGCCCTCAACCGCGACCCCGACCTCGACTGGTTCCGGATCATGACCGCCTGCGGCGCGCCGGGGGTGGAGGCGACCTCCATCGCGGCCGAGGGCGGCGACCCCGGTCGCGAGCGGGTCGACGCGGCCCTCGCCGACGGGCTCGCCCGGCGGCTCGGCCTGCGGCTGGAGCCCGCGGCGCTCGACGACCTGCTGGGCGCCCCGACCCCCGGCGGCCGGGGCGCGGCGGACTAGGGCACGCGCGAGGGCGCGCACCCGCCCGCCGCGGGGGCATCCGCCCGCACCCCGCTCAGGGCAGGAGCGACTCCCACGCGACCAGGGTCGCCGCGACGAGGGCGTCGTCGGCCGGGTCGCCGCCGGCAGCGGCGACGGCCTCGGCCAGCTCGTCGGCCGGCAGCTCGAACGGCTCCGCCTCGGGCAGGGCCGCCCGGAGCGCCCGGGCGAGCGACTCGGGGTCGGCGGGCCGGCCGGTCAGAGCAGGTTGACCGCCGCGGCGGCGGCGAGGATGAGGATGATGCCCCCGTACCCCATGTAGCCGGAGGCCAGGAGCAGCACCCCCAGGCCCACCAGCAGCACCGCGAGGACGCCCCACGAGACCTTCCCGAGGCCCCCGGCGCCGAGCTCCCAGCCGCGCTCGGGCGGGCGCGCCCGGCGCTGCTTGCGCGGTTCGACCGTCACGGCGGGCACGTTAGCCCACCGCGCGGGCGACGCGGCCCCTACGCGCGGGCGAGCTGGCCGCAGGCGGCGGCCACGTCGGCCCCGCGCGAGCGGCGCACGGACGCCTCGAGCCCCGCGTCCGCGAGGGCGCCGAGGAACGCCCTGCGGCGCTCCGGCGGGCTGGCGCGGTAGGGCCCGGCGGTGGGGTTGTACTCGATCACGTTGACGTGGAAGCGCCCGTCGCGCAGCAGGCGGGCCAGGCGCCGGGCGTCGGCCGGCGCGTCGTTGACGCCGTCGAGCAGCAGGTACTCGATGAACACCCGCCGGCCGGTCGTGTCGCAGTAGCGCCGGCACGCGCTCAGCAGGTTGGCGATCGGGTAGCGGGCGTTGATCGGCATGAGCGCCGAGCGGGTGTCGTCGTCGGCCGCGTGCAGGGAGATCGCCAGCCGCACCGCCAGCGGGTGGTCGGCGAGCCGGGCGATGCCCGGCACCCAGCCGACGGTCGAGATCGCGATGCGCCGCGGCGAGATGCCGAGGCCCTCCGGGGCGGCGATGCCGCCGCACGCCTCGAGCACGGCGTCGAGGTTCTGCATGGGCTCGCCCATGCCCATGAAGACCACGTTCGTCAGGCGGGCGTCCTGCGCGGCCGCCTCGCGCGCCGCGAGCACGGCCTGGTCGAGGATCTCGGCCGGGGTGAGGTCCCGGCCCGGGCCCATCGCGCCCGTCGCGCAGAACCGGCAGGCGAGCGCGCACCCGGCCTGGCTGGACACGCACACGGTGCGCCGGCCCTCCTCGTGGGCGATCAGCACCGCCTCGACGAAGGCGCCGTCGCCGGCGCGCAGGCCCCACTTGACGGTGCCGTCGCGCGAGACGACCCGCTGCCGCGGCTCGAGGGTCCAGAACGGCAGGTGCTCCTCGAGGCGCGCCCGCAGCGCGGCGGGGAACGCCGAGACGTCGGCCCAGCCGTCGGCGCCGGCGCGCTGGGCCTCGGCGGCCTGGCGGGCGCGGTACGGGGGCTGACCCCACTCGGCGAGGAGGCTGGCGAGGGCGGCGCGGTCCACCCGCGGAGGGTAGCTGGTGCGGCGGGTGGGTACAGGTGGTTGCGTACGCAACCAGATCGACGTATCATTGAGTGCGCAACGACCACCTCGGGAGGGGCCATGCGGCTCGACGGCATCCATCACATCAGCGCGATCACGGCGGACGCGCCGGGCAACCTCGACTTCTACACGCGCGTGCTCGGGATGCGGCTGGCCGCGAAGACGGTCAACCAGGACGATCCGGGCGTCTACCACCTCTTCTACGCCGACGAGCGGGGCCGGCCGGGGTCGGAGATGACCTTCTTCGAGTACCCGGGCCTGCCGCGCGGCCGCGCCGGCTCGGGGATGGTGCACCGGGTCGTCTGGCGGGTCGGCTCGGACGCCGCCCTCGACTTCTGGGCCGCCCGGCTCGGCGACGAGGGGCACGCCGCCGAGCGGCTCGACGGGGCCGTGCGCTTCGCCGACCCGGAGGGCCTCGCGCACGAGCTCGTCGTCGACCACGCCGACGAGCCGCTGGCGGCCGAGCACCCCGACGTGCCCGCGGAGCACGCGCTCGGCGGGTTCGTCGGCGTGCGCGCGTACGCCCGCGCGCCGGAGCGCTCGGGCGCGCTGCTGGAGGGCCTGCTCGGCGCCCGGGCGCTCGGCGCCGGGGCGTACGAGGTGCGCGGCGCGCGCCGCGGCGGCCTGATCGCCTTCGACCCGCCGCCCGCCGAGCGGGCGCTGGCGGGCGCGGGCACCGTGCACCACGTCGCCTGGGGCACGACGGTCGACGACCTCCCGCGCTGGGCGGAGCGCGTCGCGGCGGCCGGCGTGCGCGCGACGGGGGTGATCGACCGCCACTGGTTCCACTCCGTCTACTTCCGCGAGCCCAGCGGCGTGCTCTACGAGATCGCCGACGACGGCCCGGGCTTCACGCGCGACATGCCGCTGGAGGAGCTCGGCTCGCGGCTGGTGCTGCCCGCCTGGCTCGAGCCGCGCCGCGCGGAGATCGAGGCCCGGCTCACGCCGCTGGCCGACCCGCGGGCGGCCCGGCCGCGGGTGGCGGCATGAGCGACGCCGCGATCCTCGACGGCTGGCGGCACCTCGTGGAGCCGGGCGCGCCGGAGGGCGCCGTGCTGCTGATGCTGCACGGCACGGGCGGCGACGAGCGCGACATGGCGGCCCTCGGCCGCGCGCTCGCGCCCGGCGCGCCGCTCGTGGCGCCGCGCGGGCGGGTGTCCGAGGGCGGCATGGCGCGGTTCTTCAGCCGCACGCCGGCCGACCCGTTCCGCTTCCCCGACCTGCCGGAGCGCATCGACGAGCTCGCCGCCTTCGTGCGTGCCGCCACCGCCGCCCACGGCCTCGCGGGACGGCCCGTGGTCGCCGTGGGCTACTCCAACGGCGCCAACGCCGCCGCGGCGCTCATGCTGCGCCACCCCGGGCTGCTGGCCGGCGGGGCGCTGCTGCGGCCGATGCTGCCGGCCGAGCCGCCGCCCGGGCTCGACCTGGCGGGCACGCGCGTGCTCGTGGCCGCCGGCAGCGCCGACACTATGATCCCGCCCCCGCGGGTGGAGGCCCTGGTGGCGGCGCTGCGCGGCGCCGGCGCCGACGTGCAGGAGCGCTGGGAGGCGACCGGCCACGGCCTCACCCAGGACGACCTCGCGGCGACCGCGCGCTGGCTGGCGGAGGGGGCGGCGGGGCGCTCGCCGGACGCCCCTCCGGCTCGTGGCTGAGGCGGGGCATGCGCGCCGCGGCCAGGGCCGCGAGCAGCAGCGAGGCCGTCGCCACCGCGAGGGCGGCCCGGAAGCCGTCCGCCACGAGCGCGCGGCCCGCGGCGTCGACCCGGCCGGCGGCGTCGTGGAGGCCCGGGGTGAGGCGGGCGTGCAGCACCGCGCCGAGCACGGCGCCCCCGAGCGCGCCGCCCGTGTAGCGGCTGATGTTGGGCAGCGCCGACGCCACCCCGAGGCGGGCCGCCGGGACGCCGTGGATCGCCGTGGTGGTGATGGCCGACGTGGAGGCCGCGAGGCCGACGCCGAACGCCACCAGGCCGGGCAGCAGGGCGGCGTAGTCCTGCGCCGGCGCGGCGAGGGCCATGCCCGCCGCGCCCGCCGCCGACACGAGGAAGCCCGCGGTCGCGAGGCGGTCGGACCCGGCCCGGCCCATCGAGCGCCCCGCCAGCGGCGCCACGAGCACGAACGACGCCGCGACGGGGGTGATCGCCAGGCCGAGCGCCACGGCCCCGAACCCCATGACGGCGGTCAGGTGGAAGGGCAGTAGGATGAGCACGCCGAACAGGGCCGCCGACGACGCCATGGCGGCGAGGTTCGCCGTCTGGAGCGACCGCAGCCGCAGCAGCCGCAGGTCGAGCATCGGATGCGCCGCGCGCGACTCGTGGACGGCGAAGGCGGCCAGCGCGAGCGGGCCGATCGCCGCCGCCGCGACCGTGGGCGGCGCGGTCCAGCCCCACGCCCCGCCGCGCGAGAGGGCGATCAGGATCGCGAACAGGCCGGCGGCGGCCAGGGCGGCGCCCGGCAGGTCGAAGCGCCGCCCGGCGCCGGGCGAGCGCGCCTCCTCGAGCACGAGCGCCGCGCCGGCCAGCACGACCGCGCCCATCACCGGGCTGAACCAGAACACGCTGCGCCACCCGAAGGCGCCCACGAGGACGCCCGCCAGGTTGAGCGCCAGGACCGGCGCCAGGCCCAGCACGCCGCCCATCACGCCGAGGGCCGCCGCGCGCTCGCGGGGCCCGAACAGCTCGGCCGCGTACGCGTAGGCGGTGGGCGCCATCGCGCACGCGCCCACCGCCTGCACGATGCGGAACGCCACCAGCGCCGGCGCGGTGGGGGCGAGCGCGCAGAGCACCGAGCCGGCGCACAGCACGAGCACGCCCGCCACGAACACGCGGCGGCGGCCGTAGAGGTCGCCCGCCCGGCCGGCGAGCGCCAGCAGGGTCGCCTGGGTGACGAGGAAGCCGGTCACCACCCACGAGATGCCGGGGACGTCCACGCCGAGGTCGGCCGCCATGGCCGGCAGGGCGATGTTGACGATGCTGACGTTGACGACCGAGAGCATCATCCCGCTCGCCACCACCAGCAGCGCCATCCAGCGCCAGCGCGGGTGGGCCCGCAGCCGCGCCCGCGCCGCGGCGAGGCGTGATGCGGCGCGGTCCCTCACCGGGGGGAGTGTAGTGCGGCCGTGGAGTACGCTGAGGGGCGTGGCTGTGACGGGCGAGAAGCTGTGGCGGTACGCGAGCCTGGCTCGCCTGTGGTCGTGGACGCTGATCGGCGTCGCGGGGCTGCTGCTGCTGCTCTCCATCGCGCTGCAGGCCGGCACCGACGAGGGCATCGACCTGCGCTGGTGGGCCGCCGCGCTCGGCATCACCGGCGTGACCGGGGTGATCTGCTATCCGCTGTTCCGGGTGTGGCTGCGGCGCACCGCGCTGCCATCGGTCCGCCTGCCGCAGGCCGTGCGCGCCACGGGCCCTCGGCGCCTCGAGGCCACCCCGCGCGACTGGCGGCGCTGGGCGGCCTTCACGGCGCTCGTGCTGCTCGTGGGCGGCGGCGCGATGCTCGTCTTCCTGGTCGGCGTGCTCGGCCGCGGCGGCACGGCGGAGGGCGTGGTGGTCGGCATGATCGCCGCCTGGGGGGCCGCCACGCTCGAGGACGTCCGGCGCATCCGCGCCGCCGAGGCGGCGGAGGGCCGCCGCTACTTCGCCGCCTGCCGGCGCCCCACGGGCGTGGGCAACCACCTCGTGTGGCTGCCCCGGCGCCCCGCCTAGCGGCGCCGGGTGCCGCGGCGCGCCGCCGCGCGGATCCGGGCCGCCCGAGGCTCACCGGAGGGAGCCGGGGGGTACCACCCCCTCGCAGAGCCGCGCCCCCGCCGTGGGGCGGCGGCGGACGGCGGTGCTAGGATACCCCCGAGGGTATCCGTGCGAGCGGAGGAGGACCGCGTGGCGGACGTCCACGACATGATCATCATCGGCGGCGGGCCCGCCGGGTACACGGCCGCCGTGTACGCGGCGCGGGCGAACCTGTCGCCGCTCGTGGCGGAGGGCTTCGCGGCCGGCGGGCAGCTCATGCTGACCACCGACGTCGAGAACTACCCCGGGTTCCCGCAGGGGATCCAGGGCCCCGAGCTGATGCAGCAGATGCGCGAGCAGGCCGAGCGCTTCGGCGCCACGCTGGTGGCGGCCGACGTCACGCGCGTCGACCTCTCGGAGCGGCCCTTCCGGGTGTGGATCGACGACGACGAGCACCTCGCGCGCTCCGTGGTCATCTCCACCGGCGCGTCCGCGCGCTGGCTGGACCTGCCGAGCGAGACCCGGCTGCGCGGCTTCGGCGTCTCCACCTGCGCCACCTGCGACGGCTTCTTCTTCCGCGACCGGCCGATGGTGGTCGTGGGCGGCGGCGACTCCGCCATGGAGGAGGCCCTCTTCCTGGCGCGCATGGCGTCGAAGGTCACGATCGTGCACCGCCGGGACGAGTTCCGCGCCTCGCGCATCATGGCCGAGCGGGCGCTGGCGCACGAGCGCATCGACGTGCGCTGGAACGCCGTCGTCGAGGAGGTCCTCGGCGCCGACACGGTCGAGGCCGTGCGCGTGCGCGACACCGTGACGGGCGAGGCCGAGGACATCCCGGCCGCGGCGATGTTCGTCGCCATCGGGCACGACCCCAACACGACGCTCTTCCGCGGGCAGATCGCGCTCGACCCGGCCGGCTACGTCGAGACCGACGGCACCCGGACGAGCGTCGAGGGCGTGTTCGCGTGCGGCGACGTGCAGGACACGGTCTACCGGCAGGCGATCACCGCCGCCGCGAGCGGGTGCATGGCCGCGATGGACGCGGAGCGGTGGCTCGAGGCCGCCGACGACACAACGAGCGACGCGCCGACCGGCGCGGTCGCGTCAGGAAAGGACGCATAGCGATGGCCGAGGGCGTGGTCGAGATCACCGCGGACAACTTCCAGGGCACCGTGCTCGAGAACGAGAAGCCGGTGCTCGTCGACTTCTGGGCCGAGTGGTGCGGGCCGTGCCGCATGATCGCCCCCGTGGTCGAGCAGATCGCGAAGGAGCGGGCGGACAGCCTCGTCGTCGGCAAGCTCGACGTCGACGCGCACGGCGCGATCGCCCAGCGCTACAACGTGCAGGGCATCCCCTTCATCGGGCTCTTCGAGAACGGGCGCCTGGCCCGTCACGCCGTCGGCGCGATGCCGAAGGCGCAGCTCGAGCGCGCGCTGGGCCTGGAGTAGCGACGTGCCCAGCTACGACCTGGTCTGCGGGTCCTGCGACACGGCGTTCGAGGCGTTCCGCCAGGGCTTCCTGCGCGACGAGGACCGGGTCTGCCCGACGTGCGGGGCGCCCGAGGCCCGGCAGCTCTTCACCGGCTTCGTGACCGCGCGGCCCGCCCGTGAGGGGGCCGCGCCGTCGGTGGTCGGGTTCGGCGGCGGCGGCGGGGGCTGCTGCGGCGGCTCCTGCGGCTGCGGCGGCTAGGGCGGATGCCGTGGCGACCGCGACACCGCGCCGCCCGAGCACCGATCAGCTGATCGTCCGCCTCCGGCGGGCCGAGGGCCAGCTGCGGGGCGTCCAGCGGATGCTGGAGGAGGGCTCCGAGACGCAGAAGGTCCTCACCCAGCTGGCCGCCGTCACGGCGGCCATCGACCAGGTGGGGCTCCACCTGATCTCCGAGCGCCTCCGGACGTGCGTCGCGGACGGGGAGGATGGCTGCGCCGAGTCGTTCGAGGAGGCGATGGCCACCCTGCTGCGCTTCGCGTCGATGGGGCGGTAGCAGCCGCAGGGGGACGGCCGGTCGGTCGCGCCGCGCGCTCCGGCCGGGGCGCGGCCGCGCGCCAGCCGCCCACCACCCGGCGGCGCGCGCCGCCGGCCGTCCCGATGGTCACGCCGCCCCGGGCGGCGGACCGGACGCCGCGGAGCACGCGCCCCGCGCGGCGTCCCGTCCAGCGCCGCGCGCCCGCGGCGCGCCGGCCCGATCGCGCGCGCATCACAGCGCCGCCACCCGGACCGACGTGCCGTCGCGGCCGGCGCGCTCGAGCGCGCTCTGGCGCAGCGCCTGGCAGACGCTGAGGGCGACCCGGTAGCCGGCGTCGGACTCGGCGCCGGTCATCACCATCGTGCCCGCCGGGCGGCCCGAGAGGGCGCGCACCAGCCGGCGCGGGGCGTCGGAGACGATCATCAGCGGCCGCTCGTCGGCCTGCAGGGCCTCGGTGACCCCGCGCCAGTCGGCCGACTCGTCGCGCAGGTCGACCATCACGATGTCGCCGGCGGCCGGCGGGATGCGGTGGGGGCGCGCCTCGGCGGCCATCACCACGTAGCCCAGGCGGGTGAGCGTCTGCTCGAGGGCGGAGCGCCCGGCCCCCTCGGGCCCGAGAACCAGGATCTGCATCGGCTGCATTTCAGGGAACCCCATCTGTCGCGAAAGGTGGTGCGCCGGCGCGGGACGCGCGCGGCGCGGGACGCGATGCCCCGGTCCCGAGGCGCACCTCGGCGGGGCGGGGGTCGCTCAGCCGGGCCTGCAGACCGCCGTGCCGTGGCCGGTGGAGTGGCGCAGCAGGCCGAGCGCCACCACGCGCTCGGACAGGCGGGGGCGCGGCGCGTAGAGCGCCGCGCTCAGCATGCCGACCAGCACGATCAGCAGCAGGGTGGTCGGGGGCGTGCCCGAGCCGGGCAGCACGTAGCCGGCCAGCACCGCCAGCAGGCTGGCGTTGCCGGCGTCGCCGACGGGCGCCACCAGGCGCGGGCCGGCGAGGGCGTCGGGGTCGAGGTCAGCCGCGGCGGCCTGTGCGACGGCCGTGGCCGGCGGCGGCTCGACGGCCTCGGCCGGGGTGGCGCCGAAGGCGGAGTCGATGCCGAACGGGGCCCGCGCCTCGCCCGCGAAGGACGGCGCGGCGGCGGGCGGCTCGGACGGCTCCGCGAGCGCCGCAAGCGGCTCGACGACGCCCGTGGCGGGCGCCGTGGGCCGGCCGAGCGCCGGCGAGATGACGTCCTTCGACGGCGGGGCGGCGACGGCCGGCGTCACCGGCTCCTGCGGCTGCGCGAGCGGCAGCTCGACGCGGACGACCGGGGCGGCGGGTGGCGTCGGGTCGATGCGCACCGGCACGACCACGACCGGCGGCGCGGGCGGCGCGCCCGGCACCGGGACGGCGTCGGGCAGCACGGGCGCCTCGACCGGCTCCTGCGCGGCCGGCGGGATCACGGGGACCTCGACCGGCGTCGGCGCGGGGGCCGGCGTGCTCGGCACGGGCGCCGGGGCGGGCCGGTCGGCGGCCGGCGGGGCCGGCGGCTCGGCGGGCGCCGGCTGCTCGGCGGCCGGCGGAGCCGGCGCCGGCTCGGCCGGCTCGGCCGGGGCCGGCTCGGGCTGGGCGGCCTGCGGCTCGTCGGCCGGCTCGGCCGGGGCCGGGGCGGGGGTCGCCTCCTGCACCGTCGGGTCGGCCGGCGGCGCCTCGGTCTGGGCGGCGGCGACGGCCGGCACGAGCAGGGCGACCACGAGCACGGCGAGGAGCGCCCGGACGATGGCCGGGACGCGCTCGATCGCGGTGATGGTCTGCCGGGCCGTCATGCGGATGTCGCCACTCGCTCCAGGGGTCGCTGCGGAAACCGTCTCCGGGCGCGCTGAACATACACCGAACCCGGCCCGCGAGCACTACCCCCCGGGCACCCGTTTCCGCATGTCGTCGCCGAGGACCATGCGGGCGAGGTCCACGAGGCTCGTCACGCGCGGGCACGGGCCGCCCGCGCCGCCCGCGCCGCGGTCGATCAGCACCGCCCGCAGGCCCGCGCTGCGGGCGCCCAGGCAGTCCTTCGCGGGCAGGTCGCCGCAGTGCAGCGCGCGGCCCGCGGGCACGCCGAGGCGCGCCAGCGCGACGTGGAAGATCGCCGGGTCGGGCTTGGCGACGCCGGCGGTGGCGCTCGCGACGACCGCGTCGAAGCGGTCGGCCACGCCGAGGTGCGCGAGCACCTCCTCGAGGCCGTGGTCCCAGTTGCTCACCACCGCCAGCGCGACCCCCGCGCCCCGGAGGGCGTCCAGGGCCGGCAGGGCGTCCGGGAAGAGCCGGAAGCGCAGGCTGTCCACCAGGAGCTCGGCGGTGCGCGCCGGCGCGGGGGCGCGGCCGCCCAGCGCGGCGGCGAGCACCTCCGCGCACTCGAGGCGCAGCGCGGCCAGCGACGGCGCGTCGCGGCCCAGGTCCATGTGGCGCCGATAGTGGCGAACCTCCGCGGCGAGCGCCTCGGCCACGGCGCCCTCGTCGTGGTGGTGGCCCTCGCGCGCGAGCGCGGCGCGCAGGCGCGGCACGGGGGCCTCCAGCTCGACGAGGGTGCCGTGCGCGTCGAGGAGCACCGCCTCCGGCGGCCGACCGTCGCGCTCGGGATGGGATCTGCGAGGGGCTATGATGCGGTGCTCGTCTCGGTGCAGGGGGTGCGCGGCATCGTCGGATCCCGCGGGCGGGTCGCACTCGCGGTCGCCCTCGTCATCATGCTCGTCGTGCTCGTCGCCCCGGCATTCGTGGCGGGGCGCTACTCGGACGGTCCCGGCGGGGCGGAGGTGGGCGGTGCCAGGCTCGATCAGGGATGGGCGTTCCTCTATCACGCCGTGCGCCTCTCCCGCGGCGCGGAGCTGGGCTCCGCCGACCTGGCGCTCGTCCGCGCCCGCGGCACCTGGGCGGGCGCGCCCGCCGTCGCCGAGGACGTGGAGCTCGTGTACTCGGACGGCGCCTTCACCGTGCCCGTCCCGCCCGGCGGCACGCCGCCGGCGCCCGATGACCGGGTGGCCGAGCCGCGCTCGCGCCTGGGCTGGGTGGTCCACGGGCGCGTGGGCACGGGGCCGCGCCAGATGATCGGCCTCATCGACTACGCCTCGGGCCGGGTGGCCTGGGACATCCGCCCGCTGCCGGAGGGCGGCGCATGAGCGACCTGCGTCGCCGGCGCCTGGGTCGCCGGCGCCGCGCGCGGCGTCGGCGGACGAACCTCCTGCTGATCGTGGCGGGCGTCCTCGCCGCGGTCGTGGGGGGCGCCGTGCTGGCGTCCGCGCTGGCGGTGCACTCGGTGGGCGAGGCCCTCGCGGAGGAGAAGCCCAAGGAGATCCGCCTCGGGCAGAACACGCGCATCTACGACAAGAACGGCCGGCTGCTCGGCATCGTCGCGGGCGAGACGAACCGCACGCTGGTGCCGGCGAAGCGCATCCCGCAGGTGCTGAAGGACGCGACCGTCGCCATCGAGGACAAGCGCTTCTACTCGCACGACGGCGTCGACTACTACCGGCTGATCGGCGCCGGCCTGCGCGACCTGCAGAGCGGCGCGGCGCGCCAGGGCGGCTCCACGATCACGATGCAGCTCGTCAAGAACCTCTACAACCCGGAGGGCGGCGGGCGCACCGCCTCGCTGGAGACCAAGATCACGGAGGCGTACCTGGCCTTCCGGTACGAGGACCGGTTCACGAAGGAGCAGATCCTCACCCGGTACCTCAACAGCGTCTTCTACGGCCAGAACGCCATCGGCGTGCAGGCCGCCTCGCTGACGTTCTTCGACCGGGACGTGCAGGACCTCACCCTCCCCCAGGCCGCGCTGCTCGCCGGCCTGCCGCAGGCGCCGAGCGCCTACAACCCGTTCGCCAACCCCGAGGCGGCCAAGGCGCGGCGCAACCTCGTGCTCGACTCGATGGCGGACCAGGGCTACATCGATCGGGGGCGCGCCGAGCAGGCCAAGCGGGCCGGCCTCGGGCTGAAGCGCGGCAGGGCCTACCGGCGCAAGCGTGAGGAGTACTTCTTCGAGTACGTGCGCCAGCTCCTGATCGACCGCTACGGCGAGAAGGAGGTCCAGCTCGGCGGCTTCAAGGTCTACACGACGATCGACCCGGCCCTGCAGGCGGCCGCGCGACGGTCGATCCGCGAGCAGCTGCCCTACGACGACGACCCCGCCTCGGCGGTGGTCACGGTCGACTCGAAGAAGGGCTACATCCGGGCCATGGCCTCGAGCGAGCGGTTCACCGACAATCAGTTCAACTTCGCCACCCAGGCCGAGCGCCAGCCCGGCTCGACCTTCAAGACCTTCGTGCTCACGGAGGCCATCCGGCAGGGCATCAACCCCTACACGACCCTCTACGGCAGCCGGCGGCTGAACTTCACCCACGAGAAGTGGGGCCCGATCGACGTGTCGACCTACTCGGACTCGTACCGCGGCGCGATCCCGATCGCCTCGGCCACGCTCTCGTCCGACAACTCCGTGTACCAGCAGCTCACCATCGACGTGGGCCCGGAGAAGGTCATCCGCACGGCGTACGAGATGGGCGTCTCGAAGGCCCGCGACCTGCCGGTGGTCGCCTCCATCGGCCTCGGCGCCGGCGAGGTGACCCCGCTCGACATGGCGGCCGCCTACGCGCCGCTGTCGAACGGCGGCTACCGGGTGGCGCCGATCGCGATCTCGCGCATCGAGCGGCCCAACGGCACGGTCGACCGCTTCACGCCGAGGCGGTGGAAGGTCTTCGAGGACGGCGTCGCCTACGAGGTGACCCGCATCCTCCAGAACAACATGACCTCCGGCACCGGCACGGCGGCGCAGATCGGCGTGCCGGCGGCCGGCAAGACGGGCACGACCGACGACTTCGGCGACGCCTGGTTCGTCGGCTACACGCCCGAGTACTCCACCGCCGTCTGGGTCGGCTACCCCAACTCCGAGGGGCCGAAGCGCTACATGACCAGCGTCCACGGCATCGCCGTTGCCGGCGGCACGTTCCCGGCGCGCATCTGGGGCGCGTACATGGGCGAGCTGATCGAGCGGCTGGGCGAGTCGGGCTCGTTCCCGCTGCCCGAGGAGCCGGTCGAGTGGTCGCCGTTCTCGAGCAGCTTCACCCGGGCCGCGGGCGAGGCCGACCGCGAGCGCTCGGCCGCGAGCGCCGCGTCGACGGAGGCCACCGAGTCGACCGGCTCGGGCTCGACGGCGGCGACCGCGCCGCGGGCCCCTGAGGCGCCGGCCGCCCCGGAGCCCCCGACCCCGCCGGCGCCCGCGCCGGCGCCCGCCCCCGCGCCGACCCCGGCGCCGGCCCCCGCCCCGGCGCCCGCGCCGGCGCCGCCCGCCAGCCCGCCCCCGCCCGCGCCGGGCCCGGCCCCGCCCCCGCCGGCGGCCCCGCCGCCGACCCCCTAGCGGCATGGGCTCCCCGAGGACGGCGACGCGGTGGCTCGGGTGGCTCGCCTCGTCGGCGCCGGCCCGCGCGCGCCGCGGCGCCCGCCTGGTCGCGCGGCCCGTGGGCGCCGCGGCGACGGCCGCCGTGCTCGCGACCGTGCTGGTGCTGGTCGGGCCGCCGGGCGGCGACGCCGCGGCCCACCTCTACCTGACCCAGTCCTGGCGCGAGCACGGCTGGGAGCTCTGGGACAACTTCTGGTACTCGGGCCGCTACGCCCAGATCAACTACAGCCTGCTCTTCTATCCGCTCGCCGCCCTGCTCACCCAGGGCGTGGTCGTGGTCGGGGCGTGCGCCGCCGCCGCCGGGGGCTTCGCCGCCCTGCTGCGGCGCCGCTGGCCCGCGATCGCCCTGGGCCCGGCGGCGGCGTTCGGCCTGCTGGTGCCCCTCGCCGTGGTCGCGGGGACGTACCCCTTCCTGCTCGGGCTGGCGGTGGCGCTGTGGGGCCTCGTGGCGCTGGACCGCGGACGCCCGCTGACCGCCCTGGCGGCGGTGCTGGTGACGGCGCTCGCCCACCCGCTGGCGCTCGCCTTCCTGCTCATCGCGCTGTGCGCCGTCGCGGCGTCCACCCGCGGCTGGTGGCGGCGGCCGCGTCCGCTCGCCCTCGCCGCGGGCACCGCGGTCGTGGCCGGCGCCCAGGCGCTGCTGCTGCGCGGCTTCTCGAGCGGCGACGCCGAGTACCCCTTCGACCCCAAGGACGCGATCGCCATCGCCGGCTTCTGCGCCGCCGGGCTGCTGCTGACCCGCGGCCTCGCCGACCAGCGCGCCCTGCGGGCGCTGTTCGTGGGCTACGGGCTGCTCGGCGCCGCGGCGTTCGCCGTCTCCTCCCCGCTCGGCGGCAACGCGGTGCGCCTGACCCTGCTGATGGGGCTGCCCCTGCTGCTGCTGCCGCTCGCCGCCCGGGGCTTCCGGCCCCGCGGGATCGCCGTCGCGTGCCTCGCGGGCATGCTCCTGTGGCAGTCGCTGCCGGCGGTGGCCGGGTGGCGCACGGCCGCCGAGTCGCGCGCGCAGCAGGAGCGCTTCTGGTACCCGGTGATCGCGTTCATGGAGGAGCACGGCGACCCGGACCACCGCGCCCACGTGGTGGCCACCGCCGACAACTGGGAGGCGTACTGGCTCGCCCGGCGCGACGTGCCGCTGGCGCGCGGCTGGTTCCGCCAGGACGACTTCCCCGCCAACGCCGTGCTGTACGGCGAGCTGACCCCGCGCGGGTACACGGCCTGGCTGCGCCGCACCGGCGTGCGCTACGTGTTCCTGCCCGACGACCCGCTCGACTACAGCGCGGTGAAGGAAGCCGACCTGCTGCGGTCCGGCCGTTCCGGCCTGCGGCTCGTGCGGCGGACGGGCGGCTGGACGGTCTTCGAGCTGCCCCGGGCGACGCCCATCGCCACCCCCGCGGACGGCATCTCGGTGCTCGCGCTCACCTCGAGCGCCGTGACCCTGCGGGTGGAGCGACCGGGCACCTACCGGCTGCGCCTGCGCTACACGCCGTACTGGCGGGTCGAGCGCGGCGTGGCCTGCGCCGCGCCGCGCGAGCCGTGGGGCACGGAGCTGCGCGTCACGAGCCCGGGCGTGGTGCGGCTGTCGTTCGACGTGCGGCTCGGCACCTTCGTCGGCGCCGTGCTCGGCAGCGGGGGCGGGTGCGCGACCGCCGGCCTGGGGCCGGCCGCCGGCGCCGTGCACGACGCGTTGCGCCGGTGAGGGCCGCGGCGCGAGCGAATCGGTTAGGGTGCCGCCCATGAAGGTCGTGATCGTCGGCGGCGGGATGGTCGGGATGACCCTCGCCCACCTCCTCCGCAAGCGCGGCGTCGAGCCCACGGTCGTGGAGCGCGCGCCGGCCGGGCACTACATCCCGCGCGGCTACATGCTCGGGTTCCAGGGCTACGAGGCGCTCCAGGAGATCGGCATCTTCGACGAGGTGCGGGACGCCGGGCGCGCGATCGCGCCGCGCCCCGACCACGGGCCGGTCGCCGTGGCCGTGCGCTTCGGCGCGCTCATCGAGGCCCTGCAGCGCGACCTGCCGATGGTCAACGACACGACGGTCACCGAGCTGCTGCGCGACGACGACGGCCGCGTGGTCGGCGTCGCCGCCGAGGGCCCCGACGGGCCGGTCACCTTCGAGTCGGACCTCGTGGTGGCCTGCGACGGCGCCGGCTCGCCCACCCGCGCGAAGGCCGGGCTCGAGGCCGAGATCGACCCGCTGCCCGAGGCCTCGCTGTCGTTCATGAGCCCGAGCGTGGCCGACACCTCGTTCGCCATGGCCTACATGTCCGACGGCGGCCACATCGGGATGCTGTCGTGGGCCGAGGGATCGGCGGGCTGGCGCAGCTGCGAGCGCGTCGGCGCCGAGGCCGCGCTGGCGCCGGGCCTCGACGCCATCAAGGAGATGTGGGCGCGCCTGCTGCCGCCGTCGGCGTCGGCGATCGAGGGCGTCACCTCGCTCGACCAGATCCGCTACTCCGAGCCCGCCCTGCTGCGGTGCCCGCGCTGGTGGACCCCCGGGGTCGTGGTGATCGGCGACGCCGCCCACTTCTTCGGTCCCGAGACCGGCATCAGCTCGGCGATCGGGCTCGGCGACGCGGAGGCGCTGACCCAGGCGATCCTCCAGTACCCGGACGACCCGGACGCGGCCTGCCGCAGCTACGAGACCTGGCGCGCGCCGGTGGTCCGCCCCTACGAGGCGAACGACCCGGGCCGTCACCGCATGCTGGTCGCCGACACGCGCCGGCCGCTGCCCGACGAGCGCTGGCCCCCGGAGGACGGGGCGGCCTGACGTCGTTCCGCCCGGGCCTTCCGGCGACGCGGGGGGCCCGCGCCGCGGCGAGGTGAGGCACGCCTCGGGCGCGCCGGCCACCCGCTTCACGGCGGCGAGCTGTAGTCACCCGGAGCGTTGTTGACGGATCCGGGTTGGCGCGGTGAGGACCCCCGGGGCTCTGTGGAGGTGCCTTAAGCCTTCCGGAGCCAAGGGGGTCCTCGTGTCCCACGCTAACGCCCGCCTCACCGTCCGCGGAAGACTGCTGGCCGTCGAACGGGTCGCGGCCGGCCACAAGCCGGCCGACGTCGCCTCCCAGCTCGGCTGCTCACGGGCCACGGTGTACAAGTGGCTGCGCCGGCACCGCGAAGAGGGCCTCGCCGGCCTGGTTGACCGCCCGAGCCGGCCGCATCGCTGCCCCCACCGCACGCCGGCCGCGATCGAGGCGCGCATCCTCGCGCGCCGGCGCGCCCACCGCCGCGGCGCCGACTGGATCGCGGGCGAGCTCGGCATGTGCGCCTCGACGGTGGGGCGGGTCATCCGCAGGCACGCGATGCCGCTGCTGCGCGATCTGGACACCCTGACCGGCGCGCCGGTGCGCCGGGGGCCGATGAGCGCCCTGCGCTACGAGCGCGGGCGCCCGGGCGAGCTGGTGCACATCGACGTCAAGAAGCTCGGGCGGATCCCCGACGGGGGCGGCGATGCGGCGCCCGCCGCACCCGCAGCTCGCCCGTGCGCTCGTCGATCAGCCCGGCGACCACGCTCCTGGCGTGCACGTCCAGGCCGACGAAAGCACCCTCGCCCATACCGGCGCCTCCCATGACCGTGGCTCTACCGCCGGGCTGATCCCCGGCGGGCAACCCACGATCACGCATGAGCGGGGCGCCGGCCCGGACCCCGGCGCTCCATACGGTCTAGGGCGGGCCGACCCGCGGCGCCCACTGCGGTCCGCCGAGGCTCCAGTCCAGGCTCGGGTGCAGCTCGTTGACGAACAGCGCCCAGATGTACCAGCCGGCGATCGAGGCGACGCCGAAGAACGCGCTCGCCCGGTAGAGGGTGAGCATCACGGAGTCGCTCGCGCGCGTGCGCAGCCACAGCCAGAAGGTGTCGCGCGGGACGATCTCGCGGTGGAAGTGGTCGGCGGTGAACATGCGCCAGTGGAAGGCCAGCCACGTGGCCCACAGGATGTCCCACACCCCGCCGAGCGACGTGTAGTAGGCGATCGCGTCCTCCTTGCGCCCCGCCTGGCCCACGTACTGCCACGCGTCGAAATGCAGGTGCCAGTCGGTGAGCGGGAAGAGCAGCATCACCCCGACCGAGTCGAGCGTGTCCGAGAACACGTGCGCCCACGCGCCCAGCAGGAACGAGAGGGCCCACATCCTGTTGCCCCTGCTCACCAGCAGGATGAGCCCCGCCATGAGCAGGCCGAACGCCAGCGAGTGGGTGAAGCCGACGCCCGGCCAGCCGCGGTGCAGCTGCACGGGGTCGGCCACGAGCTTCGCGTCGCCGCTGAAGTCCAGGCCGTACACGGCCCACTTGCTCATGATGTCCGGCGAGTACGACCCCGCCAGGCACAGCGGGAGGCTGATGGCGCCGCCGAGCTTGGCCCGGAACAGGTAGGGCTCGAGGTCGTGTGCGGCCCAGCTCACCCGTCGTCCGGGGGCAGCGGCGGCACCGGGCGCGGGAAGAGCCGCCCGGCGACGACGGTCAGGACCAGCAGCGCCGGGATCGACTCCCAGAACCCGAGCAGGAAGGCGGGCGGGTACAGCACGCCGAGGCCCGCGTAGAGGGCGATCGCCCCGGCCCAGTAGGCGACTGCCCAGCGGGCCCGGACGGGCGCGGGGCGGGGCGACGGCTGCGGCACGCCGGGCAATCTCACGGGTTGCGCCGCCGAGCGCAAGGGGCGAACCTCCCCCGGATGCCGGCCACGACCGTGCGCGTCGTCACCTGGAACCTGTTCCACGCCCGCGACGGCCTGCCCGGCCTCGGCGCGACCCGCCGCTCCACCTGGCTGCGCTCGCCGGTCGACGACGGCGTGCACGTGCACCTCAACCGCAAGCACACCGGCCCCATGGCGCGGCGCATCGCCGCCTGGGCGCCGGACCTGTGCGCGCTGCAGGAGGTGCCGACGGCGGCGATCCGGGAGCTCGTCGCCGTCACCGGCATGCGGGCCGTCTGGGCGCCGACCGGGCCCCTGATCGGCCCGCGCCGGCTGCGCGACGCGCTCGCCGCGCGCAACCCCGACCTGTGGCGCACCCACGAGGGCAACGCCAACGTGCTGCTCGTCGGCCCGCGCCTCGCGATCGTGCCCGGCTCGGCGCGCTCCGTGCGCCTCAACCCGCCCGGGCCCATGCTGCGGGCCGCGCTGCGCGGGCGGATCGGCGCGGGCGAGCTGCTGCGCTACCTGCCCGAGCCCCGCCGGCTGGTGGTGGCACGGGTGCGCCTGCCGGGCGGCGCCGAGGCCGTCGCGGGCTGCGTCCACTGCCACAACGCCCGCGACCCGGAGCTGACCGGGCTCGAGATCGCCCGCGCCGCGCGCGAGGTCGCCGCGGACGCCGGCGGGGGCCCGGCGGTGCTCGCGGGCGACCTCAACGCGCGGCCGGGCCACCCGGCGCTCGCCGCGCTGGCGGCGGCGGGATGGGACCACGCCGCGCCGGCCGCCGGGGCGGGGATCGACCGCATCCTGTCCCGCGGCCTCGCGACCGTGGAGGCCCCGCGGGCCCTGCCGGCGGCCGAGCGCGAGGTGGCCGTGCGGGCCGGCGAGCGCCGGCGGCTCGTGCGCCTGTCCGACCACGACCCCGTCGTGGCGACCCTGCGCGCGCCTACGGCGAGCGCTGGGTGAGCTGGGCCACGAGCAGCAGCGTCAGCGCCACCGCCGCGGCGACCGCCCAGCGGGTGCGCCGCGGGCTCGCCGCGGCCCAGTCGGCCAGGGGCCAGACGAGCGGGAAGGCCATGAGGCCGAAGCGGGCCATCGACGTGACCGTGCCGCTCGACAGCGGCACGGCGAGCGCCGCCGCCGAGTAGGCGACCCAGGGCGAGCGCAGCCCGCCCTCGGCGCGCCACAGCCGCGCCAGCAGCCAGCCCCACAGCGCGAGGAAGGCGACGTCGCGGGCGGTGGCGTGCCAGGCGGCGGTGAGGTGCCACGAGCTGACGAGCTCCCACCCCGCGGCGAGCTCCTCCGGGGCGGCCGTCACCAGGCCGATGCCGAGCTGGCCACGGTCCCAGGCGCGCTGGGCCTCGAACGGCAGCTGCCACGAGCCGCGGGCGACGGCCATCCAGGCGAGGAAGCCGGCGAACGCGGCGACCGTCGGCAGCACCGCGAGGGCCGCCCGGCGCAGCCGCCCGGGCGATGCGTCCTGCAGCGCGAGCAGGCCGACCAGCAGGGCGGCGAGGGCGCCGGTCGGCCGGGCGAGGGCGCCGGCGCCGGCGACGACGCCGGCCAGCGCCCACCGTCCGCGGGTGGCGAGCAGCGCCGCGCCGGCGGCGCAGGCGATGGCCAGACCCTCCGTGTACGCCAGCGAGCAGTAGGCGGCGGGCGGCAGCAGCGCCATCGTCCAGGCCGCCCGGCGGGCGGCGGCCTCGCCCATCCGCGCCCGGGTGAGCGCCTCGAGCGCGAGCAGCGCGCCCAGGAACGCGGCGTTCGACACCACGAGGGCGCCGACGAACGGGTTGATGCCCACCGTCAGGAACGCCGCCATGATCCCCGGCACGAGCGGGAAGAAGGCGAGGTTGGTGAAGACCAGCCCCACCTGGCCCAGGTCGTGCTCATAGCCGTGCCGCGCGATGTCGAGGTACCAGGTGGTGTCCCAGCCCCCGAGCAGCGCGAGCGCGTCGGGCACGGCGGCGTCCACCCCGCGCTCGGGCAGCCCGAAGACCAGGCTCATCACGAGCCCGGCCACGAGGACGAGCGCCCGCGAGGCCGCCCAGGCCCGCAGCGCGGTCACGCCCGGCGGCCCGCCCAGGCGAGGGCGGCGCCCACGGCGGCCAGCAGGCCCGCGCACACGGGCGCGAGCGCCGCGGCCGGCTCGCGGTCGACCGGCGCCGGCACCCGCTCGGGCCCGCCGGGCAGCGCCGCCCGCAGCTCCAGGTCGGCGCCGAGCGCCGCGCGCAGGGCGAACGCCAGCGCCAGCAGCCCCGCCGCGGCCGCCACCGGGCCGGCCCAGCGGGCGACCTGGGCCACCCGCTCGGGCGGCGCCGTGGCCAGCCGGGCGCCGGCCACGGCGGCGGCCAGGCCGAGGGGCGGCAGCAGCCACAGCTCGCCCGCGCCGTCGAGCCCGCTCGCGGTCGCGCGGTCCCCGGGCGGGCCGGCGGAGTACCAGGCGAGGAACGGCAGCACGGCCAGCGCGAGCCCGAGCGCGGCGATCGCGCCGCCGCCGAGCCGGCCGGTCACGCCCCGGCCCCCCGGCGGAACACCATCACGCCGTCCTCCTCGAACACCAGCCGCATGTCGCCCCGGGCGCGCAGGCGCCGCAGGTGCTCGGCGTGGGCCGAGCGGCTCAGCAGGTCGCCGACGTACGGGCGCCGCTCGTCGGTGAGCACCCACTGCGCCTCGCCGACGACCGGGAAGGTGAGGATGCGCTCGCGCTCGGACAGGTGCGAGCCGAGCAGGTTGCCCGCCGACACGGGCACGTCGTCGGGGACGAGGGCCACCGCGCGCGCCATGGCGTCGGCGTGGGGACCGCCGCGGTACTGGTCGGCGCGCTCGCCGGAGTAGCCGACCGGCGCGAGGTCGCGCCACAGCGGCAGCGGGCCCAGGTACACGCCCGACAGGGCGACGATCGCGACCCACGCCACCGCCGTTCGCCCCGGGTCGGCCACCGCCCGCGCGAGCAGGGCGGGCCGGCGCGCCCGCCGCACGCGCGCCAGGCCGAGGATCGCGGCCGCCACGGCGACGGGGGCGATGACGGCGACGTACTGGTACTCGATCGAGTACTGGGGGAACCAGTCGGCGAGCACGTTGATGAGCACCTCCGGCGCCGCCACCGCCAGCAGCGCGGGCGCCGCGAGCGGCAGCAGCGCCAGCGGCAGCAGCAGGGCGCCCAGGTACGAGAGGCGGTCGTAGGACCACAGCACCTCCGCGGCCTCCCAGGGGCGGGTGAGGAGGGTGACGGCCACGTCGCCCGCGTCGTCGCCGAGCGTGCCGTAGCGGCCGATGAACGCCGACGGGCGGCCGTCGTTGAACCGGGGGATGACCACGCCCACCGCGAACGCGACCCACGCGGTCGCCAGCAGCGCGAGCGCGACGCCGTACCGCCGCCCCAGCCCGCGGACGACCATCCAGCCGCCGATCAGGGCCACCGCCAGGCCGACCTCCTCCTTGCAGAGCACGGCGAGCGCCGCGCACACGCCCAGCACGACCGGGCGGCGCTCCTCGGCCGCCCAGATGCAGAACAGCAGCAGGGGCGCGGCCAGGGTGACCGGGTGGAACTCCGTGACCGTGGCCCAGCCGACCGGCGGGTAGAGCAGCCAGACCGCCGCCGCCGCGACGGCGAGGCGGTCGTCGCCGAGCCAGCGACGCCCCAGCCAGAAGGCCGGCAGCGCCCCCGAGGCCACGATCACCGCCTGCGCCACCAGCAGCGCCTCGGGCAGCGCGCCGGTCCAGGCGAGCGGCGTGAACAGGGCCAGGATCGGGTCGACGTGCGCGCCGAGCCGCGAGAACTGGCGCCCGGCGATGTCGGTGGTCTCGAGCGGGCGGCCCTGGGCGGTGCTCCACACCGCCTGCACCATGTTCCCCACGTCGAAGCGGCCGGTCCAGAAGGCGTGGTGGCGGGCCACCGAGAGACCGGCGAACAGGCCCGCCCAGGCGGCGGCCATCGCCCACACGGCCGCGAGCGCCACGTCGGCGGGCCCGCGCCGCCACCGCCGGCGGGCCGGGGCGGGCCGGGGCGGGGGCGGGGCCACGCTCACCGCCGTCGCCCCGCGACCGCCACGGCGGCGATGAAGGCGAGCTCCACCAGGGTCAGCACCAGGCGCACGCCCACGGAGAGGGCCACCGCCACGCCGCCCGGCACGTTCTGGGCCAGCGCCAGGGCGAAGGCGCCCTCGCGGATGCCCAGGCCCGAGGGGAAGATCACCGCCACCATCGACACGGCGAACGACAGCAGGAAGGCCGAGCCCACGAACAGCGGGTCGCCCGCCCCGGGTCCGGCCGCCGAGCGCACGAGCAGCCACACGCCCAGCCCGAGCAGGACCGCGATGGCGGCGTAGGCCCCCACCAGCGCCGCGAGGGCGCGCCCGCCGAGCAGCCGCGGCAGCGGCTCGCGGCGCGCCTTGCGCAGCGCCCACGCGCTCACCGGCCCGAAGACCCGCGGGTGCAGCGCGGCCAGGCCGACCGGCAGCAGCAGGAGCAGCCAGACGCGGCCGTCGGTGCCGGCGGCGTCCTCGCCGGCCGCGGCCACGAACATCAGCGCGCCCGCGGCGGCCACGCCGAGCGAGAGCACCTGCTCGTAGACGGTCGCCGCCAGGCTCGTGCGCCTGGGGACCCCGCGGTCGGCGCTCAGCACCACCCGGCCGAGCACCATGAGGACGCTGCCGGGCACGTAGCGCCCCAGCAGCGAGCGTCCCCAGATCGACATGTGCACCGCGGCGGGAGGGTCCGGGCCGTGCAGCAGCCGCACGATCGCCGCCCATCCCAGCCCGCCGGCCAGGTAGAAGACCAGCAGCGTCGCCACGCCGGCCGCCAGGAGGCCGGGCTGCACGTCCCAGTCGTACGCCGAGACCGACGACCACCCGTCGACGAGGGCCCAGCCGAGGAAGCCGAGCACCAGCAGGCCGGCGGCGAGCCCGGCCCGGCGGCGCCAGGGGCCGGCGCGGGCGGCCCGGCGGCCGCCTCAGGCGGCGCCGGCACGGCGCGCGGTCGCCAGCAGGCCGTGATAGCCGGGCCGCCTGCCGATGAACAGCGAGTCGACCTCGAGCAGCGCGCGCAGGACGCGGGACGCGACCCGGGGCGGCGCGCCGCCCACCGCCCGGCCGCCGCCCGCCGCGAGGCGGCGGCGCAGGGCCGGCCGGTAGACGCGGCGGTGGTACAGCCCGGTGAGCGGGAACCCCCAGCCGTCCACGCGCACGTCCTCGAAGCCGGCGAGCGCGATGCGCTCGTGGAGCTCCTCGGGCGCGTAGCGGCGCCGGTGGCCGGCCCAGCGGTCGGTCCAGTCGTAGCGGAACGGGTCGGCGGGCACGGTCACCAGGAGCAGCCCGCCGGGGCGCAGCGCCGCGGCGATGCGCGCCAGCGCGGCGGCGTCGTCGTCGAGGTGCTCCAGCACCTCCGCGCACACCGCCCCGTCGAAGGCCGCCACTGGCAGCTCGAGCGTCTGCAGGTCGCCCGGGATCACGGGGTTGTCGCGGTCGGCGCCGCGCCGGCGCAGCGCGGCGAGCGTCCACTCGCACAGCTCCTCGCTGGCGTCGGTCGAGGTGACGCGCAGGCCGGCGTCGATCATCTTGAGGGTCAGCGAGCCGGCGCCGGCGCCGGCGTTCAGCACCTCGGGCCCGGGCAGCGCCGGCAGCAGCCGCCGCAGCACGAGGGCCTCGCGGTAGTCGTGGCGCGGCCCGAACAGCTCGGGGGACGCGCCCCAGTCGTGGGTGCCGGCGGCGGAGCTCATCGCCCGAAGACTAGGGGTGCGAGCGCGTCGCGCAGGGCCGCCCCGGCGGCCGCCGGGGTGCCCCCGCGCAGGTAGGCGGCGCGCGCGTCGAGCCCCATGCGCTCGCGCAGGGCCCGGTCGGCGGCCAGGCACCGCAGGGCGGCGGCCAGCGCGGGGGCGTCGCCGGGCGGCACCAGCAGGCCCTCGGCGCCGTCGGTCAGCACCTCGCGCACCCCCGGGGTGTCGCCGGTCACCACCGGGCGGCCGACGGCCATCGCCTGCCAGACCTTGTTCGGCACCACGCGGGCGGCCTTGGCGCTCGTGCCGAACACCCCCAGGCAGATCGCCGCGCCGGCGACCTCGGCGCCGAGCCGCTCGTAGGGCACCCAGCGCTCCCAGGTGAGCCCCGGCGGGCGGTCGCGGGCCAGCTCGGCCTCGAGCCACGGGCCGAGCTGGCCGTCGCCGATCAGCCGCACCGGCGGCACGCCGGGCTCGCGGGCGGCCGCCAGCACCGTGGCGACGCCGTGCAGCGGGGCGAGCTTGCCGTAGAAGAGCGCGGTCGGCGGGCCGGGCGGGGCCGGCGCGGGCGGGAAGCGCTGCGGCTCGGCGCCCACCGGCACGACGGCGACGCGCCCGCGCGGCACGCCGAAGCGCTCGCTGAGCCAGTCGGCGCCCGCGGCGGTGTCGGCGAGCACGAGGTCGGCCATCCGCAGGCCGGCCCGGTCGACGCCGGCAAGCAGCGCCCCCGCGGCCCGGCCGGCCACGGCGCGGTCGCCCGCCAGCGTGTCGGCGAGCGAGATCATCATGTCCACCACCAGCGGCACCCGGCGGGCGCGCGCCACCAGCCAGGCCGGCGCGGCGTCCGGCTGCGCGGGGTAGCCCGCCACCACCGCGTCGACCGGCCGCTCGCGCAGGGCGCCCGGGGCCAGGGCGGCCCAGGCGCCGGCCCAGCGCGCGGCCGAGCCCGCGAGCGCGAGGGGGCCGAGGCCGGCCTTGTGGCGGCGCCGCTCCCAGACCGGGCGATGGTGCTCGACGACGTCCACGCCGGCCGCCCGGAGCCCCTCGACCAGCACCCGCGCGCGCGGGTAGGCGCGCTCGTACGTCCCCAGCCACATCACGCGCACGTCGGACCCCCCGGACGGCGGCTCAGCGGACGATGCGCTCGACCCGCGAGCGCGCCTCCTCGTCCTGCGGGCGCAGGTGGTAGCGCTGGATCATCTCGCTCACCAGCCCGATCGTGAACAGCTGCACGCCGACGACGATCATCAGCACGCCGAGCAGCAGCAGGGGCCGGCCGCCGATGCCCTCGCCCGTGATGCGCAGCACCGCGAGGTAGGCGCAGATGACCACCCCGGCCGCCAGCAGCAGCATCCCGAGCCCGCCGAACAGGTGCATCGGGCGCTGCCGGAAGCGGCCGACGAAGAGGATCGTGAGCAGGTCGAGGAAGCCGCGCAGGTAGCGCTCGAGGCCGTACTTGCTGCGGCCGTACGGGCGCGGGCGGTGGTTGACCGGGATCTCGCTGACGCGGAAGCCCTCGTTGTCGGCCAGCACCGGGATGTAGCGGTACTGGTCGCCGGTCAGGGCCAGCGACGCGACCACCTCGGCGCGGTAGGCCTTGAAGCCGCAGTTGAGGTCGTGCAGGCCGATGCCCGACATGCGCGCGGTGACGCCGTTGAAGACCTTCGAGGCCGCCCGCTTCGACCAGGCGTCCTTGCGGTCGCGCTTCCAGCCGCTGACCAGGTCGGCGCCCGCCTCGAGCTCGGCCAGCAGGCGCGGGATCTCGCTGGGGTCGTCCTGGAGGTCGCCGTCGATCGTGACGATGGCCTCGCCGCGGGCCTCGCGGAAGCCCGCCATCAGCGCCGCCGCCTTGCCGAAGTTGCGGCGCAGCCGCACCACCGAGATCTCCGGCTCCTCGGCGGCCAGCTCCTCGAGGATCGCCGTCGTGCCGTCGGTCGAGCCGTCGTCGATGAAGAGGACCTCGGCGCTCCGCCCGAGCCCGCGGAGCACGGTCAGCAGCTCCTCGGAGAGGGGGCGCACCGACTCGCGCTCGTTGAAGACGGGCACGACCACCGAGACAGAGGCGAGGCGTGCGGCCACCGCGGGCGATGTTACCAGCGCCCTCACCGCCGCCCGCGCGCCCGGCCGGCGCGCGGCGGGCGGATCGCCTCGCCCGTCGCCGGCCCGATGCGCCGAAGCGCCACGAGCGCCGCCAGCGACCAGGCGCACGCCGCCACGAGCACGCCGAGCAGCAGCCCCGTGCCGCCGCGCGCGCCCGACGCGGCGGTCTCGCCGAGGTACCACACCGCGAAGGGCCAGCCCGAGTGGAGCAGGCCCGCCGTCGAGGCGACCAGCCCGAGCAGCGGCAGCGCGGCCACGACCGCCAGCGCGGCCAGCTGCCACGGGCGCCGGGCGGCCGTGGCCAGGAGCGCAGCGTGGGCGGCCGGCAGCGCCAGCACCAGGGCGAACGGCGAGAGCAGCCACATGAGCAGCAGCACGACCGACAGCGCGGCGAGCGCCGCGGTGGCCTCCGCGGCCGGCGGCACGCGGCGCCGGGCGCGGCGGGCCGCCGCCCAGGCGAGCGCGCGGCGGCGAGGGCGAGCACGACCCCGAGCGCGGCCGCCGGGCCGAAGCGCGCGTCGGCGGGGATCGGCGGCGCCCCGGCCGACGCCCCGGGCAGCAGACCGGCGAGCACCAGCAGGTGGGCGGCCGCGAGCGCGGCCAGCGCGGGCGCCGCCCGGCGCGCCACGGCGCCCGCGCCCTCGCGGAGCGAGGCCCGCGCCCGGCGCCGGCGGGCGACCGCGTCGACCGTCAGCACGAGCACCGGCAGCATCGCGAGCAGCAGGGTGAGGCGCGCGAGCGTCGGCCGCAGCACCCGCCCGGCGAAGGCCAGGGAGCCGTCCGGGGCCGGGACGACCTCGGCGACGTCGACCACGCCCAGCAGGTCGTTGGCCGCGTTGGCGACCAGCTCCATGCGCTCCGCGTCGCCGCCCGGCAGGCCGCGCAGCGGCGACTCGGGGCGGCCCGAGAGGGTCACCGCGGGGACGCCCGCCGCGACGAGGGCCCCCTGCTCGCCGAAGGTCTGCGGCACCGCGAGGCGCAGCAGCTGGCCGCCCAGGCCACGCGGGACCGCCGGGCGGCCGCCGACCCGCTCGACGGAGCGCTCGGCCATGGTGGCCAGGCCCAGGGCGTGGCGGTCGGCGCGCCCCGCGTACCAGACGTGCACCCGGTCGCCCTGCGCCTCGCCGGGCGCGTCCAGCACGATCGCCGCCGCGATCGGGAACGACGAGAACCGCTCCAGGAACCAGCGCATGCCGGCGTTGCCCAGCGTCGAGCCGTCGGTCGAGACGAACAGGTGGGGGCGCTGGTGGCGGGTGGTGGCCGACGCGCGGGCCAGCCGCAGCAGCACCGCGGTGGCGCTCGCGCCCGCGTCGACGCCGGCCGGGGTGTCGCGAGGGGCCACCACCAGCACGCCGCCCCCGGACACGTCGCCGCCCGTCCCCGGCACCACCAGGTACACGTTGCGCAGCCGCACCGGGCCGCCGTCCGCCCGCGCCTCGAGCTCCTGCTCCTGCACGCGGCGCTGCGCCCCCGGGATCTGGGACAGCTGCTGGCGCACCCACGCCGCAGCGGCGAGGTCCGGCGGGGAGCCGGGCGGCCGCTCGGGGGCCACGCCGGAGAGCTGGCTCGCCAGCTCGAGGGTGCCCTGGCCGTCGATCGTGGACGGGAGCGCGGGCTCGGGCCCCGGGTCCGGGGCCTCCAGGGTCAGCAGCGCGACCACCAGGGCCACGCCCGCGACCAGCCAGCAGGTGCGATAGAGGCGGGCGTTCAGCACGGTGTGCGGCCACCGTGGGCCCGGCGGCTGGCGGTAGAGTGTGGCACGTCCTCCTGTCCGGCGGGCGGAGGCCGGCCGTTGACTCGCCCGGGGGGGACCGGGGCATCTACATCCTGTCCGACCGGGACGACCCGGCGCCACGGAGGTGCGCGGTGAGGAGCGAGGGCACACCCCACGACGCGTCGCCGCGCGGGCGCGGCCGATGAGCGTGCGCGAGCGCGAGCCACGGCTGATCCTGGTCTCCAACCGGGGGCCGGTGGGGTTCAGCCACGACGACACCGGCCGCCTGGGCCGCGAGCGCAGCGGCGGCGGCCTCGTCACCGCGCTGCTCGGGCTGGTGGGCCACACGCCCGCCCTGTGGATCTCCGCGGCGGTCTCGGACGCCGACGAGGAGGTGGCCCGGCGCGCCGGCGGCCGCTCATTCGAGCTGCCGGGCCTCGGCACGGACACCCGCGGGCGCTTCGTGGTGATCGACGGCGAGACGTACCACCGCTACTACAACGTCATCGCCAACCCGATGCTCTGGTTCATCCAGCACTACCTGTGGGACCTGAGCAACGCGCCCGACGTGCGGCACGAGGAGCTCGACGCCTGGGAGCACGGCTACCTGGCGGCCAACAAGGCGTTCGCCGACGCGGTCATCGACGAGCTCGACGAGGACCCGGACCGCATCGTGATGCTCCACGATTACCACCTCTACACGGCGCCCGAGGCGATCCGCGCGGCGCACCCCGGGGCCTTCCTGCACCACTTCGTGCACATCCCGTGGAGCCAGCCGGACTACTGGCGCATCCTGCCGCCGCACATCCGCGAGGGCATCCTGCGCGGGCTGCTGGCCAACGACATCGTCGCCTTCCACACCCGCGCCTACTCGCGCAACTTCCTGCTGTGCTGCGAGGAGCTGCTCGACCTGCGCGTCGACTACGCCCGCCGCACGGTGCGCTGGGAGGGGCGCGAGGTGCTCGTGCGCTCCTACCCGATCTCGGTCAACGCGCCGATGTTCGAGGAGCTCGCCCGCAGCCCCGAGGTCGCCGCCGAGGAGGGCGCGATCCTGCGCCGCCGCCGCCAGCACCTGATCGTGCGCGTCGACCGCACCGACCTCTCGAAGAACACGCTGCGCGGCTTCAAGGCGTTCGACGTCTTCCTCGACCGCCACCCCGAGTTCCACGAGGACATCACGTTCCTCGCCCAGCTGCAGCCCACCCGCCAGGACGTGGACGAGTACGTCGAGTACCTCGGCCGCATCCGCGACGTGGTGAGCCGCATCAACACGAAGCACGGCACCACCGACTGGATGCCGATCGACCTGCGCGTGGAGGCCAACATCCACCGCGCCGTGGCCGCGTACAAGCACTACGACGTGCTGCTCGTGAACCCGATCTTCGACGGCATGAACCTGATCGCCAAGGAGGCGCCGCTCGTCAACGAGCGCGACGGGGTGATGATCCTGTCCGAGAACGCCGGGGCCCACGAGGAGCTCGGGCACTTCGCGCTGACCATCAACCCGTTCGACATCGAGGCCCAGGCCGAGGCCATCCACGAGGCCCTCGTGATGGCGGCCGACGAGCGATCGTTCCGCAACCAGGAGATCAAGCGGATCGTGCGCGAGAACGACGTCGGCAAGTGGCTGGCCGCCCAGCAGGCCGACATCGCCCGCAAGCGCGCCGCCGACCGCCGCCGCGGGACCCGGGCCCGGGCATGAGCGGCGAGGGCGGCCTCACCCACCTCGACGCCCGCGGCGCGGCGCGCATGGTGGGCGTGGGCCACAAGCCGCCGGTGGCGCGGCGCGCCGTGGCCGAGGCGCTCGTGCGGATGGCCCCCGCCAGCGCGCGGCTGATGTCCGAGGGCGGGCTGCCGAAGGGCGACGCCGCGGCGGTGGCCCGCGTGGCCGGGATCATGGCCGCCAAGCGCACGCCCGAGCTCGTCGCGCTGTGCCACCCCCTGCCGATCGATCGCGCCGCGGTCGACGTGGCCGTCGACCCGGCCGCGGGCGAGGTGCGCATCCGGGCCGAGGTCGAGACGACCGCCCGCACCGGCGTGGAGATGGAGGCGCTCACCGCGGCGAGCGTCGCCGCGCTGAACGTCTACGACCTCGTGAAGGGCGTCGACCCGGCCGTGGTCATCGAGCGGGTCCGCCTGGTGGAGAAGACCACGGGCGACCCGGCGCCGTGAGCCTGCGCGTGGCCGTGGTGACCGTGTCCGACCGGTCGGCCCGGGGCGAGCGCGAGGACGCCTCGGGCCCGGCGCTGGCGGCGGCCGCGCAGGCGGGGGGCGCGGAGGTGGTGCGCCGGGAGGTGGTGCCGGACGACGAGCACGGGCTGGCGACGCTGCTGCAGGCGATCTGCGACGCGCCGGACGCGCCCGATCTGCTGCTCACCACCGGCGGCACCGGCATCGGGCCGCGCGACCGGGCCCCCGAGGCCACCCGCGCGGTCTGCGACCGCATGGTCCCGGGCATCGCGGAGACGCTGCGCGCCCGCTCGCTGGCCGCCACGCCGAACGCGATGCTGTCGCGCGGCGAGGCCGGCGTGCGCCGGCGCACGCTGATCGTCAACCTGCCGGGCTCGCCCGGCGGCGCCCGCGACGGCTGGGGGACCGTGGCGCAGGTCGCCGCCCACGCCGCCGCGCAGCTGCGCGGCGGCGACCACCCCGTGCGGGGCGCGCCCTAGGCGGGACGCCCCTCGTCGCCCTCGCGGCGCTCGGGGTTGCGCTCGCCGGCGCCGTGGGTCGCCTCCGTGAGGCCGCCCTCGGCGCCCTGGTCCTCGATGCCCTTGCCGGCCGCCTCGCGGCGCGCGCCGTCGAGGGCCTCCTCGGCGCGCTCCGCGCCCGTGCGCTCGTCACCCATGTCGTCCCCTCCGGGGTCGGTGTCCCCCGGGGACTACCCCGGCCCCGCCGCGGACGAACGCGGGGGGCGGCCACCGCGGGCGTTGGCCGCGGGGGGCGGGGCCAGGTAGGTTGCCCGCGATGTCGGAGCCCGCGCGCCTCGAGCTGTCGGCGATGGGCGCGGTGCGCCCGCCCGCCTCCGCGGCCCTCGAGGCGGCCGCCCGCCGCGAGCGCCAGGGCTTCGACGCCGTCTGGTGGGCCGACCACCTGCTGCACTGGTTCCCGACCTCGATCTGGGCGCCCGACCTCGTGCCGCAGGCCGCCGCGGGGCAGGCGAGCCCCCACGTCTGGTTCGACCCCTTCGCGGTCGTCGCCGCCGCGGCGGGCGCCACCGAGCGGGTGCGGCTGGGCATCGGCGTGACCGACGTCGTGCGCCGCCACCCGGTCGCGCTGGCGCAGACCGCCCTGACCCTCGACCACCTCACCGGGGGGCGCTTCCTGCTCGGCGTGGGCGCCGGGGAGGCGCTCAACCTCGCGCCGATCGGCGTCGCCAACCGCCGCCCGCTGGGGCGGCTGGAGGAGGCGCTCGAGGTGATGCGGCTGCTGTGGGCGAGCCCGGACCCGGTCGACTTCCGCGGCGACCACTTCACGCTCGACGGCGCCGCCCTCGGCCTCCGGCCCGTCGGCGACCGCCCGCCGCCGGTCTGGCTGGCGGCGCACCGCCCGCGCGGGCTCGCGCTGGCCGGACGGCACGCCGACGGCTGGCTGCCGCTCGCGACCGACCCGGACGAGTACGCCGGCATGCTCGCCGCGGTGCGAGCGGCGGCCGCGGCGGCCGGACGGCCGGGGGACGCCGTCACGGCCGGGCTCTACGCCCGCATCGTGGTGGCCGAGTCGCGCACGCAGGCCGTCGCCGCGATCGACCGCTCGCTGCTGCTGCGCTTCATCGCCCTCACCCGGCCGGCCGAGGCGTTCGCCCGCCACGGCGCCGAGCACCCGCTCGGTGAGGGCGCCTTCGGGCTCACCTCGTTCCTGCCCACCCGGCTGGGGCGCGAGGAGGCGCTGCGCCTGGCGGGGGCGGTGCCGGTGGAGGTGCTCCGCGACACGGTGATCCACGGCACCCCCGACGACGTCGCCGGCGCGATCGCCGCGTTCGTCGACCGCGGCGCGCGCCACGTGCAGCTCACCAACATGACGCCGCTCGCGGACCCGTCGATGGCCGCGACGAGCGAGGCGCTGCTCGCCGACGCGGTGGTCGCCGTCCGCGCGGCCACGAGCGCGTGAGGCGCCGCGCGGGTGCCGTCGCGGCGCTCGCCGCGGCGGCGGCGGGCCTGGTCGCGGCCCCGGCCGGCCTCGGCGCCTCGCGCACGATCACGACGGACGGCTGGGGGCCGCGCGCCATGGCCTTCAGCGGCGACCGGCTGGTGTGGAGCGAGGCCGCGGTCGTGCGGGTGGACCCGCGCCGCACGCCGGGCGCCCCCGCCGGGGCGGCGCGCTTCGACTACTACCGGGCCGAGGCGTTCCGCGCGCGCCTCGACCGCGCCTCCCGCCGCTTCGCCGGCACCGCCGAGGCGCCGGTCTCGGTGCGCACCAGCATCGGCGCGATGAGCGCCGGCGCGCTCGCGCCGGCGGGCGGGGGCGACTTCGTGCTGGCGCCGGGCTCGCGGCGCTTCGCGACCCCGGTCGTCTGGTGCTGCGGCGAGGGCGACGCCGAGGCCGTGCTCGAGAGCGACGGGCGGCCCGGGGCGCAGCCGCCGGCCGCGGTGGCGTGGACCGGCGCGGCGGTGCGCTGGGTGCGGCTGGCGGCGGACGGCTCGCAGACCGTCGTGGAGAGCCCGCCGGCCGAGCCCGCGTCGCCCGCGACCGTGGCCACCGCCGGCCCCACGCGGGCCGGGCTGGTGGCGTTGACCGCGCGCCTGCACGCGTGGGTCGACCCCGCGGCGCCGGCGACCCTGCAGGTGCGCCGCGGCGACGGGCCGCCCGCCGCGGTGGCGCTGCCCGGCCCGGCGCTGCGGGTGGAGGCGGCCGGCGACGTGGTCGCCGTGGCCGTGCGCGCCGGCCGGGGCGCGGCGGTCGTGCGGCTGGCCGGCGCGGCGACGCGGGCGACGCGCGTCTGGTCGGGCCCGCGGGCGCCGCGGGCGCTCGCCGCGGGCGGCGGGTCGGTCGCCGTCGCCGACGGCCGCGACGTGCTCGCCCGGCGCGGCTCCGGCGCCCTGCGCCGGGTGGCGCGCGGGCGGCGGGCGATCGACGGCGTGGCGGTCGACGGGCGGCGCGTGGCGTGGATGGAGCGGGGGCTGCGCCGCGGCGGGCGGGTCGCCGTGCTGCGGCTGGGACGAGTGCGGTGAGACGGGCCCTCGCCCTGCTCGGGGCGCTGGCCGCGCTCGCCGGCCTCGCCGGGGGGGCCGCCGCGGCGCCCATCATGTCGCTGCAGGACGATGAGCTCGTCAACGTGCGCGGGGCGGCGCTGGAGGCGCGGCTCGACGCGCTGGCGGCCACCGGCGTGCGGGTGACCCGGGTGGACGTGCTGTGGCGCGAGGTGGCGCCGACCCGCCCGCGCGACGCCCGCGACCCCGACGACCCGGCCTACGACTGGAGCCGCTACGACGCGATCCTGCGCGGCCTGCGGGCGCGGGGCATCGCGACGATGCTCGACTTCTACCTGACCCCCGCCTGGGCGTCGCGCGGCGGCGAGCGCACGGCGGCGCCCCGGCCGGCCGACGGCGCCCGCTTCGCCGCCGCGATCGCCCGCCGCTACGGGGGCGGCCACCCCGACCCGGCGGGCGGCACGCTGCCGGCCATCCGCAGCCTCGAGATCTGGAACGAGCCCAACCTGCCCGGCTTCTGGACGCCGCAGTGCCGGCAGCGCCGCGGGCGCATCGTGCTGGAGTCGCCGCGCCGCTACGCGGCCCTGCTCGCGGCGGCGTACCGCGAGGTGCGCCGCGTCAACGCGCGGGTGGAGATCGTCGGCGGCGTCGCCGGGCCCGCCGGCCGCACCCCGCGCGCCTGCCCGAAGGACGGCCGGGCGGCGGTGGGGAGCCTCGACTTCGCCCGCCTCGTGGCCGACGAGGGCCCCGCGATCGACGCGTGGAGCATGCACCTCTACCCGATCGGCGGGCCGCTGCAGGCCTTCTTCGTCCCCTCCTGGAGCACCGTGCCGCGGGTGGCCCGGCAGGTGGATAGGCTTCGCCGGGGCGCACCGATCCACGTCACGGAGACGGGGTACCACACGTCGTACAACCGCTTTCACCGCTACTTCGTGAGCGAGGCGCAGCAGGCCGCGTGGGTCGACGAGACCGTGCAGGCCGCCGCGCGCCGGCCGCGGGTGGGCGTCGTGACCTGGTTCAACTTCCAGGACAACCCCCGCTGGACCGGCGGGCTGCTGCGCGGCGACGGCTCGCGCAAGCCCTCGTACGACCGCTTCGCGGCGCAGGCCGCCGCCAACCCGCCCCCGCCGGGGTGGGCGCCGTGACCGGCGGCGGGCGCCTCGACCAGGTGCGCGCCTACTACGACCGCCTCGCGCCGCGGCTCGTGGAGGTCGAGAGCCGCAACTGGCACCTGCAGAGCCGCATGTCGCTCGTGCTCGAGACGATCGACCGCCACGCCGCCCACGGCGGCCGCGTGCTCGACGTGGGCTGCGGCACGGGCTTCCTGCTCGAGCGCCTGGCCGAGCGCGGCTTCTCGGGCACCGGCATCGACCTCTCGCCCGAGTCGGTGGAGCACGCGCGCCGGCGCCTGGCCGAGATCGGCGCCGCCGACCGGCTGACGGCCGTCGTCGGCAGCGCCTACGAGCCGCCCGAGGGCCCGTACGACCTCATCGCGCTGACGGACGTGCTCGAGCACCTCGAGGACCCCCGCGCCTGCCTCGCCGCGCTGCGCGCCCAGCTCGCGCCCGGCGGCCTGCTGGTGATCTCGACGCCCAACCGGCGCAGCCTGCCGGGCGCCCGGCGCTGGCTGGCCGAGCACGGCGTGCCCGGCATCCGCCTCAACCTGGCGCCGGTCGACAACTGGCAGACCTGGACCGACCTGGAGGGCCACGCGGCGTCGGCCGGCCTGGTGCCGGTGTCGCGCCGCGGGATCTTCTTCCGGCCCGGCGGGCGCATCGGCTCCCAGATCGGGCGCCTCTACCGCTTCGGCGCGCCGCGCAGGGCCGAGCTGGCCGCCTCGCGCACGCCGATCGGCCGGTTCGGCTTCTACATCTGCCTGGGGTTCCGGGCGCTCTGACGGGCGAGCCGGAGCCGGCGGGCCGCGATCGGGCGCGGCGCGGGGGCGTGGCGGCGCTCATGCTGGGGCTGTTCGTCGTGGCCCTCGGCGTGTTCCTGCTGCCGTTCGCGTTCCCCACGCCGCCGCCCATCGTCACGCGTTTCCAGGCGACGCAGCTGTTCAGCCCCAACGGCGACGGGCGGCGCGACGACGCGACGATCGGCGTCCGCCTGAGCGAGCGGAGCGACGTCACCGTGGAGATCCAGCGCGAGGGCGAGCCGGTCATCACCTTGCTGGACGCCTCGCCCCAGGGGCGCGGCTTCTTCACCACCGTCTGGGACGGCCTCGACCAGGCCGGCCGCCGGGCGCCCGACGGCACCTACGCGATCAAGCTGCGCGCGCGGGCGGGCGACAAGCAGTTCAACACCAGCCGCAAGCTCGTGCTCGACACGGTCGCCCCCGAGCCCGCGGCGATGACCGTGACGTCGGCGACGCTCGGCGGCGAGGGACGGGGCGAGTGCCGCGTGACCTTCGCCTCGCGCGACGCCGCCTCGGTCGTGCTCGAGGCGCAGGGGGCGGGCGCCGCCGAGCCCCTGCGCCGCCTGGGCGCACGGCCCGTCCGCCCGGGGCGCGCCACGACGTGGGCCTGGAACGGCGAGCGAGACGGCGGCGGCCGCGTGGCGCCGGGCCTCTACCGCATCCGCGCGATCCTCTCCGACGCCGCGCGCAACCGCACCGTGCGCGAGCGCACCTGCTGGGTGGGCTTCACCGCTGGCACCGCGACGCCCGCGCGCCCGCGGCCCGCCCAGCCGATCCGCGTGTCGCTGCGCACGACGGCCGGCGACCCGGTCGCGCCGTCGACGCGCGTGGCGCTCGTGCTGCGCCGGCGGGTCGGGGTGCCGGGCCGCACCGGCGGCGAGGTGCTCGGCGAGCAGGTGGGCCCGGGGGCGAGCGGCCCCGCGGGCCGGGTGGCGGTGCGCGTGCCGCGCGGCGTCAACCCGGACGCCCTCTGGCTGGTGGCGACGACCCACGACGGCCGCTCGTCGGCGCTCATCGACCTCGGCGGCGCGCCGTGAGCGGGACGGTCCGCGAGATCGCGGCCGTCGCGGCGGCGCTCGGCGTGCTGGGCGTCCTCGCCCCCGTGCACGCGCTGCGCCTCGAGCGCCAGCGCGCCGCGTCGCTCGCGGTGCTGATCGCCGCCTGGGCGATGATCCTGTGCACCCTCGTCCCCGAGGACGACTGGGACGACATCGGCGGCCGCCTCGCCTCGCCGGCCGGCGCGGGTGCCGCGGCGGCCGGGCTGCTGGCGGCGGTCGTCCTGGTCGTGGTCGCGGTGCGCGTCGTGCTCGCGCGCCCGACGGCCTGGTTCGTGCTGCTGGCGATCGCGCTGCCGATCCGCGTGCCCGTGTCGGTGGGCAGCCTCGAGGCCAACCTGCTGGTGCCGCTCTACGCCGTCATCGGCATCGGCGTCGTCGCCTGGGTGTGGGGGCGCGCCCGCGGGCGCATCGCGACCCCGGCCCGCGAGGGCGACCCGGTGCTGGCGATCGCGCTGGGCGCGTTCGTCGCCTACCTGCTGGTCTCGACGCTCTGGAGCGCCGACCCGGAGGAGGCCGCGGTCAAGGCCGGCTTCTTCTACATCCCCTTCGTGGTGCTCTACGCGCTGGTGGTCGCCTGGTGGGACCGGGCCCGGGCGATCGCGGCGCTCGCCGTGACGACGATCGCCGGCGGCACGGTCGCGGCGCTCGTGGCGCTGTGGCAGTACGCCGCACAGGACATCTGGTGGAACCCGACGCTGCAGCAGGCGAACGTCTACAGCCGCTTCTTCCGGGTCAACGGGATCTTCTACGACCCCAACATCCTCGGCCGCTACCTGGCGATCGGCATCGTCGTGTGCCTGGCGCTCGCCTGGGTGCGGCGGGGGCGCGGCGAGGTGGCGGCCCTGGTGGGGGCGATCCTGGTGATGACCGCCGGGCTGTCGGTGACGTTCTCGCGCTCGAGCACGCTCATGCTGATGCTGGCCATCGTGCTGCTCGGCGTGCGCGCCGTGGGCGCGCGGCGCGCGCTCGGCGCGGGCCTGGCCGTGCTGCTCGTGGGCGGCGCCGGGGCGATCGCGCTGAGCGGCAACGTCCGCCACGCGGCCACCGACCTGGACCGGCTGGAGCGCGTCAGCGAGGGCCGCTTCGACCTGATCGGCGGCGGCCTGTCGATCTGGCGCGACGAGCCGGTGGCCGGCGCCGGGCTGGGGGGCTTCGAGACCCGCTTCGAGGAGACGCTCACCCCCGTGGAGCAGCGGCGCGTGCGCGTCGTGATCTCACACAACACGCCGGTCACCGTGCTGAGCGAGGGCGGCGTCGTGGGCTTCGCGCTCTTCCTGGGCCTGCTGGTCGCGGCCGGCCGGGCGACCGCCCGGGGGTCGCGCGACGAGGGCGACGACGGCTGGGCGCGGTGGACGCTCGCCGCCATCCTGGCCGGCATCCTGGTGCACAGCCTGCTCTACGCCGCCCTCTTCGAGGACCCGTTCGTCTGGGTGGCCGCCGGCGCCGCCGTGGCGCTCGCGCGCGCCCGGCCGCCCGCGGCCCCCGAGGCCGGCGAGCCGGTCACGCCCACCGCGAGGATCCCGGTGCCATGACGCACGGCCTGCGGGTGCTGTGCCTGTCGAACATGTGGCCCGGCCCGGACGATCCCGACTACGGCTCGTTCGTGCGCGACATGTGCGCCGCCCTGGAGGCACGGGGCGCCGCCGTCACGCCGGTGGCGATCGACCGGCGCCGCGGCGGCCCGGCCCGCACGCCCGCCAAGTACGCCGCGCTGGCGGCGCGCGCCGCCCGGCGCGCGGGCGGGGTGGACGTCGTCTACGCCCACTTCCTGTTCCCGACCGGCGCGGCGGCGGCGATCGCCGCGCGGGTGGGGCGGGTGCCGTACGTGCTCACCGCGCACGGCCAGGACGTGCGCAACCTCGACCGGGCCACGGTGCGCCGGGCGACTGCCCCCGTGCTGCGCGGCGCGCGCGAGCTGATCGCGGTCAGCGGCCACCTCGCCGACGCGCTGCGGGCGACCGGCCTGGCGCTGCCCCCGCTCAGCGTGATCGACATGGGCGTCGACACGGAGCGCTTCCGGCCCGGCGACCGCGCCGCGGCGCGGTCGCGGCTGGGGATCGGCGCGGAGGGGCCGCTCGTGCTGGCGGTGGGCGGCCTGACCGAGCGCAAGAACCCGCTCGGCCTGCTGCAGGCGTTCGCCCGCGTGCGGGCCGCCCGGCCGGACGCCCGCCTGGCGTTCGTCGGGGACGGCCCGCTGGCGGGCGCGGTCGACGCGGGGGCCCGGCGGCTGGGGGTGGCCGGCGCCGTGCTGCGGCCCGGCGCCCTGCCGCACGAGCGGGTGGCCGACTGGGTCGCCGCGTGCGACGTGCTCGCGCTGGTCAGCCTGGTGGAGCCGCTCGGGATCGTGGCCCTGGAGGCGCTCGCCGGCGGACGGCCCGTCGTGGCGACCGCGGTCGGCGGCACGCGCGAGGTCGTGCCCGACCCGGCCGCGGGCCGCGTGGTCGACCCCCGCGATCCCGGGGCGATCGCCCGGGCGATCGGGGAGCTGCTCGACGAGCCGCCGGCCGAGGCCGCCTGCCGCGCCGCCGCCGAGGAGCACTCGCTGGCCCGCCAGGCGGCGCGCGTCGAGGAGGTGCTGCGCCGGGCGCTGCGCCCGCGCCCCGCCCGGGCCTGACCGGCGGGCCGCTCCGCTACGCTGCGCGGCCGATGTCGACGACCGATGCCGCCCCCGCCCCGACGCGGGGCCACCGGGCGGCCCCCAGCCGGGCGACCGTCGCCGTCCTCGCGGGTGCCGTGGTCGCCGGCGCGCTGGGGGTCGTCCAGCCGCTCGCCGGGCTGGCGCTCGCCCTGGTCGTGCTGATCGGGACGCTCCTGCGCGACGTCCCGCTGCCGCGGCTGGCCCCGGCGCTCGCGCTGCTGACGGTGCTGGCGGCGGTCGGCGGGCCCAACCTGGCGGCCCCGCCGGCGCCGTGGCTGTTCCTGTTCCGGGTGCTGATCGTGCTGCTCGGGCTCGGCGTCGTCGGCTACCTGCTGATGGACGGGCGCCTGGTGCTGCCCGCGGGGCTGCCCCGCCCGGCCGGCGTCCTCGGCGTGCTGCTCCTGTGGTCGGCGATCTCGATCGGCTGGGCCGACGACGTCCTCGCCGCCCTGCGCTGGACCGGCTTCCTGGCGATGATGGCCGCGCTGGCGGTCGCCGTCGCGCTGCTCTGCCGCGACGCGCGCCGCGCCGCCGTGCTCATGTGGTGCCTGGCGGGGACCTTCGCGGTCGCCTGCCTCGTGGCCGTCGCCGAGGTGCTGACCGGGCTGCACCTGCCCACCTTCCGGCCCGGGGTCGAGAACCGCGGCGGGCTCATCGGCGTGGGGTCGCTGTTCGGCAACCAGAACAACTTCGCCGCCTTCCTCGCCCTGAGCCTGCCGTACTTCGCCGTGCTGCCGGTCGTCTACCGCGACGCGCGCCTGCGCGCGGTGGGCATCGCCGGCGGCGCCACCGCCCTGGTGCTGATCCTGCTGACCGGCAGCAAGTCGGGCCTCGCGGCGGCCGGGCTCAGCGTGCTGGGCCTGCTGGTGCTGGTGGGCTCCGACCGCCGCTCGCGCGGCCGGCTGCTGGTGGCGGCCGCGATCGCGGGCCTCGCGGTGGTGCTCGCCGTGCCGGCCGTGACGGGCGGCGGCGGCGTGGTGCAGCTCGACGAGCGCACGGTGACGAAGCTCGACTTCGGCCTGCTGCTGGGCCAGGTGGAGACCGGCCAGGGCTCGGGCGGCGTGCGCAGCGCCCTGCTCGACGAGGGGCTCGGGCTGGTGTCGGGCACGGACGGCCTGGGCGTGGGCGCCGGCAACGCCGAGACGCACGTGCGCGCCCTCGCGGACTTCCCGGGCGTGGCGAACCTGCACAACTGGTGGCTCGAGGTGCTGGTGAACCTCGGCGTGGTGGGCTTCGCGCTCTACCTGCTGCTGTACCTGACGCTGCTGCGCGGGCAGGTGCTGGCGGCGCGCTCGACCGGGAGCCGGCTGGCCCGCTACATGTGCCTGGCGGGCGCGCTCTCGCTGCTCGGCTGGTTCGTGGGCGGCGTGGGCCCCTCGACCGCCATCCACTTCACGCCCATGTGGATCGTCATCGGCCTCGGCATGGGCGCGATCGTCCTCGCACGCCGCCCCGGAGGGAGCGCCCCATCCGCGTCCTGATGCTCAGCCACATGTACCCCAGCGCCGTCAACTGGACGGCCGGGATCTTCGTGCACGAGCAGGTGCAGGCGCTCGTGCGCCGCGGGCACGACGTGCGGGTGGTCTCGCCGAAGGGCTGGGCGCCGCCGCTCCTGCCGCGCTGGCGGGCGTTCCGCGACGTGCCGGGCACGGGCGCCTTCGAGGGCGTGCCCGTCCTGTACCCCCGCAAGCTCACCCTGCCCGGCGCCCGGCTGGGCCACCGCAACGCCGACGCGATGCGCCTGGCGCTCGCCCGGCCGCTGCGCCGGGTGCACGAGCGCTGGCCGTTCGAGGTGATCCACGCCCACATGCTGGTGCCGGACGGCTGGGCGGCCGCGCGCGTCGGCGCCGGGCTGGGCGTGCCCGCCGTCGCGACCGCCCACCGGGCCGACGTGCTGGACGTCCCCGCGCGGGGCCCGCGCAGCGCCGCGCGCGTGCGCGAGGCGATCGAGTCGCTCGACGCCGTGTGCGCGGTGAGCCGCGCCATCGGCGACGCGGCCGAGCGCGTCGGCACCCCGCGCCGGCCGGTGGAGGTCGTGCCCAACGGCGCCGACACCCGCGTCTTCGCGCCGCGGCCGGCCGGCGAGGCGCGGGCCCGGCTCGGGCTGCCCGCCGACGAGCGCATCGTGACCTACGTCGGCAAGCTCGTGCCGCGCAAGGGCGTCGACGTGCTGGTGGAGGCCATGGGGCTGCTCGCCCGCCGGCCCGGGGGCGCGCCCCTGCTGGTGGCCGGGGGGATCGGCGAGCTGCGCCCGTCGCTCGAGCGGCGGGCCGCCGAGCTCGGCGTCGCCGACCGGGTGCGCTTCGTCGGCAAGATCGATCACGACGAGGTCGGCTGGTGGATGGCGGCCGGCGACGTGTTCGTGCTGCCCTCGCTCTCCGAGGGCCTGCCGACGGTGGTCTGCGAGGCGATGAACTGCGGCCGGGCGGTCGTGGCGACGGCGGTCGACGGCACGCCGGAGGCCGTGCGCGACGGCGAGACCGGGCTGCTCGTGCGGCCGCGCGACCCTGAGGGCCTGGCCGAGGCGCTCGCGCGCGTGCTCGGCGAGCCCGGCCTGGCCGGGCGGATGGGCGAGGCCGCCCTGCGGATCGGGCGCGAGGAGTACACCTGGGACGCCAACGCCCGGCGGATGGAGGCGATCTACGCGGCGGTGACGGCGTGAGCGGCGGCGGCGCCCCGCCCGCGATCGTGCTGCAGGCCTCCGGCCCCAACGCGCTCGGCATCGTGCGCTCGCTCGGCCGCGCCGGCGTGCGGGTGATCGCGTGCGACCACGACCCGCGCGCCCTGGGCCTCGTGTCGCGCTACGCGACCCCGGCGCTCACGGCCGACCCCCTCGCCGAGCCCGGGCGCTTCGTGGACGACCTGCTCGCCATCGGGCGCGGCCCCGGGGCGGGCGGCGTGCTCTTCCCCACCCACGACGAGGCCATCGCGGCGATCGGCCCGCGGGAGGCCGAGGTCGACGCCGTCCTGCGCCGCCCCTGGAGCCCCTGGGCGCGCATGTCGGCGATCATCGACAAGGGGGAGCAGCACGCGGCCGCCCGGCGCATCGGCTTCCCCGTGCCGGCGACCGTGACGCCCGGCGACGACGCCGACGTGGCCGCGCTCGCCCGCGAGCTGCGCTTCCCGGTGATCCTCAAGCCGCGCTACGCGCCGGAGTTCCGCCGCCGCTTCCGCGCCCAGGTGCTCGAGGCCGCCGACGCGGAGGAGCTGCGCCGCCAGTGGGCGCTCGCCGCCCCGTACCGCCCGCAGGTCTCCGAGGTGATCCCCGGCGATGACTCGCGCCTGTGGTCGCTCGGCTCCTACCGCGACGCCGTCGGCCGGCCGCTCGCCTCGTTCACGGGGCGCAAGCTGCGCCAGTGGCCGCCGCGCTTCGGCACGGCGCGCGCCGCCGAGGCGCGCTGGGACCCCGGCCTGGCCGCCCGCTGCCACGCGCTGCTCGACGAGCTGGGCTTCCACGGCATCTCGCAGGTGGAGGTCAAGCGCGACCCGCGCGACGGGCGCGACAACCTGATCGAGGTCAACCCGCGCTCCTGGCTGTGGGTGGGCCTGGCCACGGCCTGCGGGGTCAACCTGCCCTACGAGTGCTGGCGCGACGCCGCCGGCATGCCGCGCGCGCTGCCGGACGGCCACCGGGGCGGCCGTCGCTGGGTGCTCGGCCCCAAGCACGTGGTGGCGAGCGCGCGCGAGATCCGGCGCGGCGAGTGGGCGCCCCGGGCCTTCCTCGAGTCGATCCGCCCCCCGGTGACCGACGCCGTGATCGACGCGCGCGACCCCCGGCCGGCGCTCGTCCTCTACGGCCGCGCCCTGATGCGGGCGGCGCGCCGTGGCTGAGCCCCTGCGCGTCCGGGTGGAGGGCGCCGCGCCGCTGTTCGCGCCGCGCGCCCGCTGGGTGCTGGAGACGCTCGCGGAGGGCGCCGGCCGCCCCGTCGCCTGGACCGACGGCCCCGCCGACCTCGTCTACGCGCCCGCCCGGCCGGACGCGGGCGTCTGGATCCCGGCCGACCCCGCGGCGCAGGCCTTCTTCGAGGGCGACCGGGCGTTCCCCGGCCCTTCGGTGCACCGCGCGCGCGGGCTGACCCTGCTGTTCCCGCCGTCGCACCCGGACGAGCCGCTGCCCGGCGACCTCGTGGCGAGCGCGTTCTACCTACTCGCGCGCTGGGACGAGCTGCGCGTGCCCGAGCGCGACCGCTTCGGCCGGCTGCCCCTGGCGGCCAGCGCCTTCGGGCGCATCGCGGGCCTCGACCTGGAGGACCCGCCGGTGGAGGGCTACATCGCGGCGCTGCGCGCGGCGCTGCGGATCGCCCCGCCCACGAGCTGGGGGGTCGCGATCACGCACGACATCGACCGCATCCGGCGGCGCACGCCGAAGGGCCTGGCCGGCATCGCCCGCCGGCGCGGGCCCCGCGGGCTGGCCGCGGCGCTCGCCGGGCCGGACCCCTGGGACAACGTGCCGGACCTGCTCGAGGCGGCCTGGCGTCGCGGCACGAGCCCGACCGTCTTCCTGATCGGCCGCAACGCCCACCCGCTCGACGGCACCCCGCGGCGCACCTACGAGCGCGAGCGGGCCGCGCTCGCGGCCGCCGTGCGCGCAGCCGGCGGCGAGGTGGGCCTGCACGGGTCGTTCGGCGCGTCGGAGTCCGGCGCGGCGCTCGCCGCCGAGCTGGCGGCGCTGCGCGCCGAGGCCGGCCCGGTGGACGGCGTGCGCATGCACTACCTGCGCTTCCGCTACCACGAGACGGTGCGCTGGCTCGAGGCCGCCGGCGCGGCCTACGACTCGAGCCTCGGCTTCAGCGAGGCCCCGGGGTTCGCGGCGGGCATCGCGCGGCCCTTCCGCCCGTGGCTCGTGGGCGAGGAGCGGCCGGCGCGGCTCACCCTGCTGCCGCTGGCGGTGATGGACACGACGCTGCACTCGCGGCTCGGCCTGGACGCCGGCGCCGCCCGCGAGCGGGCGCTGCGGGTGCTCGAGCGCGTGCGCCTGGCCGGGGGGCGGGCCGCCCTGCTGTGGCACAACACCTACCTGGCCGACGACCGCGCGCCGGGGTACGGCCCGCTGTGGGGCGAGCTGCTCGACGAGCTCGCCCGGCGCGGGGCGGCGCTCGGCCCGGCCGGGGCGCCGTCGCCGCCGCCCGGCGGGGCCCGCCTCGACGGGCGCCGGGTGGTGCACCTGACGAGCGTCCACCGGCCGCGCGACGTGCGCATCTTCCACAAGGAGGCGCGCGCCGCGGCCCGCGCCGGCGCCGCCGCCTGGGTGGGCGCCCCGCGCGAGCCCATCCCGCGCGCGCGCCGCCTCGCGGCCGGGTGGCGCCTCGCGCGCGCGGCCCGCGCGCGCGACGCCGACCTGTACCACGTGCACGACCCGGAGCTGCTGCCCGCGGCCCTGTGGCTGGCGCGCGCGGGCGGCGCGCCGGTCGTCTACGACGTGCACGAGTACCTCGGCCAGACCACCCGCACCAAGCGCTGGCTCCCCGCCCCGCTGCGACGCCCGCTGGCCCTCGCCGCCGAGCGCGCCGAGCGCGCGGCCGCCCGGCGCCTGGCCGGCGTCGTGACCGCCAACCCCGACCTCGCCGCGCGCTTCGCGGCCGGCGGCGCCCGCGCGGTGAGCGTGAGCAACTCGCCGTGGACGGACGCGTTCCCCGAGCCGGCCCCCATGCCCGCCGATCCGGTCGTGCTCTACGTCGGCGGGCTCGGCCCACTGCGGGGCCTCGAGGTGATGCGGGCCGCGTTCCCGCTCGTGTCGGCGCCCGGCGCCAGGCTGGTGCTGGCCGGCCCCGGCGACCCCGGCGCGCTGCCGCCCGGCGCGGAGGCGATCGGCCGGGTCGACCACTCGGCCGTGCCCGGCCTGCTGGCGGCGTGCCGGGTGGCGTGGATCCCGCTGCAGCGCCACGGCAACTACGATCGCGCGGTGCCGACGAAGCTCGTGGAGGCGATGGCCGCGGGGCGGCCCGTCGTCGCGGCCGACCTCGGCGTGATGGGCGCGATGGTGCGGGCGCACCGGTGCGGGCTGACCGTGCCGCCCGACGACCCGCGCGCCCACGCCGCCGCGCTCGACCGCCTGCTCGGGGACCCCGCCGAGGCCGCCCGCATGGGCGCGGCCGGGCGCGCCGCGTTCGCCGGCGGCCTCGGCTTCGAGGCCCAGGCGCGCGCGCTGACGGACCTCTACGCCGAGGTGATGCGCCCGTGAGCCGCATCACCTACGTCTCGCAGTACTTCGTGAGCGCCGACCAGCCGGGTGGCGTGCGCCACTGGCAGCACACCCGGGCCCTGGCCCGGGCGGGCCACGACGTGACCGTGGTCACCTCGTACGTGCAGCACAAGGAGCGCACGGTCCCCGAGCGCTACCGGGGCCGCCGGATGGTGCGCGAGACCGAGGACGGCCTCGACGTGTGGCGCACGTACTCGACGCCCGGGTACGGACGCGACCTGCGGTCCCGCATCGCCAACTACGGCACGTTCGCGCTCTGGTCGGCGGTCGCCGGGGCGCGCGCGCCGCGCCCGGACGTGGTCGTGGCGTCCTCGCCGTCACTGCCCTCGGCGGCGGCGGCGGCCGCGATGGCCGCCGCCCGCGGCGCGCGCTTCGTGCTGGAGGTGCGCGACCTGTGGCCCGACTCGGCGATCGCGATGGGGCTCGTGCGCGACCGGCACACCATCCGCGTGGCGCGAACGCTCGAGTCCTACTGCTACCGGCGCGCGGACCGCATCGTGGCCCTCACCGAGGGCATCCGTGACGGCATGGTGGAGCTGGGCGTGAGCCCGGCGAAGATCACGCTGATCACCAACGGGGTCGACCTGGAGATCGGCGCCCCCGACGGCCGCCCCGCCGACGTGCCGGTGCCCGGCGACGCCTTCGTCGCCATGTACGTCGGCGCCCACGGCACGTACAGCTCGCTCGAGACCGTGCTGGGCGCCGCCGAGCTGCTGCGCGACCTGCCCGGGGCACGGGTGGTGCTCGTGGGCAACGGCGACCGCAAGCCGTCGCTCGTGGAGGAGGCCCGCCGGCGCGGCCTGGACAACGTGGTCTTCGCCGACCCGGTGCCGAAGCGCGACGTGCCGGCGTGGCTGGCCCGCGCCGACGCCTGCCTGCTGCCGTACCAGGACAACGAGCTGTTCGCCGGGGCGCTGCCCAACAAGGCGTTCGACTACCTCGGCGCCGGGCGGCCGATCGTGGCCGCGGCGCCCGCCGGCGAGCTGACCCGGATGGTCGAGCGGGCGGGCTGCGGGGTCGCCGTGCCGCCCGAGGACCCCGCCGCGCTGGCCGGCGCGATCCGCGCCCTGGCGTCCGACCCCGGCGGCGCGCGCCGGATGGGCGCCGCCGGGCGCGCCTACGCGCTCGAGCACTACGACCGGGCCGCGCTCGCCGAGCGCTTCGTGGCCGTCGTGGAGAGCGTTGCGTAGCGCGGCCGCCCCGGGGCCGGTCGGGGGCCGGGCCAAGCGCGCGCTCGACCTCGCCGTGGCCCTGCCGCTCGCCCTGCTGCTGACGCCCGCCATGCTGGCGATCGCCGTCTGGATCCGTCGCGACTCGCCGGGGCCGGCGCTCTACCGGCAGGAGCGGATCGGCTACGCGGGGCGGCCCTTCCGGCTGCTGAAGTTCCGCACGATGGTGGTCGGCGCCGAGCACATGGGCGCCGGCCTCGCCGTGACCCACGACGACGACCGCATCACGCGGGCCGGCGCGGTCCTGCGTCGCCTGTCGCTGGACGAGCTACCGCAGCTCTGGAACATCGTCGCCGGCGACATGAGCCTGGTGGGCCCGCGTCCCACCGTCGCCGCGCAGGTGGAGCGCTACGACGCCCGCCAGCGCCGGCGCCTGCTGGCCCGCCCCGGGCTGACCGGTGCCGCCCAGGTGAGCGGGCGCAACGCCATCCCCTGGTCAGAGCGCATCGAGATCGACCTCGCCTGGATCGACGGCTGGAGCATGGGCCGCGACCTGGCCGTCCTCGCCCGCACCGCGTGGGTCGTGCTGCGCCGCGAGGGCACGTACAAGGGCCCGCGCGGCGGGTTCGACCTCCCCGGACCCGGAGCCGCCGATGGCTGACGTCAACGTCCTCCTGACCTGCGCTGGCCAGCGCGTCGACATCGTCCGGGCGTTCCGGGCGGTGCTCGGCGGCGACGGCCCCCACCGCGGCCGCGTGCTGGTGAGCGACCTCGACCCGCTGTCGCCGGCGCTGTTCGCCGCCGACGCGGTCGTGGAGCTGCCCGCCGTGTCGGACCCCGGCTACGGGGCCGCCGTGGCGGAGGCCTGCCGGGCGGAGGGCGTGCGGGCGGTGCTGCCGCTGACCGACCTCGATCCCGTGGTGCTCGCGCAGGCCGCCGAGGGCATCCGCGCGGCCGGCGCGCAGGTGTTCCTGCCCGACGCCCACGTCGCCCTCGGCTGCCAGGACAAGTGGGAGTGCCACCTCATGCTGCAGGCGCACGGCCTGCCGTCGCCGCCCACCTGGCTGCCCGACGAGGTCGACCCCGCCGAGCTGCCCTACCCGGTACTGCTCAAGCCGCGCCTGGGCTTCGCCGGGCGCCACATCCACCGCTGCGCCGATCCCGACGAGCTCGCGTTCTTCCGCCGCTACAGCCCGGCCGAGAGCGTGGTGCAGCGGGCGCTGCCCGGCCTGGAGTTCAGCATCGACTGCCTCGGCGACCTCGACGGGCGCGCCCTCGGCGCGGTGCCGCGGGCGATGATCCAGAGCAAGGGCGGCGAGCAGATCAAGGGCGAGACCCTGGACGACCCGCAGCTCGTGGAGCTGGCGGCGGCGACGGTCGAGGCGCTGCGGCTGGCGGGCCCGAGCACCATCCAGTGCTTCCGCGAGGACGGGCGGGTGCTCGGCATCACCGACATCAACACCCGCTTCGGCGGCGCCTTCCCGCTGCCCCAGGCGGCCGGCGCCGGGTACCCGGCCGCCATCGTGGCGATCGCCGCCGGCGAGCGGCCCGCGCCGCGCCTCGGCGAGCACCGGCCGGGCGTGGTGATGACCCGCTTCCTCGACCAGACGATCCTGGAGCGGGGGGCGGCGGGGCTCGCCCCGGTCCGCCCCGTGGTCTAGGGTCCGCCGTCGTGGATCGCGAGATCACCCTCAGGGACTACGGCCGCGTGCTGTGGAGCGGCCGCTGGCTGATCCTCGTCGCCACCGTCGCCGCCGCGGTCGTCGGGCTGCTGCTGACGTTCGCGACGACCACCACCTACCGCGCCACGGCCGAGCTGTTCGTGGGCCAGGCCACCACCGTCTCCGGCACCCCGGTGTCGACGCCGGGCACGAACCCGGCGCTCGTCAGCACGGTGCTGGCCGGCGACGAGCTGGTGCGCCGGGTGGCCGAGGAGATCGGCGTGCGGCCGGGCCGGGTGCGCCGGGGCGTGGACCTGACCGCGCCGCGCGCGCCGGGCGGCTCGGTGGGCAACCTGCCGACGGTCGTGACCGTCACGTTCACCGACGAGGACCGCGACGTCGCCCTGCGCGGCGCCAACGCGTACGCGGAGGCGATCCTCGCCGAGGCGGACGAGGGCTTCGAGGTGATCATCTCCAACTACCGCCAGGGCGTGGAGCAGGCCGAGCGCGACGTGGAGCGCCTGCAGCGCGACATCGCGCGCTACACGCGGCAGCTCGCCGAGGCGCCGGGCGGCGACCGCCAGCTCGCGCTGCAGGCGCTGCTGCAGAGCGCCGGCCAGCAGCTGCAGATCGCCAACACGGAGCTGACCACGCAGAAGCTGAACCTGGTCAAGGAGAACCAGTTCCAGCCCAAGATCATCTCGCTGGCGAGCGACCCGAGCTCGTCGGGCAGCCTGCCCAACCGGGCCCGCAGCGTCGTGCTCGCCGCGGTGATCGGCTTCGTGATCGGGGTGATCGTCACCTTCGTGTGGCGCGGGAGCCCGGCCGGTCGTGCGGGGCGCGAGTAGGGCCGGCGCGGCGCTCGCCACCGCCCTCGGCCTGCTGGCCGCCGGGTGCGGCGGCGGGGGCGGCGGCGACGGCGCGGCCTCCTCGGCGGAGCCGCCGGCCACGGTCCCGGCGCCCGCGGGGACCGTGGACGTGCGGGTGGTCGACGGCGACACCGGCGAGCCGGTCGCCGGCGCCGTCGTGACCGGCTTCCGCGGCACGACGCGGGTCGCGCGCACCACCTCGGGCGCGGACGGCCGCGCCGCGGTGCCGGAGGGCACGCGCGTCGTGCGGGCGAGCGCCGCCGGGCGCTCGCCGCGCCCCGCCCGGGCGCGGGTCGCCGGCGCCTCGGTGGAGGTCGAGCTCTACCAGCCGGCCCTGCAGAGCCCCGAGTACGGCGGCGGGCCCGAGCGCGACCGGCACGTGCCCGGCGCCGGGACCGGCGACGTGCCGCGGGGGCGCCCGGCGTGGACCTGGGAGAGCCGGACGCTGCTGGAGTTCCCCCCCGCCGTGAGCGAGGGGCTCGTGGCGATCGGCAACAACGCCGGCCGCATCTACGCGCTCGACGCCGACACCGGCGAGCTGCGCTGGGCGCGCCGTCAGCCGGGCGAGGTGGCCTCGACGCCCGCGATCGCCGGCGGCCGCGTGTTCCTCGCCTCCATGAGCGGCCGCCTGACCGCGTACACCGCGGGCGCCGGGCGGCGGGTGTGGCAGCACGACACGGGCAGCCCGATCGAGAGCTCGCCGCTGGTCCACGAGGGCCTCGTCTACGTGGGCGACTGGAGCGGCACCCTCTCGGCCGTCGACGCGGCCACGGAGCGGGTGCGCTGGACCTGGGAGGCCGGCGCCGACATCAAGGGCAGCGTCGCGCTGGCGGGCGGCCTGATCGTCGTCGGCGACTACGGCGGGCGGGTGCACGCGCTCGACCCGCGCACCGGCGCCGTGCGGTGGCGGTACGCCGGCGGGCAGCGCTTCTACGGCGGGCCCGCGGTCTCCGGCGACACGATCGTGATCGGCGACGTCGGCGGCGCGGTGATCGCGCTCGACGCCGGCACGGGGGCCGAGCGCTGGCGCCACCGCGCGGGCGGCTACGTCTACTCCACCGCCGCCATCGCCGACGGCGCCGCCTTCATCGGCTCCTACAGCGGCCGCTTCGAGGCGCTCGACCTGCGCACGGGCGCCGTGCGCTGGTCGTTCGACGCGGGCGAGCGCATCTCCGGCTCGGCCACCGTCGTCGGGGACGTCGTCTACACCTCGGTCCTCTACCGCCCGGGCGCGCCTCGCCGCACCTTCGGGCTCGACGTCGGCACCGGCGCCGTGCGCTGGCGCGGGGACGACGGGCGCTACTCGCCCGCGGTCGCGGCGGGCCGCACCCTCTACATGGTCGGGGTCAGGACCCTCCGTGCCCATCGGCCGGCGTCGCCGTAGGCTCCTCGCGATCGGGGGCGCCGCCCTCGCGCTGCTGATCGTGGCGGCGGCGGTGCTGGCGCTCGGCGTCCGCGGCGGCTGGTTCGACGAGGGCAGCGTCGAGGGCACGACGGAGGGCTTCGAGCCCGAGGAGGCGCCCCGCGGCGCCGCGCGCACCGGGGTCTGGCCGGAGTGGGGCTTCGACGCCCGCCGCACGCGGGCGAACCCGGCCCTCGACCTGCGGCCGCCGTTCCGGCGCGACTGGACCTACGACGCCGGCTCGCTGCTGGAGTTCCCGCCGGTGATCGGCGACGGACGCGCGATCGTCGGCTCCAACGCCGGGCTGGCGATCGCGGTCGACCTCGAGGACGGCCGCGAGCTGTGGCGCACGCCGCTGCGCGGCAGGGTCGCGTCGTCGCCCGCGTTGTCGGGGGACCTCGCGATCTTCACCACCATCCGCGGCGACGTGATCGCCCTCGACGCCGCGACCGGCCGGCGCGTCTGGCGGCGCGACGCCGGCGCCGCGGTCGAGTCGTCGCCGCTCGTGGTCGACGGCGACCTGTTCGTCGGCACGCTGGCGGGGCGCGTGCTGCGCCTCGACGCGCGCACGGGCGGCGTGCGCTGGGCCGTGCGGGCGAGCGGCGACGTGAAGGCCTCCCTGGCCCTCGCCGGCCCGAACGTGGTGGTGGGCGACTACGCCGGCCGGGTGACCGCGTTCCGCCGCGCCGACGGCCGCGTGGCCTGGCGCACCGTGAGCCCCGGGCCGGCCCTGCGCGGCGCGGGCCGCTTCTACGCCGGGCCCGCCGTGGCGTACGGCCGCGTCTACATCGGCAACGTCAACGGGCGCGTGCTCGCGCTCGACCGCGACACGGGCGAGGTCGCCTGGGTGCGCGTGCTCGACGACTACGTCTACTCGAGCGCCGCCGTGGCCGGCCGGACGGTCTACGTGGGCTCGTACGACCACCGCCTGCACGCCCTCAACGCCGTCACCGGCCGGGAGCGCTGGAGCTTCGACGCCGGCGAGCGCATCTCGGGCTCGCCGTCGGTGATCGGGGACGTCGTCTACGTCTCCACGCTCGCCCGCGACCCGGCCGACGGCCGCACCTTCGCGCTCGACGCGCGGACGGGCGAGCGCCTCATGACCTTCCCCGACGGCCGCTACAGCCCGGCCGTCGCCGTGGAGGGCCTCCTCGTGATGACGGGGGTGCGCCGCCTCTACGGGCTCGTCCCCCGGTGACCGCCGGCCGGCTGGCGCGCGCGGCGGCCATCGTCGCGCTCTTCGGCCTCGTCTCGCGCCTGCTGGGGTTCGCCCGCGAGCTGGTGCTGGCCGCGGCGTTCGGCGCCTCGGCGGCGACCGACGCCTTCGTCAACTCGCTGCTGATCGTCAACTCCGTGGCCGCGGTGCTGCTCTACACCCTGGTCACGCTGATCATCCCGACCTTCCAGCGGGAGCGGGCCCAGGAGGGCAACGACAGCGCCTGGGCGTTGGTCGTGGCGCTGGCCTTCTGGACCGGCGCGGCGCTCGTCGTGACGGCCTCGCTGATCGCGCTCGCGCCCGAGCCCGTCGCGGCGATCTTCAACCTCGACGCCGAGCGCGAGGCGCGCACCGCCGAGCTCATCCGCATCATGGCGCCGGCCCTCGCGCTGCAGGGCTTCTCGGCGATCTTCACCGCGATGCTGCAGATCCACGGCCGCTTCGCCGGCCCGGCGGCGGTGGGCGTGGCGTTCAACTTCGGCATCATCGTCGGCGTCGTCGCCGGCCAGGGCGCGATCGGCATCGAGGCCGCCGGGTGGGGCGTCACCGTCGGGGCCGCCCTGCAGGTGCTGCTGCAGCTGCCCCAGTTCTGGCGGCTGCTGCGGGAGGCGCGCGCCGCGCCGCGCCTGACCCACCCGCGCCTCGGCGCGGTCGGGCTGCTCGCCCTGCCGGTGATGGGCGCCTCGGTGCTGCAGCAGGTCAACTCGTTCACCGACAAGGTGTTCGCCTCCACGCTCGAGGCCGGGCGGGTCTCGGCCCTGGCGTTCGCCAGCGCGCTCGGCCAGGCCCCCCGGGTGGCGCTGCTGCTGCCGCTGCTCACGCCGCTCTTCCCGCTCATCGCGAAGCTGGTCTCCGAGGACCGCGAGGCCGACGCGCTGCGCGCCTTCCGGCGGGTGGCCGGCCTGCTGGGGCTGCTGTCGATCCCGCTCATGCTCGTGATGTCGGTCTACTCGGAGGAGCTCGCCCAGCTCGCCTTCAAGCGGGGCCGCTGCGGCGACGAGTGCGTCGACCAGATCTCGCCGCCGCTCACCTTCTACGCCCTGGCGCTGTGGCCGGCGTTCGGCTCGCTGCTGCTCAACCGGACGCTCTCGGCGGCCAACCGCCAGCGCGACATCCTCTGGACCACCATGGCCACGGTCGGCGCGACCATCGCGCTCGACATCGCCCTGCTCGGCCCCATGGAGCAGGCCGGCCTCGCCCTGGCATCGACGCTGGGCGTCTACCTCAACGCCGTGCTGCTGCTGTGGCTGATGCGCCGCCACTTCCCCGCGCTGTCGCTGCCCGAGCTGATGTCGCGCCAGGCGCGCGTGCTGGCCGCCGGGGTGATCACGGGCGCCACGGCGCTGGTGATGGATCTGCTGGTGCCCACCCGCGACCTGGCCACGCTGGAGATGCTGCCGGGCCTGCTGGGCAAGCTGGCGGTGTGCGCCGTGGTGTTCGTGGCGGCCGCGCGGCTGCTCGCCCGGCCCGAGCTGGCCGAGGGGCTGCGCTCGGTGCGGGCGCTGACAGGCCGGGGCGGGCCCCGATAGGCTCCTCGCCATGACGACGTCCGTGGTCACCGGCGGCGCCGGCTTCCTGGGGTCACACCTCTGCGACCGGCTGCTCGCCGCCGGGCACCGGGTGATCTGCGTGGACAACCTCGACACGGGGACGCTCGAGAACATCGAGCACATCCGCGACGAGGCCTTCACCTTCCTCCAGCACGACCTGATCGACCACATCGAGATCGCCGAGCGGGTGGACTACGTCTTCCACCTCGCGTCGCCCGCGAGCCCGATCGACTACCTGCGCCTGCCGCTGCACACGCTGAAGGTCGGCTCGTACGGCACCCACAACGCCCTCGGGCTGGCCAAGCGCCACCGCGCCCGCTTCCTGCTGGCGTCCACCAGCGAGGTCTACGGCGACCCCAAGGAGCACCCGCAGAGCGAGGGCTACTGGGGCCACGTCAACCCGATCGGCCCGCGCGGGGTCTACGACGAGGCCAAGCGCTACGCGGAGGCGCTCACCATGGCGTACCACCGCCAGCAGGGCGTCGACACCCACATCGTGCGCATCTTCAACACCTACGGGCCGCGCATGCGCCCCCACGACGGCCGCGCGATCCCGACCTTCATCCGGCAGGCGCTCCAGGACAAGCCGATCACGGTCTTCGGCGACGGCAGCCAGACGCGCTCGTTCTGCTACGTCTCGGACCTCATCGAGGGCATCGTGCGCCTCATCGACTCCGAGCGCCACGAGCCGGTCAACCTCGGCAACCCCGGCGAGTTCACCATCCTCGAGCTGGCCGAGGCCGTCGTGCGGGTGACCGGCAGCGCGTCGCCGATCGTCCACGAGGCGCTGCCCCAGGACGACCCCACCGTGCGCCGGCCGGACATCACGCTGGCCCGCGAGCTGCTCGGCTGGGAGCCCACCATCGAGCTCGAGGACGGCCTGCGGCTGACGCTGGCCGGGATGGGCGTGGAGGTGCCGGTCGGCCCCTGACGGCGGCGGCGGCGCCGTCGTCGCCCGCGGGCTGGTCAAGCGCTACGGGGACTTCACCGCGGTCGACGGCATCGACCTCGACGTGCGCCACGGCGAGTGCTTCGGCTTCCTGGGGCCGAACGGCGCCGGCAAGACGACCACGATGCGCATGCTCGCGTGCCTGGCGCCGCGCGACGCGGGGGAGCTGCGCGTGCTGGGCCTCGACCCGGCGCGCGAGCCGCGGGCGCTGAAGGCGCTGCTCGGCGTCGTGGCCCAGGACACGACGCTCGACCTGGAGCTGTCCGTGCGCCGCAACCTGCTGGTCTACGCGCGCTACTTCGACATCCCCCGCGCCGAGGCCGCCCGGCGCGCCGACGAGCTGCTCGCCCTGATGTCGCTCTCCGACCGGGCGGGCGACGCCGTGGAGCGCCTGTCCGGCGGTATGCGGCGGCGGCTGCAGATCGCCCGGGCCCTCATCAACCGGCCGCGCATGGTGCTGCTGGACGAGCCCACCACCGGGCTCGATCCCCAGGCCCGCCACTCGGTGTGGGAGCGCCTGCGGCTGCTGCGCGCCGCCGGCGCGACGCTCGTGCTGACCACGCACTACATGGACGAGGCGGCGCAGCTCTGCGACCGGCTGGTGATCATGGACCACGGCCGCATCGTGCGCGCGGGCACCCCGGCCGAGCTGGTGGCCGCGGAGGTCGGCCGCGAGGTGCTCGAGCTGCGCGTGGCCCCGCCCGAGGCGCCCGCCGTGCTCGAGCGGCTCGGCGACGGCATGCGCGGCCACGAGCTGGACGGCGACCTGCTGCTCGTGTTCGGCGACGACGCGGAGGACCTCGTCGGCCGCCTGCGCGGCCACGACGCCTCCGTGACCCTCCAAGCCGTGCGCCCGGCCGGGCTGGAGGACGTCTTCCTGCGCATCACCGGGCGGCGGCTGCGCGACTAGCGGGCGGGCGCTACGGCGCCCGGGGCGAGGCCTCCTCCGCGTCCGCCCACGCCTCGCGAGCCCACAGGGGCGGGCCCCCGAAGCGGCGCGCCAGCAGGATCCCCAGCCCGTACAGCAGGATCTGCGGCAGCATCAGCAGCAGCATGCTGAACGGGTCGCCGCCCGGCAGGATGGCGGCCAGCGCGGCGATCGCCACCAGCGCCACCCGCCACTGTGCGATGTAGAGCTCGGCGCTCGCGACCCCGATGCGGGCCAGCGCGAGCATCGCCACGGGCACCTCGAACATGAGCCCGGACGCGAACATCAGCGTCGTGACGAAGCCGAAGTACTCGCCGGCGCGCACCTGGGTGAGGAAGGTGTCGTCGCCGAAGCCCAGCAGGAAGTCCAGCGCCACCGGCAGCACCACCCAGTAGCCGAACGCCACCCCGGCCAGGAACAGCGCCGACGCGCCGGCCACGACGGCCAGCATGCGCCGGCGCGGCTGGTCCTGCACCGCCGGGATGACGAAGGCGTACACCTGGTAGAGCCAGACCGGGACGGCGGCGATGATCGCCGTCCAGAAGCAGACCTTGAGGGTCGTGAAGAACGGCTCGGTGGGCGAGAGGGTGATGAGCCCCGAGTGCTCGAAGCGGTCGGGCAGCGGCTGCTCGAGGAAGTCGATGAGCTGCTCGTGGAAGCCGTAGGCGACGCCGAAGGCCACGACGAGGGCCAGCACCGCCACGATGAGGCGGGTGCGGAGCTCGTCGAGGTGGTCGACGACGCTGAGGCGCTCCTCCGGGGCCACCCGGCGCAGCCGGCCGCGCAGCGCCATCAGGACGTGCTAGCCGGCGTCGGCGTCCCCGCGCCGCGGCGCGTCGTCGCCCCGCACCACGACGCCCTCGAGCACGTCGTCGTCGGCCTCGACGGGGGCCGTGGCCGTGGCCTGCGTCGGCGCCACCGGGCGGGCCGGCGTGCGGGCGGGCTCGTCGGTGATCGCGCCCTTGAACTCGCGGATCCCGCGGCCGATCGAGCGGCCCATCTCGGGGAGCCGCTTGGGCCCGAAGACCAGCAGGGCGATGGCCAGCACGATGATGATCTGGATCGGCGAGATGTCGATCACGCGGGGCTCCGGTCTCGGTCGCGGCACAGGTTAGCCCGGCCCGGGCCCCGGCACCAAGCGGGCGGCGCGGCGAGGGGTCGTCTACCGTCCACGCCCATGCAGCGCGATCCCACCGCCGACGCCGTCGTGCGCCAGATGCGCGACGCCATCATCGACACCGACCTCAAGCTGCTCGCCGCGATCAACGCCCGCATCCAGCTCGTGGCACGGCTGCGCGCCTACAAGCGCGACCAGGGCATGGAGTTCGTGGACCAGGCGCGCGAGGACTGGATGCACGCCTACCTGCAGGCGGCCAACCGCGGGCCGCTCAGCGCCGAGGGCCTGCGGGAGATCTACGGCCACCTGCTGGACCTGACCAAGCAGGAGACCCGGGAGGCCGGTCCTACCCCTCCGTCATGAAGTCCTCGGGGCTCACCTGGTCGAGGAACTCCTTGAACTTCTCGACGACCTCGTCGGTCTCCTCGACCTCGTGCTCGAACTCGATGCCGCTCTCCTCGATGACCTTGTCGGCGGCGAAGATGGGGGCGTTGCTGCGCACCGCGAGCGCGAGGGCGTCGCTGGGCCGCGAGTCGATCTCGATCTCGGCGGCCGCCGCCCGGAGCGTGATGAGCGCGTAGAAGGTGTTCTCCCGCAGCTCGGTGACGGTGATCTTCGAGACCTCGGCGCTGAGCTCGCTGACCACCTCCGTGAGCAGGTCGTGCGTCATCGGGCGCGGCGTCTCGGCGCCCTGGAGCTTCATCAGGATCGCGGCCGCCTCGGCGTGGCCGATCCAGATCGGGAGGAACTTGTTCCCCTCGACGGTCTTCAGCAGCACGATCGGCTGCTTGCCGACCATGTCGAAGCTCACCCCGTAGATGACCATCTCCTGCACGGCGCGCCTCGCTTTCTCGGGCGGGGAGGGCGGGCCCGGGGTCGGATTATAGGCCCGTCGCCCCGTCGCGCCCCCGGCCCGCGGGCCCCGCGGGGCCGTGGCGGGCGCGGCGCGCGATTGCTATCGTCCCCCGACCCACACGCCACGCGGGCGATTAGCTCAGTCGGTTAGAGCGCATCTCTGATAAGGATGAGGTCCCTGGTTCGAATCCAGGATCGCCCACTACTGCGCCGCCCGGGCGGGCGGCGGGCCGGCGGGAGGTGTGGACCGCGATGAGCACCGGGCAGGGGCCGCAGGCGACGCCGGAGGCGCGGCGCATCAGCTGCCTGGTGGCGGACGACCACGCGATCGTGCGCGAGGGGCTGCGGCGGGTGCTGGGCCAGAACGACGACATCGTGGTCGTCGGCGAGGCGTCGTCCGGCGAGGGCGCGGTCGAGCTGGTCGCCCGGCGGCGGCCGGACGTCGTGGTGATGGACGCGCGCATGCCGGGCATGGGCGGCGTGGCCGCCGCGGGGCGCATCGCCGCCGACCACCCGGACGTGCGCGTGCTGATGTTCACCGCCCACTCCGAGCAGGAGCTGCTCTGGGAGGCGCTCGACGCCGGCGCCAAGGGCTTCGTGCTGAAGGACTCCGACGGCGCGTCGCTGGTCGGGGCGCTGCGGCAGGTGGTGGGGGGCGAGCCCTACGTCGACCCGCGGCTGGCGCCCGACTTCCTGCGCCAGCTCGCCCGGCCGCGGCCGGGGGGCATCCTGAGCGCCCGGGAGCGCGAGATCCTCCAGATGCTCGCCGACGGGCACTCGAACCGCGAGGTCTCCGAGCGCCTCGTGCTGAGCGTGGAGACGGTGAAGACCCACGTGAAGCACATCCTCGCCAAGCTCGAGGCCGAGCACCGCACCCAGGCGGTCGCGATCGGGATCCGCCAGGCGCTGATCCGCTGATGGACGGGGGCGCGGGCGTCCCGGCGGCGGTCGCCCGCGCGCTCGCCGACGCCCCGGACCCCCTCGCCGCCGTCCCCGCCGCCCTCGCCGCGATCGCCGCCGGCGCCGGCGCGGACGCCGCCGCCCTCTACCTGGCCGGCCCGCCGGGCGGGCCGTCGACCCTCGCGGGCGCGGTCGGCGCCGCCGTCGAGACCGGCCGCTGGACACCCCCCGGGAGTATCGGCGACGCCGGGCCGCCCGGCGTCGCCCTGACCGCGCTGCGCGCAGCAGGCCGGGAGGTGGGCCGGCTCGCGTTGCCGGCCGATGCGTCGACGCCGCCCGCGGACGTGCTCGCCGCGGCCCTGGCGCTGGCGCTGGCGGCGCGCGAGGCGGGCCTGGCCGCCGGCGTCGCCGACCGCCTGCGCGAGCTCGACCGGCAGGCCCGCGAGGCGGCGGCGCTGGCGCGGATCGCGCGCCTGGTGGGCGCCCAGGTCGAGGAGGGGGCGGTGGCGGCCGGCATCGCGCGCGAGGCCCGCGACCTGCTCGGCGCAGCGGCCGCCGTCGTCCGTGCCCGCGACGCGGCCGGCCGGCCGCGGGAGCTGGCGCGCGAGGGCGCGGGGGACGCCGCCGCCGCCGAGGTCTCGCTGCCCGGCGGCACGGGGGACGAGCCGGCCGGGACGCTGGGGGCGGGCGGGCTCCCGGCGCGCATGGGCCCCGCCGAGGCGCGCGAGCGTCTCGGCGCGCTGGCCGAGACGGCCGGCGCGGCCCTCGCGGCGGCGCGCGAGCGGGACCGGCGCCGTCGTGAGCGGGCCGACCGCCGGGCGCTGGCGACGGCCACGGTGGCGGCCCAGGAGGAGGAGCGGCGGCGGATCGCCCAGGAGCTGCACGACGGGCCGGTGCAGGAGCTCGTGGGGCTCGGCCTGCTGCTCGACGCGCTCGCGGCCGAGGTGGGCGGGGCGCTCCCGGGCGCGGCGGCCGACGCAGAGGCCGCGGCGGCGGCGGCGCGCGAGGCGGTCCGCGGGCTGCGCCGGGCGATCGCCGACATCCACCCGCTGTCGCTGGCCGAGCAGGGCCTGGAGGGGGCCGTCCGGGCGCAGTGCCGGCGCCTCGAGGCGCTCGGCGTGGAGGTGACGGTCGACCTCGCCGCCGCCGGGCGGCTCGAGCCGCTCGCCCAGACCGCCGCCTTTCGCATCGTGCAGGAGGCGCTCGCCAACGTGGCCCGCCACGCCGGAGCAGGCACGGTGGCGATCACCGCGCGGGCGCGGGGCGGGGCCGTGGAGCTCGAGGTGCGCGACGACGGCCGCGGCTTCGACGCCTCGCGGCCGCTGCCGGGCGCCGCCGACGGCCACCTGGGGCTGGCCGCCGTGCGCGAGCGCGCCGTCCTGCTCGGCGGGTCCCTCGCCATCGCGTCGGCCCCGGGCGAGGGGACGCGCGTGACGGTGCGGCTGCCGGCGGGCGTGCCGGCGGGTGCTCAGCCGGGCTCGGAGAGCCGCTCGAGCGCCGCGGCGAGCGCGGTCTCGTCGGCGAAGCGCAGCTCGACCACCACCTGACCGCCGCGGGCGCCGCGCACCCGGACGGGCGCGGCGAAGGCGGCGCCGAAGGCCTCGAGCGCCCGGTCGCCGAGCGGCGTCGGCTCGGGACGGGCCCGCTCGGGGCGGGGCTCGGCGCTCTCGCGTCGCGCCGCCTGCTCGGTGGCGCGCACCGACAGGCCCTCCGCGACCACCCGCCGGGCGAGGCGGGCGCGCCGGGCCGGTCCGTCGGCCATGAGGATCGCCCGGCCGTGCCCCTCCGTGATCGCGCCGTCGGCGATGAGCTCCTGCACCTCCTCGGGCAGCTCCAGCAGGCGCACGAGGTTGGAGATGGCCGGCCGGCTGCGACCGAGGCGGCCGGCGAGGTCGGCGTGGGTCTGGCCGAAGTCCTCGATCAGGCAGGCGCAGGCCTGGGCGACGTCGATGGGGGTCAGGTCCTCGCGCACGACGTTCTCGACCAGCGCCAGCTCCAGGCGCTCGCGCTCGCCCACCTCCCGCACGACGGCGGGGACGCGCTCCAGGCCCGCGAGGCGCGCGGCGCGCCAGCGCCGCTCGCCCGCGATCAGCGTGTGGACGCCGTCGGGTCCGGCCGGCGCCACCACCACCGGCTGCAGCACCCCGCTGGCGCCGAGGGAGGCGGCGAGCGCCTGCAGGGCGGCCTCGTCGATGGTCGCGCGCGGCTGGTCCGGGTTGGCCGCGATCGCGTCGAGCGGCAGCTCGACCAGGCGCGGACCGCCCGCCTGCTGCGGCGCCCCCTCGGCGTCGGCGAGCAGCGCCGCCAGGCCGCGTCCCAGCCCGCGGCGGTCGTGGGGCCCCGGGGCGCCCTCAGCCACGGGCGGCCACCTCCTTGGCGGCCTCGAAGTACGCGTCGGCGCCGGCGCAGTGCGGGTCGTAGCGGATGACCGGCTCGCCGTACGAGGGCGCCTCCGCGAGGCGCACGTTGCGGGGCACGACGGTGCGGAAGGCCAGCTCGGGGAAGTGCCGGCGGACCTCCCCGATCACCTCACCGCTGACGCGGGTGCGCGCGTCGTGCATGGTCATGAGCATGCCGGTCACGCGCAGACCGGGGTTGACCCGGGCCTGGACCGCCGCGACGGTCTCCATCAGGCGCGAGAGGCCCTCGAGGGCGTAGTACTCGCACTGCACCGGCACGATCAGCCGGTCGGCCGCCGCCAGGGCGTTGACCGTGAGCAGGTCGAGGGACGGCGGGCAGTCGAGGAAGACGTAGCGGTAGCGCTCCCGGGCCGGGGCGAGCGCCCGGGCGAGCAGGCGCTCGCGGCCCTCGCGGCCGGGGAGCTCGACGGAGGCGCCGGCCAGGTCCGGCGAGGACGGCACGAGGTCGAGGTTCGGGACCGCCGTGGCGGTGATCGCCTCCTCCACCGGCACCCCGTCGAGCAGTACGTCGGCGATGCTCGGCCGGTCGCGCCCGGACACGCCGAGGCCCCCGCTCGCGTTGGCCTGCGGGTCGACGTCGACCAGCAGCACCGAGGCCCCCGCCTCGGCCAGGCACGCCGCCAGGTTGACGGCGGTCGTGGTCTTGCCGACGCCGCCCTTCTGGTTGGCGACCGCGTAGATCACCGGGCCCCCAGCGGGCGCTTGGCCGCCCGGCCCGGGCGGCGCGGGTAGCGGGCGGGCGTGGGCGCGGTCTTGCGGAAGCGCTGCAGGCGCCGCCGCGCGCCCGGGAAGGGGCTCACCGGGCGGGGGGGCTGCGGGGTGAGGCCGAGCTCCTGCGCCGCCCGCGCGGCCTGGGCCTCCAGCTCCGGGTCCGCGTCGTCGCCCCGCCAGGCCACGACGCAGCCGCCGACCGCCACCAGGGGCGCGGCCAGCTCCAGGGCGGTCGGCAGCGGGCCGAGCGCCCGCATCGTCACCAGGGGGGCCCGCTCCCGCTCCTGCGCCGCGACGTGCTCGGACCGGTCGGACACGACCCGCACATTAGGGATCGCCGCGGACGCGCGGCGCAGCCAGTCGGCCTTGCGCCCCTCGCTCTCGATGAGGGTCACGCGCATCGCGGGTCGGGCGAGCGCGAGCGCGAGCCCGGGGAAGCCGGCCCCGCTGCCGACGTCCACGCACGCCTCCGCATCCGCGACCTCGGGGAGCGTCAGGCCGGCGAGCGAGTCGGCGAGGTGGCGGTCGATGCCCGCGTCGACGCCCTCGATCGCGGTGAGGTTCTGGGGCTCGAGCGCGATGCGGTCGAGCAGGCCGATCATCTGCGCGGCGGCGTCCGGCCCGAGCGGGACGCCCATCGCCGCGGCCCGCTCCAGGAGGCGGGCGACCGGCGCCGAGGTTTCACGTGAAACCACGGCTCCCTCCCGTTCCACGTGAAACGTGCCCGCGGCTACTCGGCGGGCTCGACGATGATCCGCCGGCGCGGCTCCTCGCCCTCGCTGCGCGTGACCACCTCGGTGCGGTCCTTGAGCGCCATGTGGACGATGCGGCGGTCGTGCGGCGTCATCGCGTCGAGCTCGATCTCCTCGCCGTACTCCACCGCCTCGCGGGCCGCCTCCTCGGCGAGGTCGGTCAGCGCCTTCGCCCGGCGGGCGCGGTAGCCGTCGGCGTCGAGGCTCACCCGGCGCCGGCCGCCGCCCTCGGCGCGGCTCGCGATCTGCGCCAGCAGGTACTGCAGCGAGTCGATGGTCTCGCCGCCGCGGCCGACCAGGGCGGAGGTGCCCTCGCCGTCCACGCGCGCCTCCAGGTCGTTGCCGTCCGGGCCGGCGCCCACGGTCACCTGGGCGTCGAGGCCCATGCCCTCGACCACCGCCTCGAGGGTGCGCGCGATCGCGATCGCCCCGGGGCCCTCCGCCGTCACCTCACTCGACGCCACAGCTCACCTCCGCTCAGCGCTTCCGCTTCTTCGAGCGCGGCTGCGCGGGCCGCGACCCCTTGGACGGGGACTTCGGCGCCCCCTTGGGCCGCGGGCGCCTGCGCCGCGCCCCGTCGTCCGCCGCGGGCCCCGCGCCGGTCGCCGGCGCCTCGGGGGCCTCCGCCTCCGGCGCCTCGGCCTCCGGGGCCTCGGCCGCCTCGGGGGCGGTCGTGGGCTCGGGCGCCTCGAGGGCCTCCGGCGCCTCCTCGGGCTCGCCGACCTCCGCCGGCTCGTCCGCGGCGGCGCCCCGGCCGCGCCCCTTCCGGGCGGGGACGGCGGCGGCCGCGGTCTTCGGCGGCGTGCGCGAGCCCTTCTTGGCCGGCTGGCCGCCGCCCCACTTCTCGACCTCCTCGGGGTCGGCGAGGTGCAGGCCGATGCGGTGCCGCATCACGAGCTGCTGGCCGCAGGTCCAGAGGTTCGTGGTCATCCAGTAGAGGACCAGGCCCGAGGGCACCGGGAACTGGAACACGAACACCACGACGACCAGCGGCAGGATGCGCATGATGCGCCGCTGCGACTCGGGCATGTTCGGCGTCGCCGAGAGCTCGGTCGACAGCAGCTGGGAGAGCGCGTAGATCGCCACGAGCACGGCGGCGCCCCAGCCGATGTCCTGCAGCTCGATGCGCACGTCCGGGATCAGCCACATGAACGAGACCGAGCCGCCCGACACGTCGGCGTCGTTCGCGAACTCGCGCAGCACGTAGTACAGGGCGATGAAGATCGGGATCTGCGCCACGAGCGGCAGGCACGAGGCGAACGGGTTGATCTCGTTCTCCTTGTAGAACCGCATCAGCTCCTCGTTGAGCTTCTGGCGGTTCCCCTTGTACTTGCGCTGCAGCTCCTTCAGCTGCGGGGCGACCAGCTGCATGGCCCGCATCGACGAGTACTGCTTGATCACCAGCGGCAGCAGCGCGGTGCGCACGATCACCGTCAGGACGACGATCGACCATCCGTAGGTGAGGTTGCCGTTGTCGTGGAGGAAGTCGAGGAGCCCGCGGAGGGGGTCCTCGAGCAGCTGGAGCGGGTTCACGTGCGGAACACCCGCTGGTCACGCGGGTAATCGACGCCGCCGTGGCTCCACGGGTTGCAACGCAGCAGGCGCCAGCCGGCGAGCACGAGGCCGCGGGCGGCCCCGAACTCGCGGATCGCCTCGACCGCGTACGCGGAGCACGTGGGGTGGTACTTGCAGCGCCGGGGGATCAGCGGCGAGATGGCCCGCTGGTAGACCCGGATCGGCGCGATCAGCGCCCCCCTCACGCGGACGGCACCCGCGTGGCCCGCTCGGCCAGCTCGGCCAGGCGCGCGCCCAGGGCGGCGGAGCCCCGCTCCTCGATGTACTCCGCGGCGCCCGGCCGCGCGATCACGACCACGTCGATCCCCCCGGGCAGCGAGGGCGCCACCTCGGCGAACCGCTCGCGCAGGACGCGCTTCACGCGGTTGCGCTCCACCGCGCCGCCGACCTTCTTCGACACCGACAGGCCGAGCCGCGGCGGCGACGTGGGGGCACGGTCGTCGCGCCGGAACGCGTAGACGACCAGATGACGGTTGGCGGCCGAGCGCCCGCGACGGTAGACCGCGTCGAAGTCGCCCGAGCGGGTGATGCGCGCTCGGCGCCGCGGAGCGGTGCCGGCGTCGGTCACGGCTCAGGCCGACAGGCGCGCACGGCCCTTGGACCGGCGGCGGCGGAGCACCGCGCGCCCGGCGCGGGTGCTCATCCGCACCCGGAAGCCATGCGTCTTCTTTCGCTTGCGCCGGTTGGGCTGGTAGGTCCGCTTCACGCGCGCCGCACTCCTCGTCAGCTCGATGCCATGGCATCCGGAATCCGGGCAGGCCGATGCCCGCCGCGGGGCCGCGAGCATAGCAAAGGGCACCGCCGCGGCAGCGCCCCGCGGGAGGGCGGTGGAGACGCCGCCCGCGGGCGCCCGCGAACCCTGCCAGACGGGCCGCCGGAGCGTCTCCACAGATGTGGAGATCCCTGTGGACAACCGGCCGGAACCCGCATGGTCGCGGGCGTCCGCTGGGATGCATGTGCAGCCTGTGACAGGGGCGTCACAGGAATTCGCCGCTCCCACGTCGGTTTGTTCTCCACAGGGCTCAGCGAGCCCTTTCGCGGCCCCGCGGATCGGGGGTAGAGTGCCCGCCCTACCGACCCGGACATGCCCTCGACCCTCGCCCTCACCACCCCCCTCGCGTCGCGCCGCCCCCAGCCGGCGGAGCCCCTCGCGATCCGTGTGGCGGTCTACGGCGCCGCCGACGAGCCGCCGCTCGTCGAGGAGCTGCGCGACGACGACCCGGTCGCCCTGATCGAGGCCGCCTGCGACCTCGTCACGGCGCGGTCGCCGATCCCCGCGCCGGCCATCCGCGAGGTCGTGGAGAACCTCGTCCACGCGGGGTTCAGCGACGCGGTCGTGAGCGTGCTCGAGGCCGGCCACGTCGTGCGCGTGAGCGACCACGGCCCGGGCATCGCCGACCCCGCCCTCGCGCTGCAGCCGGGGTTCACCGCCGCGCGCAGCGCGGCGCGGGCCGTGGTGCGCGGCGTCGGCGGCGGCCTGCCGCTCACCGCCGCGCTGCTCGCGGCCGCCGGCGGCGAGGTCGAGATCGCGGGGAACATCAGCGGCGGCGCGGTCGTCACGCTGGCCGTGCCGGGCGAGGGGGCGCCGCACCCCGAGCCGGTGCCCTCAGAGACCGCGCGCGTCATCCTCGCGCTGCTGCTGGAGATCGGCAGCGCCACGCCCGAGCGGCTCGCCGACGAGCTCGGGTGCCCGCGCGCCGAGTGCGGTCGCGAGGTGGCCCTGCTCGAGCACCGCGGCCTGCTGCGCCGCGACGCATCCGGCGCCCGCAGCCTCACGGACGCCGGCTCCGCCCTCGTCGCCACCCTGTTCTGACCTCCCGGCCCGACGCCCAC